>NZ_AKJL01000038.1 GCF_000282355.1 Pseudomonas sp. GM49
CCCCTGCCGGCGGGCACGGTGGGCGGGCGAATCGCGGTCACCATCAACCCGCGCTCGCGCAGCATTTGCGAAAGGCGTACCGCACGCCCGGCATCGCCGATCATGATCGGCTGGATCGGCGTGAAGCTGTCCATGAGTTCCAGGCCAATCTGTTCGGCACCGTGGCGGAACTGGCGGATCAGCGTCTGCAAATGCTCGCGGCGCCAGTGTTCGCTGCGCAGCAGTTCCAGGCTTTTCAACGTGGCGCAGGCCAGCGCCGGTGGCTGGCTGGTGGTGTAGATGTAGGGACGGGCAAACTGAATCAGACTTTCGATCAGCTCTTCGCTGCCAGCCACAAAGGCACCCGCCGTACCAAAGGCTTTGCCAAGCGTGCCGACCAACACCGGAACATCATCCTGGCTCAATCCGAAATGCTCGACGATGCCGCCACCGTTGGCACCCAGCGGTCCAAAACCATGGGCATCGTCGACCATCAACCAGGCGCCTTTGGCCTTGGCTTCTCGGGCCAGCGCTGGCAAGTCGGCAATATCACCGTCCATGCTGAACACGCCATCGGTGACCACCAGCGTATTGCCGGTGGCTTTTTCCAGGCGTTTGGCCAGGCTCACCGGGTCGTTGTGCAGATAACGATTGAACCGCGCGCCGGACAATAGCCCCGCGTCGAGCAGAGACGCATGATTGAGCCGGTCTTCGAGCACCGTATCACCCTGCCCCACCAGCGCCGTGACCGCACCGAGGTTGGCCATATAACCGGTGGTGAACAGCAGCGCGCGCGGGCGACCGGTCAGGTCGGCCAACGCTTCTTCCAGGGCATGGTGCGGGGCGCTATGGCCGATGACCAGATGTGATGCCCCTCCACCCACACCCCACTTCGACGCGCCAGCACGCCAGGCTTCGATCACTTGCGGATGATTGGCCAGGCCCAGGTAATCGTTGTTACAGAACGCCAGCAACGGCTGGCCATCGACCACCACTTGCGGCCCCTGCGGGCTTTCAAGCAGCGGGCGCTGGCGATAGAGATTTTCGGCACGACGGGCAGCAAGGCGTGCGGCGAGATCGAAAGACATGCAGGCCTCGAAGTTCAGATCACAGAAATCAAAATGAATGCGATCCCTGTGGGAGCGAGCTTGCTCGCGATGGCGGCTTCACATTCAACATTGATGTCGACGGACCTGACGCTATCGCGAGCAAGCTCGCTCCCACAGGGGTTTTGCATTCATTCAGTGGACGCAGTGGTTGCTCAAACCGCCGCGTTATAGAACTGCTCGCTGCTCTTCTGCTCCACCAGCGCCTGCTCGATCGCTGCCTGATGCACCTCGTCGGCGTGCTCTTCGCGGGCTTCCGGCAGGATGCCCAGACGCGAGAACAGTTGCATGTCCTTGTCGGCCTGCGGGTTGGCGGTGGTCAGCAGTTTTTCGCCGTAGAAAATCGAGTTGGCACCGGCAAAGAACGCCAGGGCCTGCATCTGTTCGTTCATGGCTTCGCGGCCGGCGGACAGGCGCACGTGGGATTGCGGCATCAGGATGCGCGCGACCGCGAGCATGCGGATGAAATCGAACGGGTCGACGTCGTCGGCATTTTCCAGCGGCGTACCGGCGACTTTCACCAGCATGTTGATCGGCACCGACTCCGGGTGCTCCGGCAGGTTGGCCAGCTGGATCAGCAGATTGGCGCGGTCGTCCAGCGACTCGCCCATGCCGAGAATGCCACCGGAGCAGATCTTCATCCCCGAGTCACGCACATAGGCCAGGGTTTGCAGGCGCTCGCTGTAGGTGCGGGTGGTGATGATACTGCCGTAGAACTCAGGCGAGGTATCGAGGTTGTGGTTGTAGTAGTCGAGGCCGGCCTTGGCCAGCGCTTCAGTCTGCTCCTGATCCAGGCGACCGAGGGTCATGCAGGTTTCCAGGCCCAGGGCTTTCACGCCTTCGACCATCTTCAGTACGTAGGGCATGTCCTTGGCCGACGGGTGTTTCCACGCCGCGCCCATGCAGAAGCGGGTCGAACCGATGGCCTTGGCGCGAGCGGCCTCTTCGAGAACCTTCTGCACTTCCATCAGTTTTTCTTTTTCCAGGCCGGTGTTGTAGTGACCGGACTGCGGACAATATTTGCAATCTTCCGGGCAGGCGCCGGTTTTGATCGACAGCAGGGTCGACACCTGGACGCGGTTGGCGTCGAAATGCGCACGGTGCACCGTCTGCGCCTGGAACAGCAGGTCATTGAATGGTTGAACGAAGAGTGCTTTGACTTCGGCCAAAGTCCAGTCATGACGCAGGGTTGCAGTGGTGCTGGCACTCATGGGCGTTTCCTTTGAATTATGCTTTGGCAGGCGGCCGGGTAATGGAATTTCACAGCCGCTTCACAGATGTTTCGGCATATTTAAGGAAGAGCGATGCGCTGTCAACCACGATACAAAGGACCGGTTTACATCTGGTTAAAAAACAAACAATCATGCTTGCTGTGCGATGAAACGGCCGACGGCATCCCTCCTGTCTGCACAGTCTGCGAAATCGAGTTGCCCTGGCTCGGCGATCACTGCCAGACCTGCGCCCTGCCGCTCCCGGCCGCAGGCCTGACCTGCGGCCAATGTCTGAAGCAGCCACCGGCCTTCGAACAAGTGATTGCACCCTGGACCTACAGCTTTCCCGTAGACAGCCTGATCACCCGCTTCAAACACAACGCAAAGTGGCCATTTGGCCGCCTGCTCGCCGAACTTCTTGCTCAATACCTGCAACATCGCTTCGAAGACGATCTGCTGCGACCTCATGCGCTGATCCCGGTGCCGCTGGCCAACCGACGCCTGCGCCAGCGCGGATTCAACCAGGCGGCGATGCTGGCTCACTGGTTGAGTACCAGTCTTGATATCCCTTGCGACGAACGATTGCTACTACGAACCCAGGACACCGACGCCCAACAGGCCTTGAACGCCGAAGCCCGCCGAAACAACCTGCGCAATGCTTTCTCCCTGGCGCCTGGCGCGGTCGTCAATGGCCAGCACCTGGCCCTGATCGACGACGTCCTGACCACCGGCGCCACGGCCCAGGCCCTGGCTCGCCTGCTGATAGAGGCTGGTGCGGCGAGGGTCGACGTCTATTGCCTGGCCCGCACACCAAAACCCGGCGAGACACCCTGACTTGACTCGCGCGGTCCAAGCGGCCAACGTCCTCACCACCGTCACCACCCAAAGCGACTAGCCATGTCTTTGCCAACCTTGCTGTCCCAGCACATTGTCCGCCGTCCGCAGCGCATCGCCCTGCTGCAGCACATCGCCGAACAAGGCTCGATCACCCGCGCGGCAAAAAGCGCGGGCCTGAGCTACAAGGCTGCCTGGGATGCGATCGATGAGCTGAACAACCTGGCGCAGAAGCCGCTGGTGGAGCGGATTGTCGGCGGCAAGGGCGGCGGCGGTGCGCGCCTGTCCAACGAAGGTGAGCGGGTGTTGCGCCTGTACCAGAAGCTGCAAGCCTTGCAGGCCCAGGTGCTGGAAGCTGCTGAAGACGCGAGCGACCTCGACCTGCTCGGGCGTCTGATGCTGCGCACCAGCGCGCGCAACCAGTTGCACGGCAAGGTGGTGGCGATCGAACCTCAGGGGCGCAACGACCTGATTCGCCTCGAAGTCGCCGAAGGCGTGATCGTCGACGCGCAGATCACCCACGACAGCACCGAGCGCCTGGAGCTGCAAATCGGCACCGAAGTCGTGGCATTGATCAAGGCCGGCTGGCTCGATGTGCTGGAAATCGATTCAGCCGAAACGCCGGGAAACAATTGCTTCAGCGGCACCATCGAGAAGATTCTCGACGCAGACGATGGCCCCAGCGAAGTGCGCATCACCCTGCCCAACGGCCTGACGCTCTGCGCCCTGGACGAACCGAGTCATTTGCAAGCATTGGGGCTGACGGGCGGCAAGCCGGTGCGCGTGGAGTTTTCGCCGTCCAGGGTACTGCTGGGCACGCCGCTTTAAGCAAAACTGCAACAAAAGGTTCATTACTCACCATTAAGGTGTCTGCAAAACCGCAGGGAGCCTGAAATGAGTCTATTAGAAGAAAACCAGTCCACCGACCTCGAAAACATGGTCGGCCTCAGCCGTCGCGGCTTCATCAGCGCGGGCGCCCTGTGCGGCGCCGCGATGTTCCTCGGCGGCAACCTGCTGAGCCGCAGCGTGATGGCAGCCAGCGTCAGCGCCGGTAACAGCCAGTTGTTGGGTTTCGACAGTATTGCCGCCGCCACAAGCGACACCATCACCCTGCCACCGGGCTACAAGTCCTCGGTGCTGATCAGCTGGGGCCAGCCTCTGCACAAGAACGGCCCGGCGTTCGACCCAAGCGGCAACGGCAGCGCCGAACATCAGGAAGCCCAGTTCGGCGACAACAACGACGGCATGAGCCTGTTCGAATTTCCCGGCGAAAAAGACCGGGCGCTGATGGCGATCAACAATGAATACACCAACTATCGCTACCTCTACGCCCACGGCGGCATGCCGCAATCGGCAGAGGAAGTGCGCAAGGCTCTGGCCTGCGAAGGTGTGTCGGTAATTGAAGTGCAGCGCAAGAACGGCCACTGGCAGTTCGTCCAGGGCTCGCGCTACAACCGCCGCATTCACGGCAATGCACCGATCAGCCTGAGCGGCCCGGCCGCCGGACATGCCCTGCTGAAAACCGCCGCCGATCCCCACGGCAAGAACGTTCTCGGCACCTTCCAGAATTGCGCCAACGGCAAGACACCGTGGGGCACCTATTTGACCTGTGAAGAGAACTTCACCGACTGCTTCGGCAGCAGCAACGCCGAGCAGAAATTCGACCCGGCACAAAAACGCTACGGCGCGGTGGTGACCAGCAAAGAAATCAACTGGCATCAACACGACGAGCGCTTCGACCTGGCCAAGAACCCCAACGAGCTCAACCGTCACGGCTGGGTGGTGGAAATCGATCCATTCGATCCGCAGTCGACGCCGGTCAAACGCACGGCCCTGGGCCGCTTCAAACACGAAAACGCGGCCCTGGCCGAAACCGGCGATGGCCATGCCGTGGTGTACATGGGCGACGACGAGCGCGGTGAGTTCATCTACAAATTCGTCAGCCGCGACAAGATCGACCACAAGAACCCCAAGGCCAACCGCGACATTCTCGACCACGGTACGCTGTACGTGGCGCGTTTCGATGCGGGCGACGGCAACGCCGATCACCCGAAAGGCCAGGGTGAATGGATCGAACTGACCCACGGCAAAAATGGCATCGATGCCAGCAGCGGTTTTGCCGATCAGGCCGAAGTACTGATCCACGCCCGTCTCGCCGCCAGTGTAGTAAAAGCCACGCGCATGGATCGCCCGGAATGGATCGTGGTCAGCCCCAAGGATGGCCAGGTTTACTGCACGCTGACCAACAACGCCAAACGTGGCGAAGACGGGCAACCGGTGGGCGGGCCGAACCCGCGGGAGAAGAACGTCTACGGGCAGATCCTACGTTGGCGCACCGAGCGCGACGATCACGCCTCGCACACCTTTGCCTGGGACCTGTTTGTAGTGGCCGGCAACCCGGGCGCACATGCCGGTACGCCAAAAGCCGGGTCCTCGAACATCACGCCGCAGAACATGTTCAACAGCCCGGACGGCCTGGGCTTCGACAAGGCTGGACGCCTGTGGATTCTGACCGACGGTGATGTGAGCAACGCCGGAGACTTTGCCGGCATGGGCAACAACCAGATGCTCTGTGCTGATCCGGCGACCGGCGAAATTCGCCGCTTCATGGTCGGGCCGGTGGGCTGCGAGGTGACCGGGATCAGCTTCTCGCCGGACCAGAAAACCCTGTTTGTCGGGATCCAGCACCCGGGTGAAAACGGCGGCTCCACCTTCCCCGAGCATCTGCCAAACGGCAAGCCGCGGTCTTCGGTGATGGCGATTACTCGCGAGGATGGCGGAGTCGTCGGCGCCTGACAGCCCTCTTCGCGAGCAAGCCCGCTCCCACATTTGACCGAGTTAATTCAGAAGACTGCGGTCGAATGTGGGAGCGGGCTTGCTCGCGAAGGCGTCATCCCGGACAACACTCATATCAAGCCCAAACACTATAGAAGCCCCGTCTGCGCTACCATGCCTGGCCGGACGCAGCAGCCTGCTGCGCGCAGGAGTCAGCATGGCCCACCCGTTTGAAACCCTCACACCAGACCTCGTGCTCGATGCCGTCGAAAGCATCGGCTTTCTCAGCGACGCGCGCATCCTGGCGCTCAACAGCTACGAAAACCGCGTCTATCAAGTTGGTATCGAAGACGCCGAGCCGCTGATCGCCAAGTTCTACCGGCCGCAACGCTGGACCAACGAAGCGATTCTGGAGGAGCACCAGTTCACCGCCGAACTCGCCGACTGCGAGGTGCCGGTCGTGGCGCCGTTGATCCACAACGGTGAAACCCTGCATGAACACAACGGTTTCCGCTTCACCCTGTTCCCCCGCCGTGGTGGCCGCGCACCGGAGCCAGGCAACCTCGATCAGCTGTATCGCCTGGGCCAGTTGCTCGGACGCCTGCATGCGGTCGGCTCGACCCGGCCGTTCGAGCACCGTGAAGCGCTGGCGGTAAAAAACTTCGGCCATGACTCGCTGGCCACGTTGCTCGACGGCAACTTCATCCCCCGCAGCCTGCTGCCGGCCTACGAATCGGTGGCCCGCGACCTGCTCAAGCGTGTGGAAGATGCCTACAGCAACACCCCGCACCAGAACATCCGCATGCACGGTGACTGCCACCCCGGCAACATGATGTGCCGCGACGAGATGTTCCATATCGTCGATCTCGACGATTGCCGCATGGGCCCGGCGGTTCAGGACATCTGGATGATGCTCGCCGGCGATCGTCAGGATTGCCTGAGCCAGCTGTCGGAACTGATGGACGGCTACAACGAATTCCACGACTTCGACCCGCGCGAACTGGCCTTGATCGAACCGCTGCGCGCCTTGCGCCTGATGCATTACAGCGCCTGGCTCGCCCGCCGCTGGGACGATCCGGCATTCCCCCGCAGTTTTCCGTGGTTCGGCACCGAGCGTTATTGGGGTGATCAGGTGTTGGCGTTGCGTGAGCAGTTGGCCGCACTCAATGAAGAGCCGCTGAAACTCTTCTGACAAACACAGACCCCATGTGGGAGCGGGCTTGCTCGCGAAGGCGGTCTATCAGTTGAAACATGAAGTGACTGACACCACGCCTTCGCGAGCAAGCCCGCTCCCACAGGTACTGTGTTCACAAATACCCAACCTATTCAGTCAGGACATTCGCCGACAAATCTCCTTACAATCCCCTCTTTGTTAGCTGCCTAAGCAAGGATTCTGCATGCAAGCCGCCAACCCGCGTCGCGGGTACATTCTGGGCCTGAGTGCCTACATCATCTGGGGACTTTTCCCACTTTATTTCAAAGCCATCGCCAGCGTGCCCGCCGTGGAAATCATCATCCACCGGGTACTGTGGTCGGCGCTGTTCGGCGCCTTGTTGCTGATGGTCTGGAAGCATCCCGGCTGGTGGCGCGAGCTGCGGGAAAACCCGCGACGGCTGGCGATCCTGGCCCTGAGCGGCGCACTGATCGCGGCCAACTGGCTGACTTACGTCTGGTCGGTGAATAACGGACGCATGCTGGAGGCCAGCCTCGGTTACTACATCAACCCGTTGGTGAACGTGTTGCTGGGCATGCTGATCCTCGGCGAACGGCTGCGGCGCATGCAATGGATTGCCGTCGGTCTGGCGGCTGTGGGTGTGGCGCAGCAGGTCTGGCAAGTCGGCAACCTGCCGTGGGTGTCGCTGGTGCTGGCATTGACCTTCGGTTTCTATGGCTTGATTCGCAAACAGGCGCCGGTCAAGGCGCTGCCGGGGCTGGTGGTGGAAACCTGGATGCTGGTGCCGATTGCCCTCGGCTGGTTGTTGCTCAATCCGACGGCCAGCAGCGCCCAGGCCGAATTCTGGACCACCTCCGAAGCCTGGTGGCTGGTGGCAGCAGGTCCGATCACACTGGTGCCGCTGGTCTGTTTCAACGCTGCCGCACGGCATTTGCCCTACACGACACTGGGCTTTCTTCAGTACCTGGCGCCCACCCTGGTATTGCTGCAAGCGGTACTGCTGTTTGGCGAGCACCTGTCGTCCAGCACCTTGGTAGCGTTCATGTTTATCTGGGCCGGTCTGGCGATTTACAGCGTCGATGCGTGGATAAGTTTGCGCCGCCGCAGCTGATCAAAAAACGTACAAACCGCTGCAGACCACGTTTCCCGTGGCCTGCAGCATTCCTTCCCAAGGTTATCCACAGCGTGATCCCCGCCGATTGTGCGCAAGTGGCTGAAACTGCTGGTTTTTTGATCAGTTTCTGGCAAGCCCCGGCCGGCGTGGCCTGGCGGGGGTGTCTCTACAGGTTATCCACAGGCCGGTGCACGTTTAACCTGGATAACCTGATCAGGGTTCACTGCGCAGCACCAACTCAACCATCAGATCGTCAGCCAGGGTCTCCAGGCGCGATTGCAGCACGTCCAGCGACAGCGTCAGCGGGACGGCAAGAATCGCTTCGGCATGGAACAACGGCTCGCTGCTCATTGGTGCCGGGCGCACTTCGGTGACCAGTCGCTCCAGGCTCACTCCCTGCTCACTCAACAAGCGTGTGATGTCACGCACGATCCCCGGACGATCATTGCCCACCAGTTCCATGGCGATCGGCTTCCAGGTGCAGGATTGTTCGATGCTGCTTTCGGCGACCAACACGCGAATACCCTGGGCGGACAAGCCCTGCAAGGCGTCGACCAACTCATCGTAAGCCTCGGCCGGTACGCCCACCCGCAGAATGCCGGCGAATTGACCGGCCATGCGCGACATGCGGCTTTCCAGCCAGTTGCCGCCGTGTTCGGCAATGCATTGGGCAATGCGCTCGACTTGCCCGGGCTTGTCCGGAGCAAAAACGGTGAGTACGAGATGGTCCATGGCGCAGCCCTCTGGTCATGTTTTTTGTTATGGAAAAACAAGTATAGGCAAGGGATGGGAGGTGTCTGGGCAGATCCGGAATCAAAGGTGAATCGACTGCCCTCTTCGCGAGCAAGCCCGCTCCCACAGGGTCATGCGCAGTCCTTGTGGAAGCGGGCTTGCTCGCGAATGCGGGCACCGCCGATCCGGCAGGCCCAACAAATCGTGTACAAGTTTTGATATTTAACTGGAACAATCTAATGGTTTTTTGAGAACATCACGCTCCCCGACGTGACCGCAATGCGTCATGGGGTCGCAGAACGACGTAATTAGTCTAATTTTCACAACCGCAATTCATCATGTAGTATGCCGCAGCGCGCACTACATAATGTTGGATCGATGTCTGCCGCAGGCACGTTCGCAACCCTGAAAGCCCTGTCAGCAAGGCCCCAAGCCGTTGATTGGTCCCAACCCAGCCGCCTGTCATGGGCATGTACTGGTAGAGGGGTTTGTGGTTTAAATGGCCAAAGGCTTCATTGTTAAATTGAAGAGCTGAAAAGCGAAATAGCTGAGCAGAGTGAGGCAAGCAATGACTGAACACGTTCAAGTCGGTGGCCTGCAGGTCGCCAAAGTCCTGTTCGACTTCGTGAACAACGAAGCCATTCCCGGTACCGGCCTCACCGCCGATAAGTTCTGGGCCGGTGCCGACAAGGTCATTCATGACCTGGCGCCGAAGAACAAAGCCCTACTCGCCAAACGCGATGATTTCCAGGCTCGTATCGATGGCTGGCACCAGGCGCGTGCCGGTCAGGCGCATGACGCCGTGGCTTATAAAGCCTTCCTGCAAGACATCGGTTATCTGCTGCCAGAAGCGGCCGATTTCCAGGCAACGACGCAAAACGTCGATGACGAAATCGCCCGCATGGCCGGCCCACAGCTCGTGGTGCCGGTGATGAACGCCCGCTTCGCCCTCAATGCCTCGAACGCCCGCTGGGGCTCGCTGTACGATGCGCTCTACGGCACCGACGCCATCAGCGAAGCCGACGGCGCGGAAAAAGGCAAAGGCTACAACAAGGTTCGCGGCGACAAGGTCATTGCCTTCGCCCGCGCCTTCCTCGACGAATCGGCGCCTTTGGCGGCCGGCTCCCACGTCGATTCCACCGGCTACAAGATCGTCGACGGCAAACTGGTGGTCGCCCTTAAAGGCGGCAGTAACACCGGCCTGCGCAACGACGCGCAACTGATCGGTTTCCAGGGCGATGCCGCTGCACCGACCGCGATCCTGCTGAAAAACAACGGCCTGCATTTCGAAATCCAGGTCGACGCCAGCACCCCGGTCGGCCAGACCGACGCAGCCGGCGTCAAAGACATCCTGATGGAAGCCGCACTGACCACCATCATGGACTGCGAAGACTCCGTCGCCGCCGTCGATGCCGATGACAAAGTGGTGATCTACCGCAACTGGCTCGGCCTGATGAAGGGCGATCTGTCGGAAAGCGTCGCCAAGGGCGGCCAGACTTTTACCCGTACCATGAACGCCGACCGCACCTACACCGCAGTCGATGGCAGTCAACTGAGCCTGCACGGTCGTTCGTTGCTGTTCGTACGTAACGTCGGTCACCTGATGACCATCGATGCCATCCTCGACAGTCAAGGCAACGAAGTGCCGGAAGGCATTCTCGACGGCCTGGTGACCTGCCTGTCGGCGATCCACAACCTCAACGGCAACAGCTCGCGCAAGAACAGCCGCACTGGCTCGGTCTATATCGTGAAGCCGAAGATGCACGGCCCTGAAGAAGCGGCGTTCACCAACGAGCTGTTCGGTCGCATCGAAGACGTGCTGGGCCTGCCACGCAACACCCTCAAAGTCGGGATCATGGACGAGGAGCGTCGTACCACAATCAACCTCAAGGCCTGTATCAAGGCGGCGAGCGAGCGTGTGGTGTTCATCAACACCGGTTTCCTCGACCGCACGGGCGATGAAATCCACACCTCCATGGAAGCCGGCCCGATGGTGCGCAAGGCGGACATGAAGGCAGAGAAATGGATCGGCGCCTACGAAAACTCCAACGTCGATATCGGTCTGAGCACCGGCCTGCAAGGTCGCGCGCAGATTGGTAAAGGCATGTGGGCCATGCCGGACCTGATGGCTGCGATGCTCGAACAGAAAATCGCTCACCCGCTGGCCGGTGCCAACACCGCCTGGGTACCGTCGCCGACCGCTGCTGCCCTGCACGCGCTGCACTACCACAAGGTTGACGTGTTCGCCCGTCAGGCCGAACTGGCCAAGCGTGCCCACGCTTCGGTGGACGACATCCTGACCATCCCGCTGGCGGTGAACCCGCAGTGGACCGCCGAACAGATCCAGAACGAACTGGACAACAACAGCCAGGGCATTCTCGGTTATGTGGTGCGCTGGATCGACCAGGGCGTTGGTTGCTCGAAAGTGCCGGACATCAACGACGTCGGCCTGATGGAAGACCGTGCAACGCTGCGTATTTCCAGCCAGCACATCGCCAACTGGCTGCGTCACGGCATCGTCACCGAAGATCAGGTCATGGAAAGCCTCAAGCGCATGGCGCCGGTGGTTGACCGCCAGAACGCCGGTGATGCGCTGTATCGTCCGCTGGCCCCGAACTTCGACAGTAACATTGCCTTCCAGGCAGCCGTCGAACTGGTGGTCGAAGGCACCAGGCAGCCAAACGGCTACACCGAGCCGGTTCTGCACCGTCGGCGTCGCGAGTTCAAGGCGAAGAACGGGTTGTAAACCAGCTCCCTCCACAGCAATCCCCCGATTGAAAAACCGGGGGATTTTTGTTTCTGCTTCCTGCAAATGCGGAACTAGCTCCTGAAACGCAACGCGTTTGCAGCGATGTGGCGGCCTATTCTCGATGCATTCATAAACAAGGCAATTCCAAGGACCGTGATTATGAGAGCAAACAGTTTTCCGCCACCAATGGGTTCGTCGAGTACATACCACGAGGTCAAAATACCCGATATCGGAACAATCACTGACAACGGTGCAACCTGGCTCGCCGGATACTTCTCAATCATTCGGTTCCAAACCCAATACCCGAATACCGTCGCCACATAGGCCTGGAACAGGACAGATGCCAGCACCGGAGCAGTTATGTCCGTTAGCAACGACTGGAAAGGTGCTGCACCCTTGACCCAGTAAGTCATCAGATATAGAGGCGGTGTTGCATACAGACTCGACCAAACGACAAAGGAAAATATATCAACCACCTTGCTTTTCTTGACCAGTACATTGCACAAACTCCAGAACAATGCACCGAGGAGTATCAGAAAAAGGCCTATGCTTTCGGCATAACCGTCCGTTACATGAATAATGAACATCAGCCCCAGCAACGCCATGAGAATACCAGCCAAGTGTATTCCCGTCATTCTCTCCCCAAACAGCAATACTCCCCAGATGACCGTGAAAAATGCACTGAATTGCAAGAGTAAAGATGTCACGCCGGCACTGACACCAAGAAACATGCCATAGTTCATCAGCCAGCACATTCCGATACCAAACAACAAACCGTAGACTATAGTTACAAAAGTACTGACACCCTTCGGTTTCGGGATGAAGAACACCAATGGCAATGCACAGAAAGTAAAGCGCAACGCTGTCAATATGAACGGATCGATACCGTCAAGACTGATATCAATTACCGTATAATTACTGCCCCACATGACTGTCACACCGATAATAAGTACAAGATCGCGAAATTCAATTTTCTTTATCATATCGTCCTCATTGCGACACACAACCACACAACCCAGGAAGAGTAATGACCTTTGTCGGTATTTTATTTGCAGGAACTAGCCGCAGACTGAATACACGACGACCATCGGCATACTCAATCCACTAAAAAGCGGAGTGCCAAACTGGTAACCTGGATAGTGCTACGACAGACTTTATTAAACCAGGCACAGCATCAATTAAATGCCTGCATTGGTTTTCAAGAAGCGAACGATAACGGAATAATCGAAAGAAGAAACAAGCTATTTGTGAGTAGGTTTTTCGCAGACCAACCAGATAAACTTAATTACAAGTTAAACTCACCAAAACAATTATAAGCCGTAACTAACAATTACAGGAGCCCCGTTATTTAATGCCCAATTCGCGTTTTACCAGTGTCAACAAGTGCCCGGCATCAATCGGCTTGAGCAGAAAATCCACCACGCTCAAATGCATTGCGGCGATCGCATCCTTTACGTCGGCGTCACCCGAGACAATGATGATTGGCAATGCCGCCCTTTCCGATTTGCGTACCTGACGGATCAGGTCCAAACCATCAACGTGGCCCATCCGCAGGTCGGTGATCAGTAAACCGATCGAGGGCTTTTTGATCTCTGCCTCGGTCACCAGGATCTTGAGTGCCGCTTCGCCACTGGCCGCCGTCATGCAGCGAATACCCTCCAACGCGAGGATCTCTGACAGTAGCGCCCGGGCGTCTTCATCGTCGTCGACGATCAGCACCCGTTGCTGCGGCAGGTCAGGTTCCAGCATGACGGCACTCAGCGCTTCGCGCTCGGCGTCGCTCAAAATATCGTGGTCGGACATGGCTTTCCCTATATGTTCAATACAAATCCCTGGCACAGCGGTGAGACATCGCTAAGCAGACCATCAATGTGCACCTCGTCGGATAATAGTCCAATAGGGGAGTAGAGAGGTTTTTCGCACACTTGCGTAGGGTTCTTCCGACATTTCAGCGCGCTAACCGCCTACCTAGACTTACGTCCAATGGGCACCCCGGCCACAGGGGTCGACCATGTCAGGGTCATCCGACAACAACAATTCAAAAAAAGACTGCGGTAATGGTTATGAGTAAAGCGGACGCCTTCACACAGGCAGGGAAAACCGCGGTGTTGCAGAACATCCAGGGCACGTTGCAATTCCTTCAGCGCTTCCCGCCCTTCAACCAGATGGAACACGCTCACCTGGCGTATCTGGTCGAGCAATGTCAGCTGCGTTTTTACGCCCCCGGCGAGAGCATCATCAAACCCGCCGACGGCCCGGTCGAGCACTTCTATATCGTCAAGCAAGGCCGGGTCGTGGGCGAGCGTCCGCATACGGCAAAAGGTGGCACCGAAACGGTCTTCGAAATTACCACTGGCGAGTGTTTTCCCCTCGCGGCGTTGTTGGGTGAACGGGCGACCCGTACCGAGCACCTCGCCGGCGAAGACACCTTTTGCCTGCAACTGAACAAGCCGGCGTTCATCCGTCTGTTTTCGCTATCGGACACCTTCCGCAACTTCGCCCTGCGCTGCGTCAGCAGCCTGCTGGATCAGGTCAACCAGCAAGTGCAGCAAAAAGCCGTGGAAACCCTTGGCACCCAATATTCGCTCAATACCCGACTGGGTGAATTGGCCATGCGTCACCCGGTAACGTGCAACCCGCAGACGCCGTTGCGCGAAGCCGTGACGTTGATGCACGAACAACAGGTCGGCAGCATCGTGGTGGTCGATGAACTCAAGTCGCCGCTGGGGATTTTCACCCTGCGCGACCTGCGTCAGGCCGTGGCCGACGGCAGCAGTGATTTCAATGAAGCCATCGAAAGGCACATGACCCGGGCGCCGTTTTTCCTGTCGCCGGATCACAGTGCCTTCGACGCGGCGATTGCCATGACCGAGCGGCACATCGCCCATGTCTGCCTGGTCAAGGAGCAACGCTTGTGCGGCGTAGTCTCGGAGCGCGATCTGTTTTCCCTGCAACGGATCGACCTGGTGCACCTGGCGCGCACGATCCGCAATGCCCAGAAGGTGGAAAACCTGGTGGCGCTGCGGGGCGAAATCGGTCAACTGGTCGAGCGCATGCTGGCCCACGGCGCGTCTTCGACGCAGATCACCCACATCATCACCTTGCTCAACGACCACACCGTGTGCCGGGTGATCGAACTGACCCTGGCCGAAAAAGGCGACCCCGGCGTGCCGTTCAGCTGGCTGTGTTTCGGCAGCGAAGGCCGTCGCGAGCAGACCCTGCATACCGATCAGGACAACGGCATTCTGTTCGAAGCCAAGGATGCCGCCCATGCCGCCGAGATTCGCGGCAAGTTGTTGCCCATTGCCCAGCAGATCAACCAAAGCCTGGCGCTGTGCGGCTTCACCTTGTGCAAGGGCAATATCATGGCCGGCAACCCCGAGCTGTGCCTGTCCCGGGTCGAATGGGCGCGGCGCTTTGCGGCGTTTATCCGCGAGGCAACCCCGGAGAACCTGCTGGGCTCGAGCATCTATTTCGATTTGCGCGTGGTCTGGGGCAGCGAGCAAGGCTGTGAGCAGTTGCGTCGGGGCATTCTCGATCAGGTCGGCGACAACCGTTTGTTCCAGCGCATGATGGCCGAAAATGCGCTGCGCAATCGCCCGCCCGTAGGGCGTTTCCGCGAATTCGTGCTGGCGCGCAAAAATGGCGAGAAGGCCACCCTGGATTTGAAAGTTCAGGGGCTGACCCCGTTTGTCGATGGTGCCCGGTTACTGGCCCTGGCCCATGGCATCGAGGCCAACAACACACTGGAGCGTTTTCGCCAGTTGGTCGCCAAAGAGGTCATCGAACCCCTGGACGGCGCCGCGTACGAGGAGGCCTATCACTTCATCCAGCAAACCCGCATGCAGCAACATCAACTACAGACCCGGGAGAACTTTCCCTATTCCAATCGGGTCGATCCCGACAGCCTCAATCATCTGGACCGGCGCATCCTGCGTGAGTCTCTGCGTCAGGCCCAACGCCTGCAGAGCAGCCTGACCTTGCGGTATCAGTTATGAGCCTGTTTTCATGGCTGCGCCCACCGAGCCCCACCCTGCCCGCCGACCTGCAACATCGCCTGGAACGCTTGCCAGCCGCTGCCGCCTTGGGCGAATGCAGCCTGCGTGAGCAGCGCTGGGTGGTGCTCGATCTGGAAACCACCGGGCTGAACCTGAACAAGGATCATGTGTTGTCCATCGGCGCGGTAGTGATCGAGGACGGGGCCATCGACTTTCGCCAGCAGTTCGAACGCACCCTGCAATATCCACAAGTGAAACTCGGCCCCAGCGTGCTGATCCACGGCATTGGCCCCAGCGCCATTGCAGCGGGCAGCGACCCGGCGCAAGCGCTGCTCGACTTGATGGAATACGTCGGTGAAAGTCCGGTGCTGGCCTTCCACGCGCCGTTTGACCAACACATGCTCGGACGTGCGCTGAAAGATCATCTGGGTTTCAAGTTGCAGCACCCGTTTCTGGATGTGGCGGACATTGCACCGCTGCTATGCCCGCAAGCACACATTCGCGAGGCCGGGCTGGACGATTGGATCGACTGGTTCAAGCTCGAAGTCTTCGAACGCCATCACGCCAGCGCCGACGCCCTGGCCACCGCTGAACTGGCGCTGATCCTGTTCAGCCGCGCGCGGCAGCAGCAGATACATAGCCCGTTGAATCTGCAACAGCGGTTGAGTCAGTGGAAGCGTCGGCAACAAGCCCCGTCCTTCTGACCCATACGCCATCCCTGTAGGAGCGAGCTTGCTCGCGAAAAATCGTCAGGCACCTCGGTCTTGCCAGAAAAACGCGTCATCGTTGGCGATTTTCGCGAGCAAGCTCGCTCCTACAGGGGCCTCGCCAAATTCCCACCCGACCAACGCCAATTGCTTACCTCCCTCGCCTCTGCGACAATCGCGAACAATTCTCGTTAGTTAATATTTCCCAATCGGTGATGCGGCGTGTCGTCAGTTCCAAGCCCTCAAAGTGAGCTCGTCGGTGCGTTATATCGCGACCATCGCGGTTGGCTATTGGCCTGGCTTCGACGCAACGTCGCCTGCCCACAGCGGGCCGAAGACCTGAGCCAGGACACTTTCGTACGTTTGCTGGGCCGCGAGGAACTGAAGGTCCCGCGCGAGCCGCGGGCGTTTCTGGTGGCGATCGCCAAGGGCCTGCTGTTCGATTATTTCCGCCGCGCCGCACTGGAACAGGCCTACCTCACCGAATTGATGCTGATTCCCGAAGCCGAACAACCGTCGGTGGAAGAACAACAATTGATCCTCGAAGACCTGAAAAACATCGACCGCTTGCTCGGCAAGCTTTCCAGCAAGGCCCGGGCGGCATTCCTCTACAACCGTCTCGACGGCCTAGGCCATGCGGAAATCGCCGAGCGCCTGGGGGTGTCGGTGCCGCGGGTGCGCCAGTACCTGGCCCAAGGCATTCGCCAGTGCTACATCGCGCTGTACGGTGAGCCGACATGAACCCGGTCAGTTCCAAACCAGTATCGGCCAACGTGCTGGACGCGGCGATTGCCTGGCAGCTGTCCATGGACGGCGCCAACCCGGTAGAGCGCGAAGAATTCGCCAAGTGGCACGCGGCCCACGAAGAGCATGCCCGCGCATGGCGCCAGTTGAGCATGCTCGACCAACGTTTCAGCGTGGCCAGCGGCCCGGCCCGCACTGCCCTGCTGCAATCGCGCGAAGGCATTCGTCGGCGGGTGCGCAAGCTCGGCAATGGCGTGGCGAGCGTGGTGGCCGTGATCGGCCTGGCGCTATTTGCCGGGCCACGTTACCTGCCGATCGATTACTGGCTGGCCGACCAGCGCACCGCCGTTGGCGAGCAGCGCACCCTGCGCCTGGCGGATGGCACGCTGGTCAATCTCAACACCCACAGTGCCCTGGATGTGCGCTTCGATGAAAAGCAGCGGCGCATCGTGCTGCAGGAAGGCGAAATCCTCGTTGAAACCGGCCATGGCGATCCCCGGCCATTCATCGTCGAAACCCGTGACGGCAGCATGCGCGCGCTGGGTACGCGATTTCTGGTCAAGCGCGAGGAACAAGGCACGCGCCTGAGTGTGTTGCAGTCAGCGGTGGCGGTTCACCCTGAGTCCAGCCCTGACGAACAGGTTCTGCGCGAAGGCCAGCAGGTGCTGATCCGCAACAACGGCCTGGGTCCGGTTGGGGCCATCAACCTCGGCGCGGATGCCTGGACCCGCGGCATGCTGGTGGTGGACAACACGCGGCTGGAAGATCTGGTGCATGAAATCGGCCGCTATCGACCCGGTTACGTCGGGGTCGCACCGGAAGTGGCCGACCTGCGCATCACTGGCAGCTTCCCGCTGCGCGACACCGACCTGGCACTCAATGCCCTGCTACCAACCCTGCCGGTGCAGATTGAACAGCACACGCAATGGTGGGTGAAGGTGGTGGCCAAGGCCGACAACAAACCCTGAAAAGCATTGTGCCTGATCAGCCGCTATCGCGAGCAAGCTCGCTCCCACATTTTGAAATGCATTCCAATGTGGGAGCGAGCTTGCTCGCGATGACGGCCTACGACGCCCCACAAAAACCGGTTTGACCCAATACCAGCCGCAACCGACTTCTGAATCGAAATAATTTTCATCCCGCCCTATCACTTTTTGATTTTCGTTCGGCACACAGGCAATTGAGAAATATTTCCATTCAGGAGCCGCTGTATGCCCCGTTCGCTAGACTCCCTGATACGCCGCAGTTTGCTGGCGGTCGCCATTGCCCTTTTTACCCCTTTGGCCAGCAGCCAACTGGTCGCCGCTGAACAGGCGGCCAGCGTCCGCGCCTACAACCTGCCGGCCGCACCTCTGGCCAGCACCCTGAACCAGATTGCCAGCCAGGCCGGTTTGGCTCTGTCGTTGAATCCATCCCTGGCGGCAGGCAAGACCTCGGCCCCGGTCAAAGGCCAGTTCGACGCGGCCGGCGCCCTGCGCGAAGCCCTGCGTGGCACCGGCTTGCAACTGGAGCAGAGCAATGCGGGCACCTACAGCCTGGTGGCCGTGCCCGAGGGCGTGATGGACCTGCCGGCAACCAGCGTGATCGGCGTGGAAGATACTGAAAGTGCCTGGGGCCCGGTACAAGGCTACACGGCCAAGCGCACCGCCGCCGGCACCAAGACCGACACCGCGCTGGTCGAAGCACCGCGTTCGATTTCGGTCGTCACTCGCGAGCAAATGGACGACCGCAACGTACACACCCTCGATGATGCCGTGCGCTACCTGCCGGGCATCACCGCCAGCAGCTTCGGCAGCGACACCCGCACTGACTGGTTGCGCGTGCGGGGTTTCGAACCGACTCAATTCCTCGACGGCCTGCCACTACCAAAAGGTGTGTACGCCAACCCGAAACAGGAAACCTGGAACCTCGACCGCCTGGCGCTGTTGCGCGGCCCGGCCTCATCCGTGTATGGCCAGACCCCGCCCGGCGGCCTGCTGGACATGGTCAGCCGTCGCCCAAGCGCCGAAGCCAGCAGCGAGATCCAGTTGCAATACGGCAGCGACAATCATCGCCAGATCAACTTCGCCAGCACCGGCAAGATCGACGACGAAGGCCAGTTCCTCTACAGCCTCAGCGGCGTCCTGCGCGACGGCGGCACGCCGATCGACCACATCGATGACAAGCGCTACAACATTGCGCCGAGCCTGACCTGGAACATCGACGAAGACACCAGGTTCACCCTGCTCACGCAGTTCACCCGTGACGATACCGGTATCACCAGTCAGTTCTATCCGATCCAGGGCACCAAGATCGACATGCCGTTCGGCGAAATCTCCCACCACAAGAACCTGGGTGATCCGAACTACGACTTCTACGACCGTACCTACTACGCGCTGGGTTATACCTTCGAACATCGCCTGAACGATGTCTGGCAGTTCCGGCAGAACCTGCGCTACACCAAGTCGGAGCTGTCGTTCCAGGCCGTGACCGTCAACAGCTACGACCCTGACTTTGCCGACCTCGGGTTTGTCGTCGACGATCAAGGCAACACCGGCCGTGGCACCACCAATGTCGACGAAGACATCGCCCAATTCGCCGTGGACAACAACTTCCAGGGCGACTTCGTCACCGGCGACGTCACTCACACCTTGCTGATCGGCCTGGACCACCAACGCAACACCACCAACTTCCTGTCGATCTTCGGTACCGCGCCGGGCATCAACGTCAACAACCCGATCTATGGTTTGCCGATCGAGCGTCCGGCACGCTCCACGGCCTTCTACGACTACGAACAGAAGACCCAGCAGACCGGCCTGTACATCCAGGACCAGATGGCCTTCGACCAATGGCGCCTGACCCTGGGTGGTCGTGAAGACTGGGTCCACACTGGAACCACGTTCTTCAACAAGGGCGATGCCACCAACACCGAACGCGACAAGAACTTCAGCGGCAATGCGGCGATCAGCTACGTGTTCGACTCGGGCTTCGTGCCTTACCTGTCCTACGCCGAATCGTTCCAGCCGACCAGCAATGCCGTCGCCTCGCCGACCGAGTCGTTCAAGCCGACCGAAGGCAAGCAATGGGAACTGGGTATCAAGTACCAGCCACCGGGCAGCAACACGCTGCTGACGGCGGCCGTGTATGACCTGACCCAGAAAAACGTTTCCGTCACCAACAACGTGGGCAACGTGACAGTCACCAGCCAGACCGGCGAAGTGAAAGTCAAAGGCCTGGAGCTGGAAGCCGTTTCCGACGTGACCGAAAACCTCAAGGTCACCGCCGCGTACACCCTGGCCAAATCCGAAGTGCAAGATGGCATTTACAAGGGCAATCGCCTGCAGCTGATGCCTAACCAGCAAGCGTCGGTGTGGGGCGACTACACCTGGCACAACGGCGTGCTGGACGGCTTCGGCATCGGCGCCGGCGCGCGCTACACCGGCAACACCTACGGCGACCAGGCCAACACCTGGCTGGGCAAGGCCGGCGCCTACACAGTGTTCGACGCGGTGGTTCACTACGACCTCGGTCGCCTGGACAGCAGCCTCAAAGGCGCTTCGCTGGCCGTTAACGCGACCAACCTGTTCGACAAGGACTACATCTCGACTTGCGACAGCTTCTACTGCTACTACGGCGACCAGCGCAGTGTCGTCGCAAGTGCAACCTACAAGTGGTAACGCTCTGAGCTGACACGCCCAATGACCAGGCCGCCCTTTGTGGACGGCTTTGGTTTTTCTGAAGGCTATGAAATGAAAAGTAAAACAATTCGCCGCTGGTCCGCAGTTCATACCTGGACCAGCCTGATTTGCACGGTGTTCCTGTTGCTGCTGGCACTGACCGGCCTGCCGTTGATCTTTCACCACGAGATCGACCATTTGCTGGGCGATGCACCTGATGTGAAGGAAATGCCGGCGGACACTCCGCACCTGAATTTGCAGCAGTTGGTAGAAGCGGCCGGGAAATACCGTCCCGGTGAAGTCATGCAGTATTTCGGCTTCGAGGACGATGAGCCCAACGCCGTGCTGACCATCATGGCCGCGACCGCAGGCACCGAGCCGAACTCGTCCCACACCTTCATGCTCGATGCCCGTACCGGCGAAGCGCTGGAAACGCCATCGGCCAACGGCGGCTTCATGATGACCATGCTACGCCTGCACGTGGACATGTTCGCCGGCTTGCCGGGCAAATTGCTGCTGGCGTTCATGGGAATTCTGTTCGTGGTGGCGATCGTTTCCGGCGCGGTGCTGTACCTGCCGTTCATGCGCCGCTTGAAGTTCGCCACCGTGCGCCAGGACAAATCCACGCGCCTGCGCTGGCTCGATCTGCATAACCTGATCGGTGTGGTGACGTTGACCTGGGCCCTGGTGGTCGGCGTGACTGGCGTGATCAGTGCCTGCGCCGACCTGATCATTGCCGCCTGGCGCAACGACAGCCTGAGCGCCATGGTCGCGCCGTACCGCGATGCGCCGCCGCTGACGCAACTGGCGCCGGCCACTCGGTTGCTCGACATTGCCAAGGATGTCGCGCCGGGCATGCAGCCAGACTTCATCGCCTTCCCCGGCACGCGGTTTTCCAGTGAGCACCATTATGCGGTGTTCATGAAAGGCAGCACGCACCTGACCTCGCACCTGCTGACGCCGGTACTGATCGACGCCAGCACCCTGCAAGTCACTGCCGTAGCCGAACGACCGTGGTACATGGACGCCATGGGCATGTCGCAGCCGCTGCACTTCGGTGACTACGGCGGCATGCCGATGAAGATCCTCTGGGCGACCCTGGATGTGCTGACCATCATTGTGCTCGGCAGCGGTGTCTATTTGTGGGTGGTGCGGCGCAAGGCCGCCAGGCCTGTGCTGGAAAAAGTGGAGAGCGTGGCATGAAACCCCGGCAGTCGAACTTCTGGAGGGTCTTCTCGACGCCCACGGTAATCGCTCTGTTCAGCGCAGCCGGGCTGTTTTCCGCGCTGCTGGGGGATGGCGTTTGGGACGCCCTGAGCTGGGTTGGCCTGGGCATCCCGGCTGTCCTTGCCTTGCGCGGTCTGCTGCAACGCCGCTAAACCCTGTGGGAGCGAGCTTGCTCGCGATGGTCGTCAACGATGATGTTGGAAGACTGACACCCCGAGGTGTTCTCGGGTGCATCGCGAGCAAGCTCGCTCCTGCATGAGGTCTGCGTTTTTTGGGATATTGAGCTCCCGCTACAACACGCTATGCTGCCCGACACTGCCACTGACCGAGACGTTGCCATGTCCGCCCCGAGCATGACCCTGTACCACAACCCGCTTTCCCCATTCGTTCGCAAAGTCATGGTGCTGTTGCACGAAACCGGTCAGCAGAACCGCGTGGCGTTGCAAACCAGCGTACTCACCCCGGTCAACCCGGACCTGACCCTGATCGACGACAACCCCCTGAGCAAAATCCCGGCCCTGCGCCTGGCCGACGGCAACATCATCCACGACAGCCGGGTGATCCTCGACTACCTCGATCACCAGCACGTCGGCAACCCGCTGATCCCCCGCGAAGGCTCGGCGCGCTGGCGGCGCCTGACCCTCGCTTCGCTGGCCGACGGGATCATGGACGCGGCCGTGTTGGTGCGCTACGAAGTCGCCCTGCGCGCCCCGGAGAAACACTGGGACGAATGGCTCGACGGCCAGCGCGACAAAATTCGCCGCAGCTTGGCGCTGCTGGAGAAAGACGCCATTGCCGAGCTGACCTGCCACTTCGACATCGCTGCGATCAGCGTGGCCTGTGCACTGGGTTACCTGGACCTGCGCCATCCGGATCTGGATTGGCGCGAAGCCAATCCACAACTCGCGGCGTGGTATTTCGAGGTGAGTCAGCGGCCTTCGATGATTGCGACGATGCCCAAGCTCTAGGCACTCACACACTGAGATCGCCGCGCAAAGCTGTTTGCGTTTAAAAAATCAGCAATCCGGCTTGGCCGCCGTAAAGCGTCGGGCCGGGTTCACCGCCGCCCCGAACTCGCGCAACGCCTTGGCGCCGATCAGCAGCGGGTAGTTGAAGCTGCTGCGGTCGGTGAGGTTGACCTCCACGGTGCGCTTGACGCTGCCCAGGCACAGCTCCAGATCGACCACTGGACGCTTCGTCGGCGCGACGACTTCGCTGTCATCTTCCTCCTCTTCGGAGCGAGTCTTGATCTTGCTAATCCGCGCAACTTTGTGTTCGTAGACTTTGTTGCTCGCATCCTTGGTGCCGAGGCGGAAACGCACCCAGTCTTCGCCGTCACGCTTGAAGGTTTCGATGTCCTTGGCCGACAGCGACGCGGTCAGTGCACCGGTGTCCATTTTCGCCTTGAGGACCTGCCCGCCGATTTCCGGCAGGGCGATGTATTCGTAACGCCCATAGAGGGTCGGCTCGGCGGCCATGACCGGCAGGGCGATGAGGGAGAGCGCTGCAAGTAGGGATTTCACGTAATGGGCTTCCATGAGAGTGAACAGCGGGATTTTAGACCGTCGTTCGCTTGATCGTTCCCACAAGGTTACCGGCCCAGAGGTGAAACATTCGTCACCCCCGATTTGGCCTGTCGCCCCAAGCTGCTTATCATGGCGCGCCCAACCGCTTCCACGAGTAACTTATGCGCCGTCTGCTCACCGGCTGTTTCGTGACCCTGCTGCTTCTGCTCAACACCCTGGTCCTGATCGGGCCGTTGATGGTGTTTGCCCTGCTCAAACTGGTCCTGCCAGGCCGTTTTCGCGATTACGCCTCATGGTCTGTGATGTGGATTGCCGAGACCTGGTCCGAGATCGACAAGCTGATCTTCCGCCTGTGCATCCCCACCCAATGGGACATTCGTGGCGGTGACGATCTGCGCCGTGACACCTCGTATCTGGTGATCAGCAACCATCAATCCTGGGTCGACATCCCGGCGCTGATTCAGACACTGAACCGACGGACGCCATTCTTCAAATTCTTCCTCAAGAAAGAGCTGATCTGGGTGCCCTTCCTGGGCCTGGCGTGGTGGGCGCTGGATTACCCGTTCATGAAGCGCTACAGCAAGGCATTCCTGGCCAGGCACCCGGAACTCGCGGGCAAGGATCTTGAAATCACCAGACAAGCCTGCGAACTGTTCAAGCGCCAGCCGGTGACGGTGGTCAATTACCTCGAAGGCACCCGATTTACGGCGGCTAAACGTGCCCAGCAGCAGTCACCGTTCAATCACCTGCTCAAGCCCAAGGCCGGCGGAGTGGCGTTTGTGCTGGCGGCAATGGGTGAACAGCTGGACGCGATTCTCGATGTGACGGTGGTTTATCCGCAACAGAAGATTCCGGGGTTCTGGGACTTGATCAGCGGCAATGTGCCAAGCGTCATCATCGATATCCGGACCCGCGAACTCGACCCGGAGCTGTGGCAGGGCGATTACGAAAACGATCCGCTGTTTCGCGAGAAGGTCCAGAACTGGGTCAACCAGCTCTGGATCGAGAAGGATCAGCGCATCGCTGAACTGAAAAGCGAGCGCCGCTGAATCAGCTACCGGTGCCGGTGCCGGTGCCGGTGCCCCAGATGCTGCCCAGGCTGCTCAGCAGCGTACCGCCGACACCCTGCTGACCGAGGTATTGCAGGAGCACCGGGGTAAACAGGCCGATCATGCCGCTGTCCATGCCCAGGGCGCTGAAGGCGTTGTTCAGGTCGTTGGTGTTCTTGACGTTGCCCAGGGCATTATCCAGCCCTGCAGCTTTGCCGCTGGAGCCGAGCAGACCGGCCAGTGCACCCAACTCACCGCCGCCCGAGAGCATGTCGATGCCCGGCACGCTTTTGGCCAGTTCCGAATAGTCGGTCGAACTCAACTGGTTCTTCGCCAGACCCAGCATCGCCCCCGCACCACCGAGGGCTTGCTGTGGGGTGATGTTCAATTGACTGAGGGTGCTCAGCAGGTCGGCTGTCTCCGAGGTCGGCGCGGCATCGGTCGCCGCATTGCCGCCCTTCATGCCGGAAATGGCATTGGCCGCATCGCTCAGGTTGAACTGTGCAAAGGCCGGGCTGACCGCCAGGGTCAAGAGCGATGCCAGGGCGAAACCGCGTGAAATCTTCATTCAGACATCCTCTATGAACACCGCCCGGCAATGGGCGGCGAAAAACTGTGCATTGGACTGATATCCCCGAGGATTGTTCCCAGCCCCCTGTAGGAGCGAGCTCGCTCGCGATGAACGTTAACGATAACGCGTACTTCCTGGGTCAACGCGTTGGCCTGGAGTCCTTCGCGAGCGAGCTCGCTCCTACATGAAAAAATTTCCCGACGCTGCATCCAGTCGAGTCCTGGCCACGTATATCAAGCACGGACAGACACTCCTGGCCGATTCTCATCACAAGGATCATCACCATGAAACGCACTTCGATCAAAACGCCATTGATTGCCAGCCTGCTGACCCTGGCCCTTGGTGGCGGACTCGCCTTGAACACCGTGCAAGCGGCGGACATGGGCCACGACACCGTCACGGTCGGCGGTCAGACCATGCTGCCGAGCAAGGACATCATCGATAACGCAGTGAACTCCGCCGATCACACCACCCTGGTCGCCGCGGTAAAAGCCGCCGGCCTGGTCGACACCCTCAAGGGCAAAGGTCCGTTCACCGTGTTCGCCCCGGTCAATTCGGCCTTCACCGCGCTGCCCGCGGGCACCGTCGACACCCTGCTCAAACCGGCCAACAAAGCCACGCTGACCCACATCCTCACCTACCACGTGGTCGCCGGGAAACTCGACATGATGACCCTGGCCGAGAAGATCAGGGCCGGTGGCGGCAAGGCCGAACTGACCACGGTTGCCGGCGGCAAACTGTGGGCAATGATGAACGGCCCGCACAACATCACCATCAAGGATGAAAAGGGCGACGTCGCTGACATCACCACCTACGACGTGTACCAGTCCAATGGGGTGATTCAGGTCATCGACAAGGTGTTGATGCCGAAAAGCTGAGCCATGCCGCCGTCCCCGCGCATCGGGGGCGGCGGTCCGCCCGAGGTGTTCGCCGTGAATGGAACAACTGCGCGCCGTGAACTAACCTCTGCCTGCAACCGGCCCCCTGCTCCGCTTTCCGGGAGAACCGCCATTCCCATCGCCGACGCCGATCAGCTCAGGCAACTGCTGGCCCAGTGTTCACTGGGCGACCGCCGCGCCTTCGAGACGCTGTACCGCAGTGTCGGCCCGCGCCTGCACGGGGTAGCGTTGCGCTTCATGGGCCGGCCGGACCTGGCCGAAGAGGTACTGCAAGAGAGTTTCGTGCGCATCTGGAACAATGCATCGCGCTACGAAGCGCATTTGTCGGCGCCTTTGACCTGGATGATCAACATCACCCGTCATCAGGCCATCGACCAGTTGCGCAAACACCGCGATCGGCCATTGAGCGATCTCGAAGAACAGATGCTCGTGGATGAAAGCCCATCGGTCCACGAGCAACTGGCCAGCGCCCGCGAGGCCAACGCCCTGAACCGGTGCCTGGACAGCCTCGAAGGCATGCAGCGCCAGTCGATCACCGTCGCCTATTTCCAGGGACTGTCGTGCTCCGAACTGGCCGAACACCTGGCCGCGCCGCTGGGCTCGGTGAAGTCCTGGATCCGCCGCGGCATGGAGCGTCTGCGCAGGTGCCTTGAATCATGAACTATCGAACCCCGACCCTGCGCCGCGCCCTCGCCGCCGACTATGCCATTGGCCTGATGCCCGCCACCGCGCGCCGACGTTTCGAACAGCTATTGCTGGAAGACGCGGCCTTGCGCGCGGAACTGGCACAGTGGCAGGAAAGCCTGCTCAGCCTGACCGAAGCCCTGCCGGAGCAGCCGGTGCCGGATCGCGTCTGGCAAGGCATTACCGCGCGGATCGAACCGCAAGTGCTGCACGTGCCAGAGAAGCGTCCGTTCTGGAATTGGCTGCGAGTGACGGCGGCGGTTTTCTCGCTGCTGGTCGCAGTGACTCTCGGTGTGCTCTACCTCCCCGACGACGCCCGCTACAGCGCCACGTTGGTCAACGCCGATGCGCAACCCGCGATGCGCGTACAGGCCCACGAGAATTACCTGCAAGTCGAGCCGCTGACGCTCGCGGCTGTCGAACCCGGGCAAAGTCTGGAGTTGTGGGCGATTCCGGCGGACGGCAAGCCGATCTCCCTCGGCGTGATTCCGGCTGGAGGCAAAGGCAAGGTCGAATTGAGCGAGACGCAGAAAGCGCTGATCGGCAAGCCGATTGCGCTGGCGGTCAGTCTTGAACCGAAGGGCGGCTCGCCGACCGGGCAGCCGACGGGGCCGGTGCTGTACCAAGGGGCATTGGCGGCGTTGTGATTCCTTTGTGGCGATCCGACAAGCCCCCTCGCCACAAGGTATGGTTTACGCCCAAAACAAAACGGCGACCCGAAGGTCGCCGTTTTTTATTGCGTGAAGACTTACGCCGCACTGAACATCTTGTGCGGATCGATCACAAACTTCTTCGGCACGCCGGCATCGAACTCGCCATAACCCTGCGGAGCCTGATCCAGGCTGATCACCTGAACGCCTACCACTTCGGCGATGTTGATACGGTCCCACATGATCGCCTGCATCAGCTGGCGGTTGTACTTCATCACCGGGGTCTGGCCGGTGTGGAAGCTGTGGGATTTCGCCCAGCCCAGACCGAAGCGAATGCTCAGGCTACCCATTTTCGCGGCAGCGTCGACAGCGCCCGGGTCTTCGGTCACGTAGAGGCCGGGGATGCCGATCTTGCCTGCCACACGCACCACGCCCATCAGCGAGTTGAGCACGGTGGCCGGGGCTTCGTGTTTCACGCCATCATGACCATGGCCACGGGCTTCGAAGCCTACGGCGTCGATGGCGCAATCCACTTCCGGCTCGCCCAGCAGTGCAGCGATTTGCTCGTGCAGCGGCGTGTCCAGGGACAGGTCGGCGATTTCGAAACCCTGGGCCTTGGCGTGAGCCAGGCGGATGGTGTTGACGTCACCGACGATCACCACGGCAGCACCCAGCAGGCGAGCCGAAGCGGCAGCGGCCAGACCAACCGGGCCGGCGCCAGCGATATACACGGTGCTGCCCGGGCCAACGCCGGCAGTCACTGCGCCGTGGTAACCGGTTGGCAGGATGTCGGAGAGGCAGGTCAGGTCGCGGATTTTTTCCATCGCCCGATCGCGATCCGGCAGTTTCAACAGGTTGAAGTCGGCGTACGGCACCATGGCGTATTCCGCCTGGCCACCGGTCCAGTCGCCCATGTCGACGTAACCGTAGGCACCGCCCGGACGCGCCGGGTTGACGCTCAGGCACACGCCGGTGTGCATTTCCTTGCAGGAACGGCAGCGCCCGCAAGCTACGTTGAACGGTACCGAGACCAGGTCGCCGATTTGAAGGTTTTCGACGTCACTGCCCTTCTCGATCACTTCACCGGTGATCTCGTGGCCCAGCACCAGGCCGGTTTGCGCCGTGGTACGACCGCGCACCATGTGCTGGTCGGAACCACAGATGTTGGTGGACACCACACGCAGGATGACAGCGTGTTCAATCTTCCTGCCACGCGGGTCCTGCATTTTCGGATAGTCAATCTTCTGCACTTCGACCTTGCCAGCGCCGAGATACACCACACCACGATTGCCAGACATGCTTTCACCTCGCTGTTGTTTTTATGGAACCACGTTGCCCAGGCAGGCAGCGCGTTAAGTGCTCGGGTTATTGCCTGTGTGTCTTGTGTTGCTTGTCAGGGCCCCATCGTCGGAACGCCGCCCGGAGCAAGCTCGCTCCCACAGTGGATCGGGGGTGGACACAAGATCTGTGAACAACACAAAACCTGTGGGAGCGGCGGTGCGACGATTCGCCTTGCTCGCGAATGGGCTGTGAAGCGGCCCCAAAAATCTAGAGAACGACCGTTCTGTTGGCGTTCAAAAACACTCTTCTTTCGATGTGATACCCAACGGCCCGCGCCAGCGTCAGCCCTTCGATATCCCGCCCCTTGGCGATCAGGTCTTCCGGATAATGGCTGTGATCCACTGCCTCCACACCCTGGGCAATGATCGGACCTTCATCCAGGTCGTTGTTGATGTAATGCGCAGTGGCACCGACCAGTTTCACACCCTTGTTGTAGGCCTGGTGATAGGGCTTGGCGCCCTTGAACCCAGGCAGCAGGGAGTGGTGGATGTTGATCGCCTTGCCATCGAGCTTGCGACACAACTCCGGTGACAGCACTTGCATGTAGCGCGCAAGAATCACCAGCTCCGCACCGGACTCTTCAATGACCTGCCATACCTGACGTTCCTGGGACGGCTTGTCGTTCGGATCCAGCGGGAAGTGGTAGTAGGGAATCTGGTGCCAGTCGGCCAGTGGCTTGAGGTCCGGGTGGTTGGAGACCACGGCGGCGACGTCCATCGACAACTGGCCGATGCGTTGGCGATAAAGCAAGTCGTTGAGGCAGTGATCGGCCTTGGAGACCATGATCACCACTTTTGGTCGATAGTTCGGCGCAGTCAGTTCGAAGATCATGCCGAAGGCTTCGCCACGCTCGGCCAGACCCGCGCGGAACGACTGTTCGTCGAAACCATCAGGCTGGCGGAATTCCACACGAATGAAAAAACGACCCGAGAGCCGGTCATCGAATGAATGGTGTTCAGTGACGTAGCAGCCCTGCTCGAACAGAAAGCGGGTCACCGCGTCCACGGTGCCGAGCACACTGGGGCAGTCGGCGGTCAGAATCCATGTGTCTGGGGCGCGGCTCATGGTGCGGTGACTCCTGAGAAATCGGTGGATGCCTACTGTAGGAGCGAGCCCTGCTCGCGATGGAGGCCAACGATGACGCGTACTTTCTGATTCAACGCGTTGCCTTGACGTCCATCGCGAGCAGGCTCGCTCCTACAGCGACGGTGGTGATCAGGCCTGGACGCTGAGGCCGTATTCAGCGGACGCATCCTGCAACCACAGCCACCAGTAATCCGAGAAGCTGCGACGAATCAGCAGTTCCCAGGTGTCTTCGGCGGTGTGACGGATCATCAGTTGCGACTTGGCGAACACCGTGCCGACGGCTTTGCCCACCGGGAAGTTGTTCGGGTGCACGTCATAGCTGGTGGACTTCATCAGCACCTGGCGCACGTTCGGGCCGCTCAGTTCGAGGAGTTGCTGGCCGCCGCTGACGTTGACGATTGCAATGTGCAGATCGCCCAGTGCCGCGCGCAGTTTTTGCTCGGCGGCAAGCTCTTCACCGGTCGGCACGATCAGCAGCCACTCATCCGGTCCCATCCACTGCAGACTGGTCTCGCCTTTGACGATGACGCTCAGCGCGCCTGGCAATTCAATGCCCAGGGCCTTGTGCACGCCCGCGGCAAACGCGGCATCGTGGCCATCGCCACGGATGGTCAGGTGACCGAGGAGTTTTTTCTCACGCACGGTCACGCCGGCGTTCTTGCGACCCTTGCCCACCAGGCTGGCGAGGTCGGCATGATGCAACGACGACTCGGCCTTGGCCCCGGAGGTTGGGCGTTGTTGGTAAACATTGGCTGCGGTCATAAAGCACCTGTTCTGAATTCTGTTGGTTCCGGCCCTTGTGGTGGCTGCTCTATCGCCATCGCGAGCAAGCTCGCTCCCACAGTGGACTGATGCCTGGCACAAATTTTTCTGGCGACTTCAATCCTGTGGGAGCGAGCTTGCTCGCGATGCAGACGACGCGGTTTCACGGCGCGCCCACAGGACCCGAGGCCATTTAAACGTTCTGGCGTTCACCCTTCGGATCGAAGAACACCGAAGAAACGATTTCCGCCTCGATCACGCTGCCATCGGCCAGCGGTGCGAACACTCGCTCACCCATCCGCTGCAACCCGCCCTTGACCACGCCCATGGCGAACGAATAGCCCAGGGAGTTGTGCAGGTAACTGGAAGTCACGTGACCCACCATGGTCATCGGAATCGCTTGCTTGGTGTTGAACACCAGTTGCGCACCTTCCGGCAGCCATTTGGTCGGATCGATCGGCTTCAGGCCAACCAGCTGTTTGCGCTGATCACGCACGCAGTCTTCGCGGTTCATGCCACGCCAGCCGATCCACGAGAACGGTTTGGTGCGACCGACACACCAGCCCATATTCAGGTCATCCGGGGTCATCGAGCTGTCAGTGTCCTGACCGACGATGATGAAGCCCTTCTCGGCCCGCAGCACGTGCATGGTTTCGGTGCCATATGGCGTCAGGTTGTACTTCTTGCCGGCGTCGACGATTTTTTCCAGTACGCCCATGGCGTAGTCGGCTTGCACGTTGACTTCGTACGACAGTTCACCGGTAAACGAAATCCGGAACACCCGCGCCGGCACACCGCCGACCAGGCCTTCTTTCCAGGTCATGAACGGGAAGGCTTCGCTGCTCAAGTCGATGTCGGTGACTTCGCTGAGCAGCTTGCGGCTGTTCGGCCCGGACAGGGTCATGGTCGCCCAGTGGTCGGTGACGGAGGTGAAGTACACCTTCATGTCCGGCCATTCGGTCTGGTGGTACAGCTCCAGCCACTGCAGCACGCGTGCCGCGCCGCCGGTGGTGGTGGTCATGACGAAATGGTTGTCGGCCAGGCAAGCCGTCACGCCGTCGTCGAACACCATGCCGTCTTCTTTGCACATCAGGCCGTAGCGCGCCTTGCCCACGTCGAGCTTGGTCCAGGCGTTGGTGTAGACGCGGTTGAGGAACTCGCGCGCATCCGGGCCCTGGATGTCGATCTTGCCCAGGGTCGAAGCATCGAGCAGGCCGACGCTGTCGCGCACGGCTTTGCATTCGCGCTTCACCGCGGCATGCAGGTCTTCACCGGACTTCGGGAAGTACCAAGGACGTTTCCACTGGCCGACGTCTTCGAATTCGGCGCCGTTTTTCAGGTGCCATTGATGCAGCGCGGTGTAACGCACCGGCTCGAAAATGTGCCCACAGTGACGACCGGCCACGGCGCCGAAGGTCACCGGCGTGTAGTTCGGACGGAACATGGTGGTGCCCATCTGCGGGATGGTCACGTTCAGCGAGCGGGCAGCGATGGCCAGGCCGTTGACGTTGCCGAGCTTACCCTGATCGGTGCCGAAGCCCAGCGCGGTGTAGCGCTTGACGTGCTCGACCGACTCGAAGCCTTCACGGGTCGCCAGTTCGATGGCGGCGGCGGTGACGTCGTTCTGCAGGTCGACGAATTGCTTCGGCGCCCGTGCGGTGTTCTTTTCGTGCGGTACCTGGAACAGCGCCAAGGTCGGCTCTTCGAGACGGCTCAGGGCTTTCGGCAACAAGCCTTCGACAGTCTGGAACCCGGCTTCGGCAGCGGCGCGGGCGCCACCTTCAAAACCATCGGCCAGGGAATCGCCAAGACCATAGGCGCCGTTGATGCCACCGACGCACACGCGTTTCTGCGGTGCTTCGCCCGGTACGAAACCGAGGATGTCTTCGCGCCAGATCGGCTTGCCACCCAGGTGCGAAGCCAGGTGAACCACCGGGCTGTAGCCACCGGAGCTGGCCACCACGTCGCATTCAAGCCATTCGCCTGGGCTGGTCACGGTGTGAGCTTTGACATCAATGGCAGCCACACGGGCAGCGGTCACGCGCTTGCTGCCACGGGCCTCGATCACGGCGCTGCCGGTGAGGATACGGATGCCTTTGGCGCGAGCCTCTTCCACCAGCGCACCACGCGGGTTGCTGCGGGCGTCAGCGATGGCCACCACTTGCAGGCTGGCATCGAGCCAGTCCAGGGCAACGCGGTAGGCGTGGTCGTTGTTGGTGCTCAAGACCAGCTTCTTGCCCGGTGCCACGCCGTAACGACGCACGTAGGTCGAGATGGCGCCAGCGAGCATGTTGCCCGGTACGTCGTTGTTGCCGTAGACCAGTGGACGCTCGTGAGCGCCGGTCGCCAGCACCACACGCTTGGCACGAACCCGGTGGATGCGCTGACGCACCTGGCCAATCGGTGCGCGGTCGCCGAGGTGATCGGTCAGGCGCTCGTGAATGGTCAGGAAGTTATGGTCGTGGTAGCCGTTGACCGTGGCGCGCGGCAACAGCAGCACGTCCGGGGTGTTCTTCAGTTCGTCGATGACACTGGCCACCCACTCCATCGCCGGCTTGCCGTCGAGGCTTTCGCGGGAATCGAGCAAGCTGCCACCGAACTCTTCCTGTTCGTCAGCCAGAATTACACGGGCACCGCTGCGCGCAGCCGCCAGTGCAGCAGCCAGGCCAGCAGGGCCAGCGCCGACGATCAGCACGTCGCAGTGCTGGTTCATGTAGTCGTAGGTGTCCGGATCGTTCTCGGTCGGCGAGCGGCCAAGACCGGCGGCCTTGCGGATGTACTTCTCGTAAGTCATCCAGAACGATTGCGGGTACATGAAGGTTTTGTAGTAGAAGCCCGGCGGCATCAGCTTGCCGCCGACCTTGCCGAGAATCCCCATCATGTCATTGTTCACGCTCGGCCAGCCGTTGGTGCTGGTGGCGACCAGGCCTTGATACAGCGCCTGTTGCGTAGCACGCACGTTCGGGATCTGCGTGGCTTCGGTGGCGCCGATCTGCAGCACCGCGTTTGGCTCTTCAGCACCGGCGGCGAAGATGCCGCGCGGACGGGAATACTTGAAGCTGCGACCGATGATGTCGACGCCGTTGGCCAACAGTGCAGCGGCCAGGGAATCGCCTTCGAAGCCTTTGTAGTTCTGGCCGTTGAAGGTGAAGGTCAAGACTTTGTTGCGGTCGATCCGTCCGCCGTTGGACAGGCGATTGATCTGGCTCATACCTTCTCTCCCAGAGCCGTGCTGGCCGCTTTCGGGCTATCGGTCTTGTCGGTGAATTGTGGCTTGGTGCCGATCTTGTAGGTTTCGAGAATCTCGTAGGTCACGGTGTCGCGGGTGACGTTGAAGTACTGACGGCAACCGGCGACGTGATCCCACAGCTCGTGGTGCAGACCGCGCGGGTTATCGCGGAAGAACATGTAGTCGCCCCACTCCTCGTCGGTGCAGCTGTTCGGATCCAGTGGACGCGGGATGTGCGCCTGGCCGGATGCATGGAATTCCTCTTCGGAGCGCAGTTCGCCGCAGTGAGGACAGAAGATATGCAACATGGGGATTTCTCCTGTTAGTGGGCGACCGCAGCAGCGCCGTGTTCATCGATCAACGCACCGTTGTGGAAACGGTCGATGGAGAAAGGTGCGGCCAACGGGTGCATTTCACCCTTGGCCAGGCTTGCGGCAAACACGTTGCCCGAGCCAGGTGTAGCCTTGAAGCCGCCGGTGCCCCAACCGCAGTTGAAGAACATGTTCGGTACCGGGGTTTTCGAAATGATCGGGCAGGCATCCGGTGTGGTGTCGACGATGCCGCCCCACTGACGGTTCATGCGTACGCGCGACAGCACCGGGAACATCTCGACGATGGCCTGGATGGTGTGCTCGATCACCGGGTACGAGCCACGCTGGCCGTAGCCGTTGTAACCGTCGATACCGGCGCCGATCACCAGGTCGCCCTTGTCGGACTGGCTGATGTAGCCGTGCACGGCGTTGGACATGATCACGCTGTCGATAATCGGCTTGATCGGCTCGGACACCAGCGCTTGCAGCGGATGGGATTCGATCGGCAGGCGGAAACCGGCGAGCTTGGCCATGTGCCCGGAGTTACCGGCAGTCACTACACCGACGCGCTTGGCGCCGATGAAGCCCTTGTTGGTTTCAACGCCGATGCACACGCCGTTTTCCTTGCGGAAACCGATCACTTCGGTCTGCTGGATCAGGTCCACACCGAGGGCATCGGCGGCACGGGCAAAGCCCCAGGCCACGGCATCGTGACGGGCCACGCCGCCGCGACGCTGGACGGTTGCGCCCATCACCGGGTAGCGAGTGTTCTTGGAGCAGTCGAGGTACGGAATCTCGTCGGCAACCTGTTTGGCATCGAGCAGTTCACCATCCACGCCGTTGAGGCGGTTGGCGCTGACCCGACGCTCGGAATCACGGATGTCCTGCAGGGTGTGGCACAGGTTGTAGACGCCGCGCTGGGAGAACATCACGTTGTAGTTCAGGTCCTGGGACAGGCCTTCCCACAGTTTCATCGCGTGTTCGTACAGGTGCGCCGACTCGTCCCACAGGTAGTTGGAACGCACGATGGTGGTGTTGCGCGCGGTGTTACCGCCGCCCAGCCAGCCTTTCTCGACCACGGCCACGTTGGTGATGCCGTGTTCCTTGGCCAGGTAGTAAGCCGTGGCCAGACCATGCCCGCCACCGCCGACGATGACCACGTCGTAGACCTTTTTAGGGGTCGGCGTGCGCCACATTTTCTGCCAGTTTTCATGATGGCTGAGAGAGTGTTTGAAGAGGCCGAAGCCCGAGTAGCGTTGCATAGTCATTTACTCCAAAACCGCACTCAGCGATAAACCGGGAAGTCCGCGCACAGGGCCGATACCTGCTGGGCGACATTGGCCTCGACATCGGCATCGCCGAGGTTGTCGAGGATGTCGCAGATCCAGCCGGCCAGCGTGACGCACTGGGTCACCTTGAAGCCGCGCGTGGTCACCGCCGGGGTGCCGATACGCAGGCCGGAGGTGACGAATGGCGACTGTGGATCGTTCGGGACAGCGTTCTTGTTCACAGTGATGTGGGCGCGACCGAGGGCTGCATCCGCCTCTTTGCCGGTCAGACCCTGACGGATCAGGCTGACCAGGAACAGGTGGTTATCGGTACCGCCGGACACTACATCGTAGCCGCGTTTGATAAACACGCCGGCCATGGCCTGGGCGTTGTCGATCACTTGTTGCTGATAAGCCTTGAAGCCTGGCTCCAGCGCTTCCTTGAAGCACACCGCCTTACCGGCGATCACGTGCATCAACGGGCCGCCCTGGGCGCCGGGGAATACCGCAGCGTTGAGCTTCTTCTCGATTTCTTCGTTGGCCTTGGCCAGGATCAGGCCGCCACGCGGACCGCGCAGGGTCTTGTGGGTAGTGGTGGTGACCACGTCGGCGTAAGGTAGCGGGTTCGGGTACAGGCCGGCAGCGACCAGACCGGCAACGTGGGCCATGTCGACGAACAGCAGTGCACCGACCTTGTCGGCGATCTGGCGGAAGCGCGGAAAGTCGAGGGTCTTGGAGTAGGCCGAGAAGCCGGCAACGATCATCTTCGGCTTGCACTCGACAGCCAGGCGCTCGACTTCGTCGTAATCGATCAGACCGGTTTTGGTGTCGATGCCGTACTGCACGGCGTTGTACAGCTTGCCCGAGGACGACACTTTGGCGCCGTGGGTCAGGTGACCGCCATGGGCCAGGCTCATACCGAGGATAGTGTCGCCGGCTTGCAGCAGGGCCAGGTATACGGCGCTGTTGGCCGAGGAACCGGAGTGCGGCTGGACGTTGGCGTAATCGGCGCCGAACAGTTGCTTGGCGCGTTCGATGGCCAGGGCTTCAACCTTGTCCACGTGTTCGCAACCGCCGTAGTAGCGCTTGCCCGGATAGCCTTCGGCGTATTTGTTGGTCAGGCCGCTGCCTTGCGCTTCCATGACGCGCTTGCTGGTGTAGTTCTCCGACGCGATCAGCTCGATGTGATCTTCCTGACGTTGCTCCTCGGCGTTCATCGCCGCCAGCAGTGCATCGTCGTAACCCTGGATCTGGTCTTGCTTGCTGAACATCGCGTCTCTCCCAGCGGCGGCGGTGCGCCATTCGTCTCGGTGAGGCACTGGCTTTTCGGCAGTGCCCTTTGATAGCGATGGTATGACCGGCTTCGAGTGGTCAAATGCCTATGGACGCCACGCAAAGGTGCGTTTACGACATGGCGGGAAATGGCAGGCCAAACACGACCGTCGATCCAGCGCAGATCCCCTGTGGGAGCGAGCTTGCTCGCGATAGCGGCATCACATTCAACATTGATGTCGGCTGACCCGCCGCCATCGCGAGCAAGCTCGCTCCCACAGGTCAGGCGATGGCCTGTCGCACTGCGAGCAACACCAGGAAATGCAGGGGATAGAGCGCATACGCCCAACGCCGCATCGGCGGTGGTTTTACGCCCTTTGCATGTCGCAACAAGAACAGCCCGAGCCATGGCGCGATCAGACAAGTGGCGACTGCCGCCATCGCCACCGGATTGCCCAATCGAACGGAGTAATACAGCACCTGCCACTGATTGGCCGCCAGACAGACCAGCCCCGTCAATAGTGCGAAATACCAGGGCCGTTGCAGTACCAGCAGCATCGCCAAAGGCAACAGGACGCCAAAGAAACCGAACATCAATCGCTGGGAGAACAACGCCGCCAGCAGCAACGCAACCGCCGCCAGCAGTCGCGATGCAAGCACCGGCTGCTGCCAGCCACGAACCACCAACAAGCCCAGGGCAAGGGTGGGCAGCACGTTCAAGGTGTCGGGATTGGGAATGTACATTCGATAAGGAATTTCACTCACCGCGCTAAACAGCAACAACCAACCCAGATAGCGCCACTGGCCGCCGGTCGTCGGAGCCCGCACGCGCGCCAGGTTGGCCGCCATCGCCAGACAGAACCACGGAAACGCCAGGCGCCCCGGAACATACAACAGATCGGCGGAATAACCGACATATCGCAGGTGATCGAGCACCATGCTCAAAAGCGCCAGCCACTTGAGCAGATCCAGTGCCCCGTCGCGCTGCTTTAAGTGCATGGCCTTGTGCATGGTTTTGTGCATTGTCACGTGCATAATTGCCCTTCGACACTGTATTTTCCCGACAGCGACATTCTGTGCGCTCCACCTGACGATCTTGGGTACAGCGCGCACCCTCATTGACCACGGGACGCTTCACCATAGGCATCTCGACCACGGAAGCAGGCCATGACCGACAAGAGCCAACAATTCGCCAGCGACAACTATTCCGGCATCTGCCCTGAAGCCTGGGCCGCCATGGAACAGGCCAACCACGGCCACCAGCGCGCCTACGGCGACGACGAGTGGACCGCCCGCGCCTCCGACGATTTCCGCAAACTGTTTGAAACCGACTGTGAAGTGTTTTTCGCCTTCAACGGCACCGCCGCCAACTCGCTGGCGCTGTCGTCGCTGTGCCAGAGTTACCACAGCGTGATCTGCTCGGAAACCGCCCACGTCGAAACCGACGAATGCGGCGCCCCGGAATTCTTCTCCAACGGCTCCAAACTGCTGATCGCCCGCACTGAAAACGGCAAGTTGACCCCGGATTCGATCCGCGAGGTCGCGCTCAAGCGCCAGGACATCCATTACCCGAAACCCCGCGTCGTCACCCTGACCCAGGCCACCGAAGTCGGCAGCGTCTACACCCCAGACGAAATCCGCGCCATCAGTGCCACCTGCAAGGAACTGGGCCTGAACCTGCACATGGACGGCGCACGATTCTCCAACGCCTGCGCATTCCTCGGCTGCACCCCGGCCGACCTGACCTGGAAGGCCGGCGTCGACGTGTTGTGCTTCGGCGGCACCAAGAACGGCATGGCGGTGGGCGAGGCAATCCTGTTCTTCAACCACAAACTGGCCGAAGACTTCGATTACCGCTGCAAGCAGGCCGGGCAACTGGCTTCGAAGATGCGCTTTCTGTCGGCACCCTGGGTCGGAATCCTGGAAAACGACGCCTGGCTCAAATACGCCCGCCACGCCAACCACTGCGCACAATTGCTGGCCGAACTGGTCAGCGACATTCCTGGCGTGGAACTGATGTTCCCGGTACAGGCCAACGGCGTGTTCCTGCAACTGTCGGAACCGGCCATCGCCGCGCTGACCGCCAGGGGCTGGCGTTTCTACACCTTCATCGGCAATGGTGGCGCACGCTTCATGTGCTCGTGGGATACCGAGGAAGAGCGTGTGCGGGAATTGGCGCGGGATATCCGAAAAGTCATGGCATAACCGCGCCCCCTGTGGCGAGGGGGCTTGCCCCCGTTCGGCGGCGCAGCCGTCGTAAAACCGACTCATGCGATCTGCCTGTCAGGTCGCGTGCTCAGACTTTAGGCCTGCTGCGCAGGCCAGCGGGGGCAAGCCCCTCACCACAAGTTCGCGTTCGTCCGTTCCCCCGCCACTGCTCCTGAAAGACTTCGTCTACATTGTTTGTCGAGCCGACCCGCTCACATAACAACAATCAGGAGCGTCAGCATGTCATTGCAAGGCAAAACCCTGTTCATCACCGGCGCCAGCCGTGGGATCGGCCGTGAGATCGCACTGCGGGCCGCGCGCGATGGCGCCAACATTGTGATCGCCGCCAAAAGTGCCGCCCCCCACCCCAAGCTGCCGGGGACGATTTTCAGCGTGGCGCAGGAAGTGGAAGCGGCAGGCGGCAAGGCACTGGCCTTGCAGGTGGATGTACGTGAAGAGGAAGCCGTACGTCAGGCGCTGGCCCAGGCCAACGAACACTTCGGCAGTATCGATGCACTGATCAACAACGCCGGGGCGATCAAGCTGACCGGGGTTCAGCACATTGAACTCAAGCGCTTTGACCTGATGCACCAGATCAACACCCGCGCCGTATTGCTGTGCAGCCAGGCTGCCCTGCCATATTTGAAGAAGTCCGGCGGACATATCCTCAATCTGTCCCCGCCGCTGAACCTGGCCAGCAAATGGTTCGCCCAGTACAGTCCGTACACCGTCACCAAGTACGGCATGAGCATGCTGACCCTGGGCATGAGTGAGGAATTCAGGAATTACGGGATCAGCGTCAACTCGCTGTGGCCACAGACGATGATCGCCACCGCCGCCATCGAGTTTCAGCTGGGGTCGAGGGAATCGTTCAAGCATGCACGCACGCCTGCGATCATGGCCGATGCTGCGCATGTGATTCTGAGCTGCGCAAACCGCAGCCTGACCGGGCGCTTGTTGATTGATGAGGAAATACTGCGAGAAAGCGGTGTGACTGAGTTCGAACACTATCGGTTCGCGCCCGACAGCAGCGACAAGCTGATGCCGGATCTGTTTATCGACTGAAAAAAACTCTCTGTAGGAGCGAGCTTGCTCGCGAAAAACGTCTGGACAACGCGATCATTCAGACAGCACGCGTTATCGTTAGCGTCCATCGCGAGCAAGCTCGCTCCTACAGGTTGCGCGGTGTGGATCAGTACTCGATGCGCACGTCACCCTTCGGCACGCTGCAGCACGACAGGATGTACCCTTCGGCTTCGTCTTCCTCGGTGATCCCGCCGTTGTGCTCCATCTCCACTTCGCCGCCCAGCTTCAATACCTTGCAGGTGCCGCAGATGCCCATGCCGCAGGCTTTCGGAATCATCAGGCCGACCTTGGCCGCCGCCGCATGCACGGTCTCGCCCGGGGCCACGCGGATGCTCTTGCCTGAGGCGGTGAACTCCACTTCATGCAGGTCCGCGGCGTCCACTTCCGGTGCTTCAGCCGCTTGTTCGGCATGTTCCTCGGCGTCGGCGCGGGCCTCGGGCGGAGTCGCACCAAAGGATTCTTCATGGTAGCGCTTCATATTGAAGCCGGCGTTTTCCAGCAGGCGCTTGACCGCGTTCATATACGGCGTCGGGCCGCAGCAGAACACTTCGCGCTCAAGGAAGTCCGGAACCATCAGTTCGAGCATCTTGTGGTTCAGATAACCACGGTAACCGGCCCACGGCTCACCGAACCCGTGCTTCTCGCAAATCAGGTGCAGGCTGAAGTTTTCGATCCGCGCCGCCATATGTTCCAGCTCGCGGTGATAAATGATGTCCTTGGGCGAGCGGGCACTGTGGATGAATGCCATGTCGACGTTGCCGTTGGTATCGAAGAACCAACGTGCCATGGACATGCACGGTGTGATCCCCACGCCGCCGCTGAGATACAGTACTTTCGGGTTTGGGAAATCAATGGCGTTGAACAGCCCCACCGGGCCGTGCACCGCCAGCTCATAACCTTCGCGCAAGGTGTCGTGCAGCCAGTTCGAGACCTTGCCGCCCGGAACCCGCTTGATCGTCACCGAAAAGCTGTAAGGCACCGAAGGCGAGCTGGAGATGGTGTAAGAACGCATGATCGGCTGACCTTCAATCTCCAGCTCCAGGGTGACAAACTGCCCCGGCTTGAAGAAGAACATGATCGGTTGATCGGCCATGAAGCAAAAGGTGCGCACATCCCAGGTTTCCTGGATGACTTTGACGCAACGGACGATGTGTCGACCATTGGCCCAGGTCTGGGTGGTTACCGGGTTCAGGAAGTTATTGGACATGCTGATCTCCACGGCCGACTGTCGGCCTTCATGTTGGCGATTCTGCGTATAGCGCGAACCACCCATTTACCTATCTGCGACATTGACATGCTTATCGCGACCAGCCCCCAACTGCCGGGGCTTGCGCGTCGGGAACAGATTGCACCATGTCGCCCATGGATAAGGTTCTGGCCTGCGCCGGCCCCACACTCGCCCCATACCAAGACACATTCTTTACACCTTGCGTAGCAACCCTGAACAGCACACCTGATTAGCCACTTTCGCCGGCCACACAGAATGGCCTTGAGGATTAAACGATGGACGTCACTACTACCCTGAGCCTGGGCGATCCGCTGGAACCCGCACGCAAGGCCACCGCCCAGATGCTGCAAGAGCGCGAGCGCACGTTCTCGCTGCCGCAGCCGTTTTACTCTGACGAGCGCCTGTTTGATATCGACATGCAGGAAATCTTTCAGAAAGAGTGGCTGATCGCCGGCATGACCTGCGAGATCCCCACCAAGGGCAACTACCTGACCCTGCAGGTCGGCAAGAACCCGATCATCGTCATCCGTGGCGCCGACGGCGTGGTGCATGCGTTCCATAACGTCTGCCGCCACCGTGGCTCGCGCCTGTGCACCAGCGACAAGGGCAAGGTCGCCAAGCTGGTTTGCCACTATCACCAGTGGACCTACGAACTCGACGGTCGCCTGCTGTTCGCCGGCACCGAAATGGGCGCCGACTTCGACATGAATCAGTACGGCCTCAAACCGGTGAACGTGAAGACCGCCGGTGGCTACATCTTCATCAGCCTGGCGGAGAACCCGCCGGCCATCGATGACTTCCTGTCGACGCTCAACCATTACATGGAACCGTACGACATGGAGAACACCAAGGTGGCGGTGCAAACCACCTTGATGGAAAAGGCCAACTGGAAGCTTGTGCTGGAAAACAACCGCGAGTGCTACCACTGCAACGCGTCGCACCCGGAACTGCTGAAAACCCTGCTGGAATGGGACGACGTCACCGACCCGCGCGCCGACCAGGCGTTCAAGGACCACGTGGCAGCCTCCGCCGCTGCCTGGGAAGCGGAGAAGATCCCTTACGCCCACGCCAGCTTCGGCCTGCGTAACCGCATCGTGCGCATGCCGCTGCTCAAGGGCACGGTATCGATGACCATGGACGGCAAACAGGGCTGCGCCAAGCTGATGGGCCGCATCCAGAACCCGGACCTGGGCTCGATGCGCATCCTGCACCTGCCGCACTCGTGGAACCACTGCATGGGCGACCACATCATTGTGTTCACTGTGTGGCCGATCAGCGCCCAGGAAACCATGGTCACCACCAAGTGGATCGTGCACAAGGACGCGGTCGAAGGCGTGGACTACGACGTGGAGCGCATGCGCCAGGTCTGGGACGCCACCAACGACCAGGACCGTCGCCTGGCCGAAGAGAACCAGCGCGGCATCAACTCCACCGCCTACCAGCCTGGTCCGTACTCCAAGACCTATGAGTTCGGCGTGGTCAACTTTGTGGACTGGTACAGCGAGCGTCTGCTGAGCAATCTTGGGGCCGAGCCTGCGCCGTACCTCAAAGGGGTTCCGGTTCAGGGCTGATCAAGATCAAAAGCTTCGCGAGCAAGCCCGCTCCCACAGTGGATCGGTGGCGTACACAAGTTTTGTGAACGACACAGACCAAAGGTGGGAGCGGGCTTGCTCGCGAAAGCGGCCTCACATTCACCCCATCAGCTTGAAGACCACCGCACCGTCCCATTCTCGCCAATAAACGTCTCTTCGATGTTCTCCCCCACCAGCCGCACCTTCACATACCCGTTCAATACCCGATCCGGATAGGCCGGATCCCGCGCATTCTGCGTTTCTGACCACAACACCCGCGAATGCCCGTCCAGTTCACTGGCATTGCCGTAGGGAATCGCCCCATGCCCGGCGCAACGTGCGTGCAACCCGCCCTGGGCCGCGTAGCAGATGCCATTATGCAAATGCCCCCAATACCAGTAGTCCGGCTCGCGCCCCAGGGCGTCGCACACCGGTTGATACAGCGCGGTCTTGTTGTGCCCTGAGATGTCAAAGCCCTGATGATGACTGAGCACCATCAGTTTCTTGCGCTTCGGCAGGCTTTTCATCCAGTCGATCTGCGGTTGGTTCAGGGTGCCATCCATGTACAGGTTCATGGCGTCCGAGGCATACGCCGAGTCGAGGCCGATCACCAGCCAGTCGTCGTTGTACAGCGCGAAGTAACTGGTACCCTGCTGCACCGGAAAACGCTTGGCCAGCTCCTTGAAATAGCCGTGGGCGCCGCTGTACATCTCGTGGTTGGAATTGAGCGTGAACGAACCCTGCGTGCCCATCGGCCAACCGGCCATGTCCGCGTCCTCCTGCGAACGGGTGCCGGCGTAATACACATCCCCCAGGTGAATGGTGAAATTGGCCCGGGCCAGTTGCATCTGATTGGCCACTGCCACCGCCGGGGCATGGCTGTCGAATGGCCCGGTCCCCCAGTCGCCGGCGATCGCCAGGGTCACGTCGCGTTCCATTTTCACCAGTGCCGGGTCAGTGGCGAACGGTGCGTGATGGTGCAGGTTTTCGATCCACTTCAGCAGCGCCTCGCTCCATAAAAGATCGAGCAGTTCCCATTTGCGGCAACCGAGCAGACTGCCATCCTTCAGCACCCGGGTTTGCAGCTCATCCACCGATTGTGGCAACGGGCTGGCGTTACCGATGCGCAGGATCGACAAGCCGTGGGCCAACTCCCACGGCACGCTCGGCTGATCGTCCGGCAACTCACCGTGCTTGAGCACGTACTGCGCCTGATCGTGACCACGTTTGAGCAGCGCGATGATGGCTTTGAACTCCTCGGGTTCGAGCTCGCTGACGAGCTTCATCCAGGCCATTTCCACACGTGTGAGCAAACCGTGCAGGCGCACCTTGACCTTGTCGTATTCATGTTCCCAATGAGCAGCTAATGACATGTTGGCACTCCTCCATCCGTAGTGGATTCACAGGGTTTTCATGAACTCAATGAGCGCCCGCTTATCGAGTTCCGACAGTTGCGTGCCGTACAGATGGCCACCGTTGTGGTTGCCCTCCAGACGAGTGTCGTATTTGAAGTCCGCCGAGGCTTTCACTTGCTCGCCACTGGTGACGAAACCAACCTTGTCCTGGTCGTAAATGTCGGAGCCGGTGAAGAACACCTGCGGCCGTAGTTGCGGTGGTTGCAGCAAATCCCACAGTGTCGGCACCGAACCGTTGTGCAAGTACGGCGCGCGTAACCAGATGCCGTCGGTGGGCGTGTTGCTGTAGCTCTGGGTCTTGCGGTAGGCGCCAAAATCGAACGGCGATTTCTTGAAGCCATGGAAGGCCGTCACCAGACCAGTGGTGAACGAGTTCAGCCGATGGGGATCGGTACCCAGTTCATCAATGTTGGTGGTGACCTGACCGGTGTCGGTGCGGCCGAAATCATGGCAACCGGCGCAGTTGTTTTCCCAGACCGGCTTGCCCCGGGCGACCTTGGCCTGATCCAGCGCGAACGGCCAGGCCGGTGCCTTGTGGCCCAGCAGCCAGTTGGTCACCCGGTTGAAACTGGCCGGCAGCACCGACTCCGGCGTCGCGCCCACGGCCATGGCCGCCGCATAGTTGCGCTCGTGAATGTCGTTGTTATTGCCGTCCCAGTGCAGGTACAGCGACTCCCGGGGTTTCTGGTTCCAGACTTGTGGCAAGTCGACGGTGCCGATGGTCGAATCATCCGGGAAGCCGAATACCACCATTTTCGTCGGGTTGAAGGTGTCGGTGCGACCCGGCCCTTGCGGTGCGCGCAATTGTTGCCAGGCATAGGCCTGTTTCTGCTTGATCAGCGCGCTCGTGGCCATCGGGATGATCAAGTAGCGGTTGTACAACCGCTCGAAGAATCCGAGCTGGAACTTGCTGTTGATCGCCGCCATCACCGCATCGGTGGTGAATTTCGGGTCGCTGGCGCAATCGTAGGCGAACCACTGGAAGGCTTGCAGTTGCAGGGTGTTGGCCGGCGCACTGGCCACCGCAGTGGCGACGTCGCTGGCATTGGCGCGGTAGGAGCCGGTGTGGCACAGCGCGCAGTTGGGCTCCACGGTCGGGTAGCCGATTTGTCGTTTGGCCATGCCGATCGGCAGATCCTTGCCGTTTTCGTAGAGGAAACCGAACACTTCGTAGCCACCAGGCTTCGGCAATTTTTCCGGGCACATTTGCGGCAGCACGGCGAACAGGTAATACGGGATCCGCGCCTCAACACCGAGACCAATGGCGGCGTACTTGTAGTGGTCTTCGTCAGAGGCGTATTGCTCGGCCGGCACCACCCGCAGCATCTGATACCAGGTCTGGTAACCGATGAACCCCAGCGCCAGCACCACGATCAGCGTGGCGACCTTGAAGCTGTGCTGCTGCCAGCGTCGCGCCCAGGCTGCACACCACTCACGCCAGCCGTCGCGAAGCAACGCCCAAGGCCGATTGGCCGGAGCGCTGCCCAGGTACAGCAGAATCCCGAGGATCAGAAACATGCTCAGATCGCCCAACAGCATCGGCACGAATACCTGGGCCTGGTTGCTGGTGTTGATCAGATAGATCCAGAACGCCACGGCGACCAATCGCGACAACACGCACAGCCACGAATGCACGACATATCGCGGTGCGTTGAAGCCTGACGGCATGTAGAACAGGCTGATCCCCACCAGCAGCATGCCGGCATTTTCCAGCCACGGATCGGAGAGTTGCGGCGGCATACCGAGCATCGAGGTCAGCAATGCCGGCGCAAACAGCGCCGGGATTGCGAACACCATGTTCATTAAAATGCCTAGCCAGATGAAGCGTTGAAACCAGCGGATGCAGGTGTCCATATCATCCTTTTCCTTGTGCAAGACTCACATCGTGCGGTGCCTGGTACTCAGCTTTGGCGAGCAAGCCGCTCCCACACAGGAATGCAGTCACCTTGTGGGAGCGGGCTTGCCCGCGAAGCAGTCGACTCGGCCTCGAGTCAGCCGAGAGCTGTTTTCTCCAGGTGTCCAAGGATGATCGGGTACACATCCACCACCGCGTTCTTGCCGAACATGCAGTCGATGTGGCCGTAGCCCGGCACCACGTGCCGGCTGTAGCGCTCCGGTCCGTGGACCTTGCATACCCGCTCGTAGGTCTTGAGCGTGCTTTCCGGCAGGTAGCATTGGTTGTCGGCGCCGCTGATGAAGCAAATCGGCATGCTCAAGCGCTCGAAGTGCGGCATGTACACGTCATGACCCTTGAAGTCCACCAGATGCCCCTTGCGCACGATCAGCGCCAGATGCTCGAAGGTGTGCATGTTCGACTCACCAAACAGCTCGTGCAGGTTGTCGTGCAGGGTTTCATTGAGGGTGTCGTGGCGGTACAGCGAGGCGTACATGAAGGTGATGCGGTGGCACACCGGGTTGGTGCAGTAACCCTGGGCTTCGATCCGCGCATAGCCGTTGAGAGCTTTGTCGTAGAGTTTGTTGAACCAGTTCTCCTTGCTGTCGGCATAGGCAGTGAGTGATTTGATGCCGAGCGCGTCGAGCATCCCCGGCAGGTGCAGCCCGGCCTTCAAGCCTGTCGCCGTGGCGACCACGGTGTCGGCGGCAATCTGCGAGCAGACCACCGAACGCACGCCCTGCAACCCGGCCAGCAGCGACATGAAGAAAGTCGTCGCGCCGTAGCAATGCACCACGCACTGCACATCGTCAGCCTTGGTTTCCTGCTGGATCCGAGCGATGGCCGCCTTGAAATCGTATTGGGCAATCTGGTCGCCGTTCCATTCCCGCTTGCTCGCCGGTAGCAGAATGCTCACCCGCAAATCCAGCAACCAGACGTCGTAGTCATGCTTGCACAGGTATTCCAGCAGGTTGGTCTGGATGGTATCGGTGGAGAAAATGTTCGAACCCACCCCCAAGCCATGTACCAGCATCACCGGGCCTTTTGTGCCGCCCTGGTAACGGGTCAGCCTTAGTTCGACGCCATCCTCGGTGGAAAAGAAATGCACGCTCGGTGGCGGCGCATCCAGCGGTCGTTTTTGCCGTGGCGGTGCATCGGGGTTGAAGTAGATGTCACCGGCGAACACCCCGCCGTAGCTTTCCCAGAGGATGCCGGCGAAGAACTTGCCGAAGCGCGCCAGACCGTCGATGCGCTCGCGCTCGTTGCGGGCGTTGAGCACCTTCATGGTGGTCATCTGTTTGGCGAAATCGGTCGGGTGGATGTGCATCACCCCGCAGCCAATCACCTCGCCACTCTTGTCCGGCCCGCGATACAGCGTGATGTAGAGGGTGCTGGTGTCGTGCCAGATGTTCAGCACACCATTGTCTTCCGGCACGGTTTTGAAGGCGCTGAAGAAGTAATCGCTGCCGTTCTCGGCGGTCAGCTTCATTTCGTAGTTCATGTGGCGCACGCCGACCTGTTGCTGATACTGCTCGAACAGGTTGAACACACCATTGCTGGCGGTCAGCGGCTCAGGTGACAACGCCGGAGCGTTAACCGTGCCGACCAGGGTTGCGGCATGCTCCGGCTCCTTGATCATACGATTGAGGTCGGCGGCAGTGATGGTCAGGGTGAAGTCGATCGGTGAATTGTCCGCTTCGCCACGCTTGGCCGCGGCTTCATAGACTTTCAGGTCGGTGCTTTGCGCAGCGGTGAAGGCCCGGGAGAAATAGCCCTTCATGGTTTCGGTGAACTGCACACCGAGAGTCTGCGGCACCGACGGCTTACGCGGCGCCGACGGCAGTGTGTAGTCGATGTGCCAGCCGCGATCAGCCGCCAGCAGTCCCATATTGCGCTCGCTCACCGCCGAGATGGTCAGCAGTGGGTTGACCGCCAGCGACGTCGGGATAACCGCACCGTCGGTCACATACAACGAGGCGTACACATCGCTGCCGCTGGCACCACTGAACACCTGCCCCTTGTGGTTGACCACGCCTTGCGCCGCGTCCTCGCCCATCACGCAACCGCCCAACGGGTGTACCGAGACGATGCTGTGCTTGAGCAACTTGGTCCAGATCGGATTTTCCACCCAGATCCCGCCCAGCGCCTTGGTGCTCTGGTGCAGCCGTTCGTTGCCGAGTTTGACGTTTTCCTGCTCGCCGACACCCGGCCAGTCGATACGCAGTTGGTCCTTGCTGTCGAGCAGCATGCGTCCGTTGCCGCTGTCGTGACTCATGATCAGGTAGGTCTGCATGTTGTGCAGCGCGCCGTAGTACGGGCCACGCAGGAAGCTCTCGACTTCGCGTTCCTTGTACTTCACCTTGGCGCTGAATGTGTCGTCGCTCGGCACGCCAAGCAACTCGGCGAACCCGGCCATGCTCGGCACCATCGGCCGGCCGAGGGCGCCGGGGATCGAACCTTCTTCGATGACCATGCGGCTGCGCCAATCGCCTTCGGTACGCATGTCGATGATCGAGGTAATGCACGGACCGACCGGGTGCATTTCCTTGGCCGGATGCGCGCCGAAACCGATACCGTTGATGCTCTGTTCGCAGTTGTGGCCGAAGCCGAGGATGTCGCCGTTGCCGCTCATGTTCTCGCCGAGCTGGCCGGACATTGCCAGGCCTTTGTCGCGAGAGCGCAGGAGGATTTCGGTGGAGCCGAGAGTGCCGGCAGAGACCACGACGATGTCGGCCTTGACGAACAGGGTCGGCGCGGAAAACTTTTCGCGACCGCTGTCCAGGTACTGGAAGTGCACGATCCAGCCATCGCCGTCGCGCTCCAGATACCGCACCTCGGCCTGACAGAAAATCTCCGCGCCATGGTTCCAGGCGTCCGGCAGGTAATTCATCAGTGTGGTGTTCTTGGCCTTGTTGTTACAGCCCGAAACGCAGTCACCGCAGTGATTGCACGGCAGCTGCTCGACGCCGACGTGGTTGGTGTTGTTTGGCAGTTTGTCGAAGGTCACGTTGATCGGCGGCTTGTAGAAATGTGCGCCCTGCTTGAGGTAATCCGCGGACTTTTTGTTGGCGTCGAGTTTGGGCAGGTTCGGCGCAGTGTTCGGATAGGGATTGGGCTTGAGCATTTCCCGGGCGCGGGCGTAACCGTCCCTGAGCAGGGTGTCACGGTGTTCGCGCACTTGCGGCGGCCAGCGCGGGTCGTCAAACACCCCGGGCTCCGGTTCCAGGGAGACGTTGGCGTTGATCAACGACGTTCCACCGAGGCCGCAGCCCACCACCACGTTCTGTTGGGCATTGACGTGCAAGTCGAACAGCCCGGTGCGTGAACCGATGTGGCCGTCCGGATCATGCACCTGCAGCTCTTCAGTGGCGGCGAGCATGGTGTTGGGGTACTCGCCGGGGCGGATTTCCCGACCTCGCTCCAGCAGGCACACCCGTTTACCGGCCCGGGACAGGCGCGACGCGGCAATGCCGCCGCCGTAACCGGAACCGATGACGATCACGTCGTAGTGTTCCTTGATCTCGCTGATGGGCGTTGCAATCCGTGTCATGAGTAGGTTCCTCTCAGGCAAATTGGGCAACTCTGAGGTTGCCTGCAATCAATGGGCGAACGGGCACCTGGCCTCCGGGCGCACCCGGCGGCAGCACAACGGTTTGGGCAGGATTCAGGCGCTATAGGCGAGCGCGCTGGTTGGCGGTACGACGCAGCGTGCGTTTGCGCGGCAACGGCGTCGCCAGCAAAGCGCGGAACGTACAGGGATTAGGGGACGAGCGATGGGGCTGGCTATCCATCATGTGTTCTCCCTGAACCTGATGTGGATAAGTGACGGCTGTCCTTGTGCCATTGGAGTGAAGACAGGCGACAGATTGAAGTCAAGGTTTTGACCTAGAACTGTACGAAATCTGAGCTATCGCGTTGCGCACTATAGCCGGCGGGGTTTGTGGGGTTTGGCGAACAAGTTATCCACATAGCCACCCACAGCAAATGGGGACAACTATGCAAATGCTGGAAACTTTCTCCACAGAAACTGAAGAAAATCCGTGACTTATTCAAAACCAGAGTTCTCGGCGGGCATAGATCATTTTTTGATCAACACCATGAACACCACGTTCTACATGGCCTGTGGCGGATGACAAACACCTTATCCACAGAAGCGCCAACAGACTTTGGGGGCAACTTCGAGGGGGCTGTGGAAAACCGCTGATAACCTCGGACTTTCTGAGTTTTCGGACGGTATAACCGTAAAAACCGGTGAATTGATCGATTTTTAACCAAACACCTGAAGAGCACGTTTTATAAGGTCTGTAGCGGTAAGCGAACATCTTATCCACAGAAACGCCAACAGAGATTGGGGGCAAGTCCTTGCTCCCGCATGCACTCATTCAGTGGAAAAGTCGTTCAAAAACCGCAGGTTAAGCTGGGTGTTTTTTGATCTAAGGGCTGTAGCCCCCGATTTGCATGGGCTGTAGCGAGGGGTGAACATGTTATCCACAGAAGCGCTAACAGGGATTGTGGGTAAACACATTGGGGGCGAACTGAAATGGTCAGATCTTGTTAAAACACGACCGCCCCGACTCGATATCCAGATTCAATTCAAAGTCCTTGAATGCGCGCCACCCGAGCAGAATCGAGGGCACGTATCGCCCAAGCACCAACGACGGCGGGATGGTGAAGCCTGGATAGTATTTGTAGTGAATTGCCATGGTATTGCCCGGCAAGGTCAATACGCCTTTGAAGGTCTGGTAGCGCTCTTGAGAGGCGGCGCTGATGGGCGAGCTGCCAGGGGTCAGGGACGCGACGACGTTCATCGGACTGCCCGGCGAAGCCGACGTCAGGTAATCGATATTCCCGGTATCCACAATCGCCAACGTCACCCGGTTGTCCAGCCTCGCGGTGATGGCCAGTCGTTGGTTGATATCCATACGGGTGTAGATAATCGGCGAGTCACAGCGCTCGGAAGGCGCGGCATTGAGCTCCAGCGTTTTCCTGGTGATTTTCAGCCGCCCCAGCTTGCTGATCAAATCCAGCCCCAACAAGTTGTCCCTATCGCTGACAAAGACCAGGACGTTCCTGAATTCGCTTGCTCCTACTTTTATGGATTCAAGAATCCCGAGCCTGGCAGACACGTCACGTTCACCATAAAAAGTGCTGTAGGCATAGTGCGAGTCGGTTAGCAGCTTGACCCCCATCAGTTTCGCAGTTTCGTTGTTGACTCGGGTTTGCGGCGCGCCCGTATCGAGAATGAAACGTGAGGAATGACCATTTGCCGCGCTGACATCAATGAATGGCAGCACCTCTTTGGCGATGAGAAACTCACTGGAATAAGGATGAATCGCAAGCACTTCTCGCTGCCTGGTTCTTTTCACAGAGAAATCGTCGATGGCTCTCAGGGTCGAGAGAGATTCGTTGCCGAACATTGAAAACAATGCTTTCAGCTCCGGATCCCTTTCGATCGCCAGAGCGTGTTTACGCTTGATTGCCAGATAATATTCGGGGAGCTGATTTGCGGCTTTGACCTCGAATATTCTGGCTAGAACCGACACAGAGCAACTGAGGTTTTCAGCAGCATCCAGCACTTTCTCGCACTGCTGCCTCAGCTGCACCAGAGACGCTTTCTGCCCCTGCTCAGACTCCATCCACTGATAGAAATCCGCAACGCCATCGGCACGTGCCGCGGGAGCTTTTGTCTGGATGGCAGACATCAATCCCGAAGACAGACACATGGCCGATGCAAAGAGCATCAAGGCCCGACCGCAAGCGTTCATATACAACCCATTCATAAAAGCCAGGTTTTATGAGTAAGCGCTGAACGTCAGATAGCTCCCGAAATCGTGCTGCACCCTTAAACAGCGCATAGAAAACTGTAGTTCAACGGGCTGGGGTACGCAGGGTGACAAAGGTTATCCATGGAGTTGTGGATAACCGTCGTTTGCACTTTCACGCGGCAGGATCAGGGCCTGTGCATAAGATAGGCTTCACCGGTGACGCGGATCATTGGATGAGGGGTGACCTGGCAGGTTTTGATGATCCCGAAACCGTGCCGCTCGTAAAAGCGCCGGGCGCCAGTGTTGGCGGCATAGTCGATCAGGCTCAGGCCATTGAGCCCCAGTCGGTCGGCACGTTCTTGAGCATGGGCGAGAAACTGCACGCCCAGCCCCCGATTGCGCCAGCCTTCATGCAGGGCCAGGCTGGAGATGTACAGAGTATCGGGCACCTCCATGTCGGCGTAAGGCGCCAGTACCGGATCGGTCGTCGGCTCCGCCAGTGGATCGTGACGCATCACGTAGCTGTGCATCATGCCAATGACCTGGCCACCGGCCTCGGCAATCAGGCAGTTCTGGTAGGAAAAATCCACGTCGTCGCGGGCATACCGAATGGCACCGACATCCAGTAATGCCTGGCCGGGTTCGGCCAGTTGGCTCCAGATGTAATCCGAAGCGCCTTCCGACGAAATTTGAAACAGGCGAGCAATCTCACGCACATCGCCGCGCGTGGCCAAACGAAACAGCACTTCCATTTAATTGAACTCCACAGGGCTTTGAGCGCCCGATTTAACGCGAGCGCTTGAGACGCGACAACGCAGCGACGGCACGGTTGTTTGTCCGGTTGTTGCGGCTTGCAGCGCAGCCCTAGCGAACCACACCTTCCTCAATCAGCAACTTCAGAATCGCCTCGGCCCCGGCCTGGGCCGTCACGCCCTTGAGCACCTGCCCGCCTCCGCCACTGGCCTTGGCCGTCGCGGCTTTCATGCGGTCGGCACCGCTCTTGGCCTTGATCACCTTCAGGCGCTTGGGTCGTGGCTTGGCCGGTTGCAGACTGGCGACCGCGAGCAGTTCATCGTCGATGACTTCAACTTCCTGCGCTTGCAGCACGCCGCGTCGGGCCGGGCCATAGGCACTCTGCCGAGGCTTGGGTGCAGCATTATCCACCGTCGCCAGAAACGGCAGGCGCACCTTCAGCCGACGACGTTGACCGCGCGGCAAGGCTTGCAACACCAGCGCCGAACTGCCATCGATGGACTCGACCTGCGCCAGCCCCACCACCAACGGCCAGCCCAGGCTTTCCGCCAGCAGAAACGGCAACATGCCAGAGCCTTCACCGGTTTCCGCCTGGCTGCCAGTCAACACCACCTGAGCACCGGCATCGCGCAGATACTCGGTCAGTGCCGGTAGCGCGTCGGCGCCTTGCGGTTGCTCCAGCACATGCAGTTGCTCAAGTCCCATGCCCAGGTAAGCGCGCAATGCAGGCTCGGCAATGTCGCCGGCATGCAGCACTTGCAGGTTATCCCCAGCCAGTTGCAGGCCCAGTTCTACTGCCCGTGCATCCTGTTCCGCGCGACGCGGCCGACCGGACGTCGGGTGGGCGCCGATGGACACCAGGCTGATGATTTTCGTGCTCATAACCCTTTCCTTCCCTTAAGCCGCATCGCGCTTGGCGTCGTTGCGGTAAGCCTCTACCGCCTCGATCAAGGCTTGAAGAATCTCCGCACTCTCGCCGATCACCGAGAGGTCCGCGCGCTTGATCATGTCGCAGCCAGGGTCGAGGTTGATCGCCACCACCTTGTCGCAGGCACCAATGCCTTGCAGGTGCTGGATCGCTCCGGAAATCCCCACCGCCACATAGACCCGTGCGGTAACCCAGGTGCCGGATGCCCCGACCTGACGGTCGCGAGCCATGAAGCCATCGTCCACTGCCACCCGCGATGCGCCTTCGGTCGCGCCGAGGGCTTCTGCTGTCCTGTGGAAAAGTCCCCAATCCTTGACCCCGTTGCCGCCGGAGAAAATGAACTCGGCTTCGGCCATGGGAATTGCTGCCGGATCGACGGCCACCGCGCCCAGATCTTCGATCCGCGACAGGCTGCGCGCCACGGTTGTGGATAACTCCACAGGCAGCGCTTCGTGACGGGTTTCGCTGACAGGTTCAGCGCACTCGGCAGCCGCCAGAATCAATCGCGCCAGCGGACGGGCAAGGTCTTGCAGACCCGCGCCGGCGCGGCCGATGCACTCCTGATCCTTGACTTGCCAGACCCGCGTGGCCGGGCGTTCGCCCAGTGCCGCGGCAAAACGCCGGCCGAGTTCGCCACCGCCACTGCGGCTGTCCGGCAGCAACCAGTGACGCGGGCTGAACTGGTTATCCACAGCCCGCAGGCCCTGGACCCGTTGTTCCGGTGCATAACCGTTGAATTCTTCGCCATCCAGCACCAGCAGGCGGTCGACGCCCGCCGTGGCAAACGCGTTTTCCTTGTGCTCACCGAACACCACCGCCAGCACCGCGCCGTCCTTGCCGGCCAGTTGATGGGCAAGGCCCAGCAAGTCGCGATCGTGACTGCTCAAGCGACCACCGACCATGTCCGGCACCACGCTGATGTAAAACGCCGGCGCGGCCACCTGATGCAATGGCAATTGCACTTCGACAGCGGCTGAACGCTTAGTCGCCCCGCCCTGCTGTGCGCCGCTGCGGTCGATGCGCTTGATGCCGTTGGGGCCGATAAAGCCAATGCCATGGGGATTCTTGCGGATGACGCCGTTCGGCCCCATCCAGCTGTGTTGCGCCGGCTGCATGGCCGCGTGCAGCGGATGCAGACGGTTGCGGGCGATCCATTCGGCCCGGGGGTCGCGGCGGATAATGTCGCTCATCAGTGGGCCTCCGCAGGTTCGCGCTTGGCGGGTGTCTTGGCGGGCGCGGCGTCGTCGAGCAGCGCGTCTGCCACCAGTTCGGCAATGTCCTTGATCAGCGGCCGGGGTTCGACCACGCCTTCGAGCATCGCCGTGCATTGTGGACAACCCACGGCCACCAGTTCGGCACCGGTCTCGCGGATGTCTTCCATGCGCATGTCGGGAATGCGTTGCTTGCCGGGAATGTCGGTGATCGGTGCGCCGCCACCACCGCCGCAGCAGCGCGAGCGGAAGCCGGAACGTTGCATCTCTTTCACTTCGATCCCGAGGGCGCGCAGTACCTCACGCGGTGCCTCGTATTCGCCGTTGTAGCGACCGAGGTAGCACGGGTCGTGGTAGGTCACGCTGTCGCCTTTGTGCTGACCGAGGTTCAGCGCGCCGGCCTGGATGATTTCCGCCATGTAGGTGCTGTGGTGCTGCACCAGGTAGTTGCCATCAAACGCGCCGTACTCGTTTTTCAGCACGTGGAAGCTGTGCGGATCGCAGGTGACGATGCGGTTGAAGCTGTACTTGGCCAGGGTCTGGATGTTGCGCTTGGCCAACAGCTGGAAGGTTGCTTCGTCGCCCAGGCGCCGCGCCACGTCACCGCTGTCGCGTTCTTCGAGGCCGAGCACGGCGAAGTCGATTTTCGCCGCCTTGAGCACTTTGACGAAGGCGCGCAGGGTGCGCTGGTTGCGCATGTCGAAGGCGCCGTCGCCAACCCAGAACAGCACGTCAGTGGATTTCTTTTCGCTGAGCAGGTTGAGGTTCAAGTCTGCCGCCCAGTTCATCCGCCCGCCTGGCGCGAAGCCGCCCGGGTTGTCAGTGGCGATCAGGTTTTCCAGGACTTCCGCGCCTTTGTTCGGCGTGGCGCCCTTTTCCAGGGTCAGATGACGGCGCATGTCGACGATGGCATCGACGTGCTCGATCATCATCGGGCATTCCTCGACGCAGGCGCGGCAGGTGGTGCACGACCACAGGGTTTCAGCGTCCACCAGACCGTTGACGATCGGTTGATGCGGATTACCGGCGTGCTCACCGATGGCCTTGCCCGGATACGGACTGCCGGCGAACTTCGCATCGGTGCCACCGGCCAGGCCGACGACCATGTCCTGAATCAGTTTTTTCGGGTTCAGCGGCTGGCCGGCGGCAAACGCCGGGCACGCTGCTTCGCATTTACCGCACTGCACGCAGGCATCGAAACCGAGCAACTGGTTCCAGGTGAAATCCTTGGGTTTTTCCACACCCAGTGGCGCAGCCAGGTCGCTAAGATCCAGCGGCTTCAAGCCAGTGGAACGGCCGCCACCGAAGCGCTCGGCGCGACGGTGCCAGGCCAGGTGCAAGGCACCGGCAAAGGCGTGCTTCATCGGCCCACCCCAGGTCATGCCGAGGAACAGTTCCGACACGCCCCACAACACACCAACCCCGAGAATCGCCGCCAACAGCCAGCCACCGAAGTTTTCCGGGAGGATGCCCGCCACCGGCAGGGTCACCAGGAAGAACGAGGCCGAGAACGCCAGCAGGCTTTTCGGCAGGCGCATCCACGGGCCTTTCGACAGGCGCGCCGGCGGATTGCGCCGACGCAGGTAAACAAAGATCGCGCCGACGAACATGACCGCCGTCATCAGCAGCAGCGCATAGCCGAGGAAACGGTTATGCAGGCCGAAACCATGTACCAGAATCGCCAGCACGATGGACGCCACCGCACCGCCAGCCGTGGCGACGTGGGTATTGGCAATGTATTTGTCCCGCGCCACCACATGGTGCAAGTCGACCATGTAGCGCTTGGGCATGGCGAACAGGCCACCGATCAGGTCGACTTTCGAAGCCCGGCCTCGGCGCCACATGGCCACCCGCCGCAACGCGCCCAGGACACCAAGGCCCAGAGCAGCGAACAACAGGATTGGAAGAAGGGTGTTCAACATGGTGGAGCTCCCAAAGACCTCGGGCTTAACTACCTGGATGCCTTGCTCGATCCTCTGTAGGAGCGAGCTTGCTCGCGATGGGCGTTAACGATGACGCGTGCGGTCTGGAGAAACGCGGCGCCTTCAAATCCATCGCGAGCGAGCTCGCTCCTACAGGGGTTGTCCACAAGCTCTTAGAAATCCTTGCACAACCGCAGCGCGTCGTAGATCGCCGCGTGTACGTTACGCTGGGCCACGCAGTCGCCGATGCGGAAAAGCAGGTAGCCGTCGCCGCTCTGTTCCAGGCATGGCTGCGGCTTGATCGCGAACAAGGCTTCGACGTCGATCTGGCCTTTGTTACGCGAGCCTTCCTTCAGCGCGTAGTAGATTTCTTCGTCCGGGCGCACGCCGTTTTCAACGACCACCTGGTCCACCACCCGCTCCTCTTTGGCGCCGGTGTATTCGTTTTCCAGCACCGCCACCAGCTTGTCGCCTTCGCGGTAGACCTTCTCCAGCATCATGTCGCCGGTCATGATCACTTCTTTCGGATACATGCTGCGGTAGTAAGTCGGGAACGACGTACCGCCAATCGCCACGCCAGGCTTGATGTCGTCGGTGACGATCTCGACCTGACTGCCCTTGTCGGCAATGAAGTCGGCGGTCGACATGCCGGTGAATTCGCAAATGGTGTCGTAGACCAGTACGTTCTTGCCCGGCGCTACCTTGCCATCGAGAATGTCCCAGCTGCTGACCACCAGACCTTCAGCCGCGCCCCAATGCTCGTTCTGCTCGATGAACGGATGACCGCCGACCGCCAGCACCACCACATCCGGACGCAGGTCCATGATGGTCGGCGCATCCGCCGCGGTGCCCAGGCGCAGGTCGACTTTCAACCGTGCCAGTTCCAGCTGATACCAGCGGGTGATACCGGCGATCTGGTCACGCTGCGGCGCTTTCGACGCCGTGGTGATCTGCCCACCGATGAATTCCTTCTTCTCGAACAGGGTCACGTCGTGACCACGCTCGGCGGCCACACGAGCGGCTTCCATCCCCGCCGGGCCGGCACCGACCACCACCACCTTGCGTTTTTTACCGGTGGTTTTCTCGATGATGTGCGGCACGCCCATGTATTCACGGGAGGTCGCAGCGTTCTGGATGCACAGCACGTCCAGGCCCTGGTACTGACGGTCGATGCAGTAGTTGGCGCCGACGCACTGCTTGATCTGGTCGACCTGGCCCATCTTGATCTTGGCGATCAGGTGCGGGTCGGCGATGTGCGCGCGGGTCATGCCGACCATGTCGACGTAGCCGCCTTCCAGAATACGGGTCGCCTGGTTCGGGTCCTTGATGTTCTGCGCGTGCAGCACGGGAACCTTGACCACTTCCTTGATACCGGCCGCCAGGTGCAGGAACGGCTCCGGTGGATAACTCATGTTCGGAATCACGTTGGCCAGGGTGTTGTGGGTGTCGCAACCCGAACCCACGACGCCGATGAAATCGAGCATGCCAGTGTCGTCGTAATACTTGGCGATCTGCTTCATGTCCTCGTGGGACAGGCCATCGGGGTGAAATTCGTCACCGCAGATACGCATGCCCACGCAGAAATCGTCACCGACCTCGGCGCGCACGGCCTTGAGCACTTCCAGACCGAACTTCATGCGGCCTTCGAAGGTGCCGCCCCATTCGTCGGTACGCTTGTTGACCCGAGGGCTCCAGAACTGGTCGATCATGTGCTGGTGCACGGCCGACAGTTCGACGCCGTCCAGTCCACCGGCCTTGGCGCGACGCGCAGCTTGCGCGTAGTTGCCGATCACCCGCCAGATTTCCTCCGGCTCGATGGTTTTGCAGGTGGCGCGGTGCACCGGTTCACGAATGCCGGACGGCGACATCAGCGTCGGCCAGTTGAAGCCGTCCCAACGGGAGCGACGGCCCATGTGGGTAATCTGGATCATGATCTTGGCGCCGTGCTTGTGCATGGCGTCGGCCAGATTCTGGAAGTGCGGAATGATGCGATCGGTGGACAGGTTCACCGAGCTCCACCATTCCTGCGGGCTGTCGATGGCGACTACGGACGAACCCCCGCAAATCGCCAGGCCGATCCCGCCCTTGGCTTTCTCTTCGTAGTACTTGACGTACCGATCGGTGGTCATGCCGCCGTCGGTCGCATAAACCTCGGCGTGCGCGGTGCTGAGCACGCGGTTACGGATGGTCAGTTTGCCGATCTGGATCGGCTGGAACATTGCTTCGAAAGCCATGGCGGGTTCCTCGACTTACAACGGCTTGACGATAAACAAGCCGTCTTCGTGGCCCTCTTCGGAGCCACCGTAGACTTGCTCGGCCACGGTGCGGATCTTGCTGCCGCGAGCGGCGAGAATCTGATCCATCGCACCGGCAAACCAACCGGTGAACATGTAGTCGACCTTGCGCCCGACCTTGCCGTAGACGTAGACGAACGCCGAGTGCTCGAGCTTGACGCTGGCGGTGCCTTTGTCGAGGTCGATGTCCTGGATCTTGAACAGGCCCCAGCCGCGCTGCGACAGGCGCTTCATGTAGTGCTCGAACACCGCGACGCCTTCCAGGCCGTGGCATTCGGCCTCTTTTTCACACCAGTGCCAGGCGGACTTGTAGCCGGCCTTGTAGAGGATTTCGGCATAGGCCTCAGCGCCCAGCACTTCCTCGATGCCCATGTGGTTGTTGACGAAGAAATGGCGCGGCACATACAGCATCGGCAGGGCGTCGGAGGTCCAGACACCGGTTTCGCTGTCGACTTCGATTGGCAATTGCGGGGCGATCTTGGCCATGGAAACTTAACTCCAGAAAATTCGTTGTGTTGCCCGCTGCACGGACGGCAGCGGGAAAGGATTCAGAGGTGTGGCGGCTTATTCGCCCCAGACATCTTTCAGGACGTTTACCCAGTTCTCGCCCATGATCTTGCGTACCACGCGCTCGGAATGGCCGCGCTTGAGCAGGGTCTCGGTCAGGTTCGGGAACTCGCCCACGGTGCGGATGCCCAGCGGGTTGATGATCTTGCCGAAGCTGGTCAGGCGGCGGGCGTAGCCCTTGTCGTGGGTCAGGTATTCGAAGAAGTCCTGGCCATGGCCCTGGGTGAAGTCAGTGCCGATGCCGATGGCGTCTTCGCCGACGATGTTCATCACGTACTCGATGGCTTCGGCGTAGTCGTCGATGGTCGAATCGATGCCCTTGGCCAGGAACGGAGCGAACATGGTCACGCCGACAAAACCGCCGTGGTCGGCAATGAACTTGAGTTCTTCATCGGATTTGTTGCGCGGGTGCTCCTTGAGCCCCGACGGCAGGCAGTGGGAGTAGCAGACCGGCTTCTTCGATTCGAGGATGACTTCTTCGGAAGTCTTGGAGCCAACGTGGGACAGGTCGCACATCACGCCTACCCGGTTCATCTCGGCGACGATTTCGCGACCGAAGCCCGACAGGCCGCCATCACGCTCGTAGCAACCGGTACCCACCAGGTTCTGGGTGTTGTAGCACATCTGCACGATGCCAACGCCGAGCTGCTTGAACACCTCGACATAGCCGATCTGGTCTTCATAGGCGTGGGCATTCTGGAAGCCGAAGAGGATGCCGGTCTTGCCCAGTTCCTTGGCCTTGCGGATGTCGGCGGTAGTGCGCACCGGCATCACCAGGTCGCTGTTCTCGCGGATCAGCTTCTGGCTCGCGGCAATGTTGTTGACGGTGGCCTGAAAGCCCTCCCACACCGACACGGTGCAGTTGGCCGCGGTCAAACCGCCCTTGCGCATGTCTTCGAACAGTTCACGGTTCCACTTGGCAATAATCAGCCCGTCGATAACGATGCTGTCGGCGTGCAATTCGGCTGGGCTCATCAGGCTGTCCCCTATTAGCGATTCATGCGCCGAATCGTCTGCCGGCGCTTTGGGGCCAGCATATGCCTCGGTGCCCAAGCAGCCGGGTGCAAAAACGACAGGGGGTTTGCCGAAAGCGTCAATCCGCGACAAAGGGTCGTCTTCAGCCACGATCGCCTCCCTGTTCAAGGCCATCGGCTTGGGCCAGAATTCGCCGCATCACTGGAATAGAGCGGCGACCTGAATGAAATCCATCCTTCTGGCTTTGGCATTGATTGCGACCGGCGTACACGCAGCGCAGGAGTCCGACGACAACCCGTGCGACAAAGTCGAAAACGACGTCCAGACCCTCGAGTGCTCGGCCTTCAGCAAAACCACCGCCGAAGACCTGCTCAAGGAAAACCTGCTGGGCCTGACCGAGCGCATGCAGTCGCAATACGGCAAAAACCCGTCGCAACTGGCCGACATCACCGCCAAGCTCAAGGCCGCGCAACAGCAATGGTTGAAGACCCGGGATGCCGACTGCGCCGTGGAGGCCTTCCCGGCCACGAGTGGCAGCAAGGCATTCACCATTGCCCAGAACGATTGCATCGCGCGGATGAGTGACGAGCGGTCGGAGTTTTTGGAGTCGATTGGGCAGGAATAATCCTGAATATTCCGGTGAAAGCTGGAACTGCATCCAGCTTTCAACAGCACTTTCCCTTCTTCCTACAACAAGTTCTGACCCCGCCTACACGTATTGCCTGGAAGCCCCAATCTGTGGGCTTTTCACGCAACATGCTGACAATTGTTGTTGATTGTTCACCTGAAAAATATAAGTAAAGATTCGCAAATCTTATAAAAGACTTATATCCTTCCATGAACAGCATCCACTGGACTCGAAAGGCCGTTAAGCAACTCTTGAGGTTGCATTCCGTTCATCAGGGCCAGGTTCGTGATGCCATCACGGCGCTGGCAGGCATGCCCGATGTAGGCAATGTCAAAGCACTGGTCGGCCATGACTACGCTTATCGGCTGCGTGTCGGTAACTACCGGGTCATGTTTGATTGGGATGGCTCGATCAAAGTGGTCAGTATTCAAGAGGTCAAAAAACGCGATGAACGCACCTACTGACATCCAAATCATCAACGACGCCGAAGGCAATCCCGCCTTCGTAGTCATTCCCTATGCACAATACGTGGCGCAGAAAATCGAACCAGACTTGATCCCCCATGAGGTGGTGAGCCGTATCGTCGATGGCGCCACTCCCATCCGCGCATGGCGCGAACACTTGAACCTTACCCAGGATGAAGTGGCCAAACGCATGGGTATTTCTCAACCCGCTTTCGCCCAACAGGAAACAGTCGCCAAGCCCCGTAAAGCCACTCGCGAAAAAATCGCTTTGGCGTTTGGCATCACTGCCAATCAGCTTGAGCTGTAAGCTGCTTACCTTCTGTCACTAATGGGATTCAATATGAAAGTCTGCGGTATCGAAATCAAAGGCAGCGAAGCGATCATTGCCGTGGCGTCCCTAGACGGTTCGACGCTGAACCATGTCGCACTCGCCACCAAGAAAATCGCCCTGGAGGATGACGACGAAGCTGCCAATGTCAAAGTGTTCGCCGCACAGGTCGCCTCGTTTGTCCGTGAGAACTCCATCGACCGCATCGCGATAAAGAAACGCAGCAAGAAAGGCGAATTCGCCGGCGGGCCGACCACGTTCAAGATCGAAGGGGTTTTCCAGCTGCTGGAGAATTGCGAGGTGACCTTGCTGTCGCCGCAGACCATCAATGCCCAGACCAAAAAGCACAATTTCGAACTGCCGGGAGCGCTGAACAAGTATCAGCATGAGGCTTACAAGGCGGCGTGTTCGGCATTGATGAAGAAGTAACCCTCTCTCCAGACGCCAAAGATCAAATGTGTTTAGCCTCAAAACTCAATCAGGCTTTGGCGGTACGCCGATCCTCCCGCGGGCACCGCGCATATTTCGCCCGATAACTGCGGGTGAAATACGACGGCGATTCAAACCCGCAGGCAATGCTCACCTCCAGCACACTCATGTCGGTCTGACGCAGCAACTGCCGCGCTTTTTCCAACCGTAACCGCAGGTAGAAATTGCTCGGTGTGTCGTTCAAGTACAGGCGAAACAGGCGCTCCAGCTGCCGCCGCGTCACCTTGATCGATTCCGCCAGTTCCAGAGTACTGAGCGGCGGTTCGCTGTGCTGCTCCATCTCGCCAATCACATGCACCAGTTTCTTGTTGCTGATGCCGTAACGCGTGGCGACTTCCATGCGTTGGTGGTCTTTGCGCGGGCGGATGCGGCCGAGCACGAATTGCTCACTGACCTGGATCGCCAGCTCGGGACCGTGGGCCTGGGCGATCAGATCCAGCATCAGGTCAATGGAAGCGGTGCCGCCGGCGGAGGTGATGCGTCGGCGGTCGATCTCGAACAATTCCTGGGTGACGCTGAGCTGTGGATAGGATTCCTTGAAGGCGTCGATGGCTTCCCAGTGCAGGGTCAGGCGATGGCCGTCGAGCAAACCCGCCTCGGCGAGGATGAAGCTGCCGGTGTCGATGGCGCCGAGGGTCACGCCTTCGTTGTCCAGGCGACGCAGCCAGTGTTCCAGCGCCGGGGTGGCGAATTTCAGGGGTTCGAAACCGGCGACCACCAGCAGCGTCGCGCCTTTTTTCAACGGTTCCAGCGCTGCATCGGCGTTGACCGACATGCCGTTACTGGCCAGCACTGCCCCGCCGTCAGCACTCAACACATGCCAGCGATAAAGCTCGCCGCGAAAGCGATTGGCGACCCGCAACGGCTCGATGGCCGAGATAAATCCGATGGCCGAGAAACCCGGCATCAACAAGAAGTAGAAATCCTGGGACATGGAGCGCACTCGCTTAGCAGGTAACAAGAGGCCAGGTAACGAGAGGGCGGGCAGCGTAGGGATGTTGATACGCCACTTGCGAGCGGCATACAAGAGCACAGGTCGCTGCAGTGCAAGAGCTGGTCGCCGCAGTGCGCTTTCACGGCCGCTTAGCTGCGTAACTTGGCATCACCGGCGCACAAAGACGACCGGACCCACAATAATGAAACTGCCGAGGAACCTGAGAATGAAACGACTGATCAGCAGCTGTGTTCTTGCACTCAGTGGTACCGCTTTGCTGAGTGCCAGTGTCATGGCCGCCGAACCCGCCGCATGCCAGAACGTGCGCATGGGTGTGGTGAACTGGACCGACGTGATCGCGACCAGTGCCATGACCCAGGTATTGCTCGATGGCCTCGGCTACAGCACTAAACAAACCAGCGCCTCCCAGCAAATCATCTTCGCCGGGATCCGCGACCAGCGTCTGGATCTGTTCCTCGGCTACTGGAACCCGCTGATGACCCAGACCATCACTCCGTTCGTCGACGCCAACCAGGTCAAGGTGCTTGAAGCGCCAAGCCTGCAAGACGCCCGCGCGACCCTCGCCGTGCCGACCTACCTCGCCGACAAGGGCCTGAAAACCTTCGCTGACATCGCCAAATTCGAAAAAGAACTGGGCGGCAAGATCTACGGCATCGAGCCCGGCTCGGGCGCCAACACCCAGATCAAGGCGATGATCGCCAAGAACCAGTTCGGCCTCGGCAAGTTCCAGCTGGTCGAATCCAGCGAAGCCGGCATGCTCGCCGCTGTGGATCGCGCCGTGCGTCGCAACGAAGCCGTGGTGTTCTTCGGCTGGGCGCCGCACCCGATGAACGTCAACGTGAAAATGACCTACCTCACCGGCAGTGAAAACGCCCTTGGGCCGGACGAAGGCAAGGCCACGGTATGGACCGTCACCGCGCCGACATACGCCGAACAATGCCCGAACATCGGTCGTTTGCTGACCAACCTGACCTTCACCGCCGAAGACGAGAGCCGGATGATGCAGCCGCTGCTGGATCACAAGGACGCTTTCGAGTCGGCCAAGCAATGGATCAAGGATCACCCGCAGGACAAAAAACGCTGGCTTGAAGGCGTCACCACCTTCGATGGCAAACCGGCCGCTGAAAACCTGAAACTGACCAGTAAATAAACCCGAACGAACCACCGTCTCGCAGCCCCGACGGGCTGCGAACGGGACCATCACGCCCGGCCAAAACCCAAAACTCGCCTGTAAGGAACCGCCAAATGAACCACGACGTCATCATCACCTGCGCACTCACCGGTGCTGGCGACACGACCGCCAAGAGCCCACACGTGCCGGTCACCCCGAAACAAATCGCCGCGGCCGCCGTGGAAGCCGCCAAGGCCGGCGCCACCGTGGTGCACTGCCATGTGCGCGACCCGCAAACCGGCAAGTTCAGCCGTGACGTGGCGCTGTACCGCGAAGTGATGGAGCGCATCCGCGAGGCGGACGTCGACATCATCGTCAACCTCACTGCCGGCATGGGCGGCGACCTGGAGATCGGTGCCGGCGAAAATCCGATGGAATTCGGTCCGAATACCGACCTGGTCGGCCCGCTGACCCGCCTGGCCCACGTCGAAGAACTGCTGCCGGAAATCTGCACCCTCGATTGCGGCACCCTGAACTTCGGCGACGGCGACACCATTTACGTGTCCACCCCGGCGCAGTTGCGTGCTGGCGCCAAACGCATTCAAGAACTGGGCGTAAAGGCCGAGCTGGAAATCTTCGACACCGGCCACCTGTGGTTCGCCAAGCAGATGATCAAGGAAGGCCTGCTCGATAACCCGTTGTTCCAGCTGTGCCTGGGCATCCCTTGGGGCGCGCCGGCGGACACCACCACCATGAAAGCCATGGTCGACAACCTGCCCGCCGACGCAGTCTGGGCCGGCTTCGGTATCGGTCGCATGCAGATGCCGATGGCTGCGCAAGCGGTGTTACTCGGCGGCAACGTGCGGGTCGGCCTGGAAGACAACCTGTGGCTGGACAAGGGCGTGTTGGCGACCAACGGCCAACTGGTCGAACGCGCCACGGAAATCCTCAGCCGCCTCGGTGCCCGGGTGCTGACCCCGGCTGAGGGCCGGGCAAAAATGGGCCTGACCAAGCGCGGCTAATTCACAACAACTTTCCCCCTGTGGGAGCGAGCTTGCTCGCGATGACGTCGGTACATCCGAAGCATCATCTGCGGCAGGAATACCGCCATCGCGAGCAAGCTCGCTCCCACAGTTTTTTTCCGAGCCAAATTCAGGAATTGACCATGAGCTTCATCACCGAAATCAAAACCTTCGCCGCCCTGGGCAGCGGTGTCATCGGCAGCGGTTGGGTGTCCCGCGCCCTCGCCCATGGCCTGGATGTCGTGGCCTGGGACCCGGCACCCGGCGCTGAAGCAGCCCTGCGCAAACGCGTTGCAAATGCCTGGGGCGCCCTGGAGAAACAAGGCCTGGCCCCCGGCGCTTCGCAGGATCGCCTGCGCTTTGTCGCGACCATTGAAGAGTGTGTGCGCGATGCCGATTTCATCCAGGAAAGCGCCCCGGAACGACTGGAGCTGAAACTGGAACTGCACAGCAAAATCAGCGCGGCGGCCAAGCCCAATGCGTTGATCGGTTCCAGCACCTCCGGCCTGTTGCCGAGTGAATTCTACGAAAGCTCCACGCACCCGGAACGCTGCGTGGTCGGTCACCCGTTCAACCCGGTTTACCTGTTGCCATTGGTGGAAGTGGTCGGTGGCAAAAACACGGCCCCTGAAGCGGTGCAAGCCGCGATGAAAGTCTATGAATCCTTAGGCATGCGCCCACTGCACGTGCGCAAGGAAGTACCGGGCTTCATCGCCGACCGCCTGCTCGAAGCGCTATGGCGTGAGGCGCTGCACCTGGTCAACGACGGCGTGGCGACCACTGGCGAGATCGACGATGCAATCCGCTTCGGCGCGGGCTTGCGCTGGTCGTTCATGGGTACGTTCCTGACCTACACCCTCGCCGGTGGCGATGCTGGCATGCGTCACTTCATGGCCCAGTTCGGTCCGGCACTGCAATTGCCATGGACCTACCTGCCGGCGCCGGAGCTGACCGACAAACTGATCGATGACGTGGTCGATGGCACCAGCGATCAACTGGGTAAGCACAGCATTTCGGCGCTGGAGCGCTATCGTGATGACTGCCTGCTGGCGGTGCTGGAAGCGGTGAAGACCACCAAAGAGAAACATGGGATGGCCTTCAGCGAGTAACCCAAAGCTGCGGGGCCAGCAGGGCTGGCCCCATCGCGAGCAAGCTCGCTCCCACAGGGGATCTGCTGAGTGACATTGATTGTATTCACACCTCAAGTCACTGTGGGAGCGAGCTTGCTCGCGATAGCGGCAGCCCAGTCACCATTAATGTTGGAACTAACTTCATGCCCACCCTCACCACCTACCAAACCACCATCATCCCCGACTGGGTCGACTACAACGGCCACCTGCGCGACGCCTTCTACCTGCTGATTTTCAGCTACGCCACCGACGCCCTGATGGATCGCCTGGGACTCGACAGCAACAGCCGCGAGGCCAGCGGCAATTCGCTGTTCACCCTCGAACTGCACCTGAACTACCTGCACGAAGTAAAGCTCGACGCCCAAGTCGAAGTGCGCACCCAAATCATCGCCCACGACAGCAAGCGCGTGCACCTCTATCACAGCCTCCATCTGGTCGGTGATGACCAGGCGCTGGCGGGCAATGAACAGATGCTGCTGCACGTTGATCTCGCCGGGCCGCGTTCGGCACCGTTCAGCGACCTGTCCTTGAGCCGGCTGCAAGCCATCGTCACCGAACAGGCGGACCTGCCCACGCCCGAGTACATTGGCCGAGTGATCGCATTACCCCCAAAAAAATAACAAGGAGATCGCCATGAACACCGCCGCTGCATTTGCCGACTTTCGTACCTATCCATTGATCAGTGCGCTGACCGGCGTGCAGACCTTGGTGGACCGTGTTCTGGTGAAGTGGGCCGACGATCGCGTCAGCCCTTTCCACCATCAATGGCTGCGGGATAACTGCCCGTGCCCGCAATGCGTCTACACCGCGACCCGCGAGCAAGTGCTGGAAATCATCGATGTGGCTCAAGACCTGATGCCCGATAACGCCCGTATCGACAGCGATGGCTGCCTGGCGGTGGATTGGCAGGACGGCCACTGCAGCCGCTT
>NZ_AKJL01000039.1 GCF_000282355.1 Pseudomonas sp. GM49
TGGCGGCCGCCACTGCCGGTATCGGTGTCGCCACGGGTGAGCTGTACCCGAACATCAGCATCGGGGCGACGGTCGGCACCGTCGGTATCCTGGAAAACCTCGGTGAACCGTCCACCAATCGCTGGGGCTTCGGTCCGTCGCTGACCTGGAACGTGCCGACCAACGGCGCCCGGGCGCGCATCCGCGAAGCCGAAGCGGTGACCCAGGCGACGCTGGCGCATTTCGATGGGGTGGTGCTCAACGCGATTCGTGAAACCCAGACCGGCCTCGCCCAGTACACGGCATTGCTGCAACGTCGCGACGCACTGGCCGACGCCGAGCAATCGGCAAAACTGGCCGCCGACCAGACGCACCGTTTCTTCCAGGCTGGCCGCGAATCGTTCCTGGCGGACCTGCAAGCGACCCGCACTTACACGGATGTCACGGCGCAATTGGCGGCTGCCAACACTCAGGGTGCCGCCAGCCAGATCGATTTGTTCCTCGCGTTGGGCGGCGGTTGGGAAAGCGGACGAACGCAAGCGTCGAACTCCGACAAACCCTGAGGCCGTTGCTATGCTTTGAAGTGTTGGAAGGGCGCCCCGTGCAAAGCGTCCTTTCTTCGCACAAGGCTCGCGCAGGTCAGGGGGAAACCAGTAATGAAAAACCCTTATGCTCTCGGCTTCTGGTGCGCCATCGTGGCGTTGGTGCTGCTGTCGGCCACCTATTTCTACGGCATCATGCTGGCCCACCAGATCGACAAGGCTCTGGCGTTCCTCGACAGTGCCGTCGCGCTGATTGCGGTGATGTCCGTAGTGGTGGTGGCCTGGGCTTCGGTCCAGAGTCAACGCATCAAGAAAAGACAACTCGAACAAGGCAAGACCCTGGTCCTGATCTGGGACACCAAGGTGGCGTTACGTCGTGTCGAAACGGTGTTCGACCGCTATTTCTGGGGCAGTTACTGGCAACCGGGGCGCACGTTTCAGGAAGTCATGGGCGAATTGACCGGCACGCCGCTGGAAAAAAGCCTCGAGACCCTGAAAAAACAATGCCTGGCGCTGGACCGGCAAGTGGCTGACGACGGTCGGCACTGGCTCAGCAATGCCCGGGAACTGGCCGATGTCGCCACGGCCATGGCCCGCGAACGCTATCAACTGGACGTCTGCGACCCGCGCGCGGAAGTGACGGGCGGGGCGGTGATCAACCGCGACTTCGAAGTGCTGGTGTACACCTGGACTGCGCGGCTCAAAAGCTTTGATCATCAGCTGGATGAGATCGAGGTCCAGTACTCCTGATTTTGTGGTGGCTGTTATGCCGCCATCGCGGGCAAGCCCGCTCCCACAGGGATCACGCGATACCTGTGGGAGCGGGCTTGCCCGCGATGGCGGTCTAATGTGCACCGAGTTTCTCATCGACCGTTAAGTCCCCTCAAGACACTCTTTCACCTTTAATCATTGGGCCGCTCGTCGTGCCTGGTGCTAATCTGCATTCCACTTTCAGCGCAGTCGAGCCGCAACCCGTCATGGGTTCAGGGAAGCCGACCTCACATTCAACAACGGACACTGAACGGGTCATACATGAATAAATCAGCAGGCGTGCTACTGGGAATTGTTGTCGCAATCGGTGCCATCAGTGCAGGTGGAGCCTGGTTCACCGGCACCAGGCTCGAAGGTGTGTTGAACACCTCGATTGCCGATGCCAACAAGGAACTGCAAGCGGCCATGGTCGGTTCCAACGGCACTGCGTCGCTGGAACTGGTATCGCTGGAACGTCATGTATTCAGCAGTACCGCGCACTATCGCCTGAAGGGCGAAGGTGAAATGTTCGGCGAAACGCCGGTCGAGCTGCTGTTTGTCGATCAGATCGAACACGGCCCATTGCCGTTCTCGCGGCTGATGGCGCTGAAGTGGCTGCCGGTCTTGGCGACCAGTCACTACGAACTGGAAAAGACCCCGCTCACCGAAAAGTGGTTTGCCGCCGCCAAGGACAAATCCCCGCTGACCGGCGTGGTCAATATCGGCTATGACAACGCGACCAATGGCACCTTTGAGTTGCAGCCGCTGGAAATGGCGCTGGATGACAAGTCGAGCATGAAATTCTCCGGCCTGAGCATCGAGGTCGCCGCCAGCGCCAAGGCGCAGAAGGTTAAGGCCAACGGCTACATGGACAGCCTGAAAGTGACCACCGTGTCCGAAGATCAGGCACCGGTGCAGGTTGAATTGAACGGCCTGACCCTGGCCAGCAACCTGACAAAAAGTACCTACGGTTTCTACACCGGCGAAAACGTCCTTGAGCTGACCAGCGGAAAATCGACCTTTGGCGTCAAGCAGTCGGTGCTGGACTTCAAGAAATTCGAGATGAAGAACCTGACCGAAGAAAAGGGCAGCAGCGCCTCCGGGCGTGCCGATTACAAGGTCGGCGAAGTGTCCCTGAATGGCAAGACCATCGGTTCCGGTGCGCTGGCCATGAGCCTGAAGAACCTCGACATTCCGGCCACGATGTCGTTGATGCAGGTTTACCAGAGCAAACTGCAGCCGTATGAAAGGGCGGCGGCCGAAGCAACGGCGGCCGGCCTGCCGGCGCCGGAGCTGAAACTGACTGAAGCCGAAGAAGCGCTGCTCAAATCCAGCCTGGAAAAACTGCTGGCGGCCGGCCCGCAGGTGGCCCTGGAAAACCTGTCGTTCAACACCGCCAACGGTGAGAGCCGCGCCAATATGGTGCTCGACCTGACCAAGCCACAGGCCATCGATCTACCGACCGATCAGTTGGTCAGACAGCTGATCGCACTGCTGGATTTCAAGCTGCAAGTGTCCAAGCCCATGCTGGTCGATGTGCTTACCGTGCAATCGCAAATCGACGGTCAGACCGACGCCAAGCTGATTGCCGACCAGGCCACCGCCACCGCAGACATGTTCAGCAGCATGGCGGTCGGCAGCCAACTGGCAACACTGGACGGCAATAACATCGTCACCAACTTGCATTACGCCAACAATCAGGTGGACTTCAACGGCCAGAAAATGACCGTCGAAGAGTTTGCCGGTTTTGTCATGAGCAAGTTTGCTGATACTGGCGCCACCGAATAACGGCGGCCGTTTACCCGGTAACGCCCGGACTCTGCATCGCGCAGACGCCGGGCGTTTTGCTGTCCGGCATCCAGGGGGCGTTCTCAATTAGTTTCCCCACCGCGTTGTCGCCTTAATGCTGGCCAGGCAAGGCGTAGGCCGCTGGGAATGGTTGTTCCCTTTCCAAGGCCTGCAACGCAGCATGGCCAGCTTTAAGGCACAACCCGGCGCGGTAAGGGAAACTAATTGAGAACGCCCCCTAGGGAACGTCACGGATCAGGCGCCATGCCTCTGCCCATAGCAACGGTTGTTTCATCCGCTCAGCGAGCATCGCCATTGCCCAGTCCATCTCGCAGGCTACCGCCGCCGACACCACGTCGTTTTTTCCAAACAGGCCTATGAAAGGCGGATCGTAAGGGTCGCCCTTGAACTCGACTTCGTCCCAGGCCTCGGCGTGCCCGAGGTATTCGTAGGTTTTACCGAAATGCCAGGTCCAGAAAAACGGCACATCGAGATAATGCTCGTCACCGCCAAGCATATTGGCCGCAGCGATTCGCGCCTGTTGTTGGGCCAATCGCCAGTGTTCGATACGCAAGTATTGGTTGTTCAGCGGGAACGTGGCGATATCGCCGGCCGCCCAGAGGCCGTCGGCCACGCGCATTCCACCGTCGACACGCAGCGAGTGATCCTGCTCTTTCGGCAGTCCGGTGAAGGCAGCGGTGGCTGGCGTGACGCCAATGCCGACCAGCACCAGATCTGCCGGCAAGCGTTGGCCGTTGTCCAGGCGCACGGCTTCGACCTTGTCCGTCCCTTCGATCTGTGCCGCATTGCCCCGGGTATGAAACACGACGCCATTGGCTTCATGCCGCGCGCGAATGGCCTTGCCGACCGTATCACCGAACTGTTTGGCAAACGGCACTTCGTGGCGGGCCAGCACGGTCACATTCAGGCCAAGCTGGCGCAGGGACGAGGCGGACTCCATGGCAATGAAACTGTCGCCGATGATCACGACTCGCTGGCCGGCACTGGCGCTGTCCAGAATCTGCTGCGCATGGGCTTTAGAGCGTAAGACGAACACCTGAGGCAGGTCGGCGCCGGGCAGCGTCAGCGGGTTGGGTACGCCGCCGGTGGCCAGCAGCGCGGCGTCGTATGTCAGTGATTGGCCGTCAGTCAGGCGCAGCGTCCTGTTTGGCGCATCCAGGCTTGCCACTTCGCCTTGCAGGCGCTCGATCCGCTGCTCGCGGTAAAAGTCCTCGTCACGCAGTGGCGGGACTTCTTGCAGCGGCATCTCCCCGGCGATCACGTATTTGCTCAGCGCGGTGCGGTCGTATCCGGCGTCGGCTTCGCGGTCGATCAACAGTAACCGGCCGCCAAAACCTTTCTCGCGCAACGCCGCTGCCGCCGCTGTGCCTGCCGCGCCAGCGCCGATGATAATGAAGGTTCGTGGATCGTCGGCCGGTGGCGTGTGGGCGTCCGAAAACGGCTGGTCGCCGACCCAGATGTCGCCGTCACGGACTTCGAGGGGATAGCGCTTGAGGCTGTCCAGAGCTGGCGGTTCACACAGCCCGCCATCCTCGATCCGAAACTGCGCCTTGTGCCACGGACAGGTCAGGCGCCCATCGCATATTGCCCCGTCCGCCAGTGGGGCTCCGGCATGAGGGCATTCGGCCTGATAAGCGCGCAGTTGCTCACCGGCCCGCATCAGCAGAATCTTGCTGCCCTGGACTTGCACTTCCAGACCCCGGTCTTCGGGCACATTGGCGACACGCGCAACGCGATGCAGAGTCATGATTGCTCTCCAGACAAACGTTTCACTTATGAGTCTGGCGCTTATCACGAGGTTCAGCCAATTTGCCCCCTGCCAAGGCGCGAACGGTCCGGCTATAGTTTGCACGCCGACGACGGCCCAACACGCACAAGGTGCTCCGGTATGACCCGTTTGACCTCATTGAACCCTTGGCTCGCGGCCGTAGCTGTCGCCCTTTGCGTGCAGTTTCCGGCGCAGGCCCAGGAGCGCTTCACCCTGAACATTCCGGGTGTTTCCGATGACCGTCTGTTCACGTCGGCCGCCGCCAGCGATTCCGCGGGCTGTGGCGGACATAACATTTCCCCGGCATTGAACTGGAACGCCGGCCCGGCAGCCACCCAAAGCTACGCCATCGTCATGCACGACCCTGACGGCCAGAAGGGCCAGGGCGTCGATCAGTGGGTGCATTACGGCATCAAGGCCGGCACTCACCAGATCCCGGCCGGCGCCGGGAGCAAACCCGGCCTTGAGGGCGTCGGCGGTACCAACAGCAAGGCAACCACCGGTTACGTCGGCCCTTGCCCACCCGTTGGCGACAGCGCGCACCACTACATCATCCAGATCTACGCCCTAGACCTGGCCCCGGACGCCTTGCCCGCCGGCCTGACCCGTGCGCAGCTGCTGGAAAAAATCAAAGGCCACGTCCTGAGAAACAGCAGCGTGGTACGGCGCTATCACCGCTAATGGCTGATCGCCTCAGCGGACTTGCAGAAAACTGAAGTGCGCAGCATTCCGGGGATTTGGCATCCACCCCCGAAAGCGCGCACTATCAGGCCATAGCCGATGCGTTGGAGGATGCCGTGGCAAAAAAAATCGACCGCATCGCCCAAATGCTCAACTGCCCGCAAAAGGGTGAGGAACTGCGGCGAGCGATTACCGAGAGCCGCAAGGATTTTCTGCTGAATCAGCCGGAAGAGGATGTTGTTGAAGACGACGACCTTGAAGAGGAGTTCTTTGAGGACGACGAGGATGATGACGATGAATATGACGAGTTCGACTGGACGACAGAATGAAAAAACCGCTTCGGCGGTTTTTTTGTGCGCCAACACAGCACTGGTCGGAGATTCGTTGACCCCCATGCAGAGAATGGAACACTATCAGGTACTTTTTTTGGTACCTTTGGAGCCATCATGGAGCAGCTACTTGCAAGCCGTTCGGTCAGCATCACCGAGCTCAAGCGCAGCCCGAGCACGGTAATCGAGCAAGCGGGTTCCGAGCCTGTTGCCGTGCTCAACCACAATCGCCCAGCCGCCTATCTTCTACCGCACGCGGCCTATCAACAGTTGCTGGATCGACTGCATGCTGCCGAACTTCGTGAAGCCATTGCGGCCAGCCGCAATGATCCGCGTCCGGCCATTGCTGCCGATGCAGTGTTTGCCGAGCTTGATACGCTGATTGACGAGGTAGCAGCCGAGCAAAACCGTCCATGAGGCAATTGCTTTTCTCTGCACTGGCACGGGACGATCTGCTGCAAATCGCCCGTTTTATCGCCCGAGACAACCCTGAACGGGCCCGGACGTTTGTGCGCGAGCTACGTATGCAGTGCACACGATTAATCGATCAACCGAATTTGGGTGTTCCAAGAGACGATTGCGCCAAGGGGTTGCGAATGCTTCCCCATGGCCGATATCTGATTTTCTACTGTCTGATGGACGATGAGATCAAGGTCGAACGCGTACTGCACAGTGCGAGAGACATCGGCCGGCTGTTTGAAAAAAACAGCATTGATCATTAGGCGCCAAGCCTCCAAACACCCACAAAAAAGCCCCAGACCCAACGGGCCTGAGGCTTTCTCGTTACAACGTATGGTGCACCAGGCGGGATTCGAACCCACGACCCCTGCCTTCGGAGGGCAGTACTCTATCCAGCTGAGCTACTGGTGCAGCGGGCGCCATGATACGCATATGCGCTGCGGGCGTCCATGCTGCTGAATCGCCTGCGTTTTTTTAAAGCTGTAACAGGCGTTTGCTACGTTGATCAGAAAAAATGGGCAAAAGCGTCGTTTTCGTTCTTTTTTTCGAACAGCCTATTGTCCTTTACCCCCTTTGATCCTAGGATTCGTTTGAGATTTCAAACGCTCTTGTCTGGGTGCTGAACCGCACGAGTTCAATCAGTGCGCTATTTATGTGCTTCAGCCCGGTGAATGATTTCCCTGACGGCAGCCTATCGAGGCGCCTTTCTACAATCATAATTTGCTCCGCGCGTGCGCGGTGCTGTTAAGGAAAGCCGACATGCAGCTTAAAGACACCCAGTTGTTCCGCCAGCAAGCCTTCATCGATGGCGCGTGGGTTGATGCGGACAATGGTCAGACGATCAAGGTCAACAACCCGGCAACGGGCGAAATTCTGGGCACCGTGCCCAAAATGGGCGCTGCCGAAACCCGCCGTGCGATCGAAGCCGCTGACAAAGCGCTGCCGGCCTGGCGTGCACTGACCGCCAAAGAACGTGCGACCAAGCTGCGTCGCTGGTTCGAACTGATCATCGAGAACCAGGACGACCTGGCTCGTCTGATGACCCTGGAGCAAGGCAAGCCATTGGCCGAAGCCAAGGGTGAAATCGTTTACGCCGCTTCCTTCATCGAGTGGTTCGCCGAAGAAGCCAAGCGCATCTACGGTGACGTGATTCCGGGCCACCAGCCAGACAAGCGCCTGATCGTGATCAAGCAGCCAATCGGCGTGACCGCTGCCATCACCCCGTGGAACTTCCCGGCTGCCATGATCACCCGTAAAGCCGGCCCGGCTCTGGCTGCCGGTTGCACCATGGTGCTCAAGCCTGCTTCGCAAACTCCGTTCTCCGCTTTCGCCCTGGCTGAACTGGCCCAGCGTGCCGGCATCCCGGCTGGCGTGTTCAGCGTGGTGTCCGGCAGCGCCGGCGACATCGGCAGCGAGCTGACCAGCAACCCGATCGTACGCAAGCTGTCCTTCACCGGTTCGACCGAAATCGGTCGTCAGCTGATGTCGGAATGCGCCAAGGACATCAAGAAAGTGTCCCTGGAACTGGGCGGCAACGCACCGTTCATCGTGTTCGACGACGCGGACCTGGATAAGGCCGTCGAAGGCGCGATCATTTCCAAATACCGCAACAACGGCCAGACCTGTGTCTGCGCCAACCGCCTGTACATTCAGGATTCGGTCTACGACGCATTCGCCGAGAAGCTGAAAGCCGCTGTGGCCAAGCTCAAGATCGGTAACGGTCTGGAAGCAGGCACTACCACTGGCCCGCTGATCGACGAAAAAGCCGTGGCCAAGGTGCAAGAGCACATTGCCGACGCTGTTTCCAAAGGCGCCACCGTGCTGTCCGGCGGCAAGTCGATGGAAGGCAACTTCTTCGAACCGACCATCCTGACCAACGTACCGAACAACGCCGCCGTGGCCAAGGAAGAAACTTTCGGTCCATTGGCTCCGCTGTTCCGCTTCAAAGACGAAGCCGACGTGATCGCGATGTCCAACGACACCGAGTTCGGTCTGGCCTCGTACTTCTATGCTCGCGACCTGGGCCGTGTGTTCCGTGTGGCCGAAGCCCTGGAATACGGCATGGTCGGCGTCAACACCGGGTTGATCTCCAACGAAGTCGCGCCGTTCGGTGGCATCAAGGCCTCGGGCCTGGGCCGTGAAGGCTCCAAGTACGGCATCGAAGATTACCTGGAAATCAAATACCTCTGCCTGGGCATCTAAGCTCGAAGGTATAAGCCGGGAAGGTATTGCTTCAAGCGCAAAGGGCACGAGAGCGCTGTCCCTTTGCGTGCGTAAAACCGGAATATTCTCGGTGGCCGGGAACGCCGTGGCAGTCGATCATCGCATGCTGCCGCCGCTGTTCCCCGCTGCTTAATCCTTGAACCACGCCGCCCGATGAGCGGTGAATGAGGAATGTATGAGCAAGACTAACGCTTCTTTGATGGCCCGCCGTACCGCTGCTGTTCCACGTGGTGTTGGCCAGATTCACCCGATCTTCGCCGATTCCGCGAAGAACGCGACTGTAACCGACGTTGAAGGTCGTGAGTTCATCGACTTCGCCGGCGGTATCGCTGTGCTGAACACCGGCCACGTGCACCCGAAAGTTATCGCCGCCGTGACCGAACAGCTGAACAAGCTGACCCACACTTGCTTCCAGGTTCTGGCCTACGAGCCGTACGTGGAAGTGTGCGAAAAAATCAACGCCAAGGTCCCAGGTGATTTCGACAAGAAAACCCTGCTGGTGACCACCGGCTCCGAAGCCGTGGAAAACTCCATCAAGATCGCCCGTGCCGCCACTGGCCGTGCCGGTGTGATCGCCTTCACCGGCGCCTACCACGGTCGCACCATGATGACCCTGGGCCTGACCGGTAAAGTCGTGCCTTACTCGGCCGGCATGGGCCTGATGCCAGGCGGCATCTTCCGCGCGCTGTACCCGAATGAACTGCACGGTGTGAGCATCGATGATTCGATCGCTTCCATCGAACGCATCTTCAAGAACGACGCCGAGCCGAAAGACATCGCCGCGATCATCATCGAGCCGGTTCAGGGCGAAGGTGGTTTCTACGTCGCTCCGAAAGAATTCATGAAGCGTCTGCGTGCCCTGTGCGACCAGCACGGCATCCTGCTGATCGCTGACGAAGTACAGACTGGCGCTGGCCGTACCGGTACTTTCTTCGCCATGGAACAGATGGGCGTTGCTGCCGACCTGACCACTTTCGCCAAATCCATCGCTGGCGGCTTCCCGCTGGCCGGTGTGTGCGGCAAGGCCGAATACATGGACGCCATCGCTCCAGGCGGCCTGGGCGGCACCTACGCCGGTAGCCCGATCGCTTGCGCCGCGGCCCTGGCCGTGATGGAAGTGTTCGAAGAAGAGCACCTGCTGGATCGTTGCAAGGCTGTTGGCGAGCGTCTGGTCACCGGCCTGAAGGCCATCCAGGCCAAGTACCCGGTGATCGGCGAAGTCCGTGCCCTGGGCGCGATGATCGCTGTCGAACTGTTCGAAAACGGCGACAGCCACAAGCCAAACGCTGCCGCTGTGGCATCGGTTGTGGCCAAGGCTCGCGACAAGGGTCTGATCCTGCTGTCCTGTGGCACCTACGGCAACGTTCTGCGCGTCCTGGTACCGCTGACCTCGCCGGACGAGCAACTGGACAAAGGCCTGGCGATCATCGAAGAGTGCTTCTCCGAGCTCTGATCATCCAGTGTGACCTGATCCACAAAAAACCCGCTTCGGCGGGTTTTTTTACGCCCCATGAAACTCATCCCGCGCATTAGCGCTGTATCGAATGGCCTGCATTGGCTAAGGTTCCTGCATTGTCAGGGAGAGCTGTATGACGACTGTCATTTTACCCGCGGTTCCGAGAGTCCTGATCGCCGAGGCCGACCCCTGGTCCCGGGATCTGCTCAAGGAAGTGTTGTTGAGCGTACGCTGCGATGCGCGGCTGGACTTGTGCGCCGATGGTCAGCAAGCACTGGAGCTGTTGGCGACCACCCCCTATGACCTGGTGATCGCCGACTGGGAGTTGCCTGGCGTCGATGGCCTGAATGTCCTGCGCAGTATTCGCCAGCGCAAACGCAATCCACCTCTGCCGTTCATTCTTATGAGCAGCCGCAACGACGGTGCCAGCGTGCGCGAGGCCTTGCCGCTGGCGCCAGCCGCGTACCTGACCAAGCCCCTGAATATGGAAAGCCTGACCCATCGGTTGCAGGGGTTGCTGCTGCACGCCGGGGAAGAAGTCTCGTGCGAAGTGCCGGCGCTGGCGCCGGGCATGACGTTATCGGTGTATCTGGAGCGTCGACGCGAACTGGCCGACGGCGCGCCGCTGATGACCGACGTGCAAGTGGCGGTCAAGCGCAGCCTCAACCCCAATGGCCTCGATCTGACGGTACTGGAAGACGAAATCCGCACCGATCCGCAGGTCACGGCTGTGCTGATCGCCGCTGCCAACAGCGCGGCGCAGCACCTCGGCGTTGCTGTGCAAACCCTGTCCCAGGCGCTGCATCGCCTGGGCACAGGGCAGAGCATGAACCTGATTCTCGGATTGACGCTCAAGCGCAGTGCCCGGCTCAGCGATCCGCAATTGGCCGACTATGCCGAGCGTTACTGGGAGCTGTCACTGCACACTGCCGAATACGCGCGGACGCTGGCGCGCTTGCTTGATCTGGATCAGGAGCGCTGCTATTGCGCCGGCATGTTGCACCGTCTCGGCGATCTGGCGTTGCTGCGCTGTCTACAGGAATGGAAACAGGCTGGCGGCGAACTGGACGAGTTGGAAGAAGTGGGTGAAGCGCTGGTTGAATATGGCGCGGCCTATGGCTCGGCCCTGCGTACACGCTGGCGCCTGCCGCTGGAGTTACGGGAGCTGATTGCCGCGGCCTACCAGCTCGGTGGCGGGGTTTACTCCCGCGAAGCGTTGGTGATGAACATGGCGGCGCAGATGGCGCGCCTGACCGAACATGAGGGCATCGAGGAGCTGGCGAAGAGCCGGACGGCGCGGTTGCTCAAGATCGGCTTGCCGGAGTTGATGCGCTTGCGCAAAAAGTAAGTACACCACCAACCCCTGTGGGAGCGAGCTTGCCCGCGATGAGAGTCTGACATTCAACATCAATGTCGATTGACAGTCCGCTATCGCGAGCAAGCTCGCTCCCACAGGGATCCAAGGTGATCCTGTCAGGCAGTAACAATCCGGTTCTTGCCCTCGCGCTTGGCTTGATACATCGCGGCATCCGCCCGGGAAAACAGGTGCTCCACGTTTTCGTCCGCGGCGGTCAGGCTGGTCAGGCCCTGGCTGACGGTGATGCCGAACGACTGGCCTTCATGGTTGAATCTCAATTGCTGAATCTGCCGTTGCAAGCGTTCAGCCACTTGCAGGGCCATCTGCGGTGTACAGCCGGGAAACACCGCTGCGAACTCCTCACCGCCAATGCGCCCGAACAGGTCGCCACGGCGCAACGCTGCGCGGCCGCTTTCGGCGATGCGTTGCAACACGTTGTCACCTTCCTGGTGGCCGTAGGAGTCGTTGACTGTCTTGAAGTCATCGATGTCCAGCATCAGGAACGACAGAGGCTCGCCCTGTTGCCGGGAGTATTCGAACGCGCGGTGAGCACATTCGAAGAAATGATGGCGATTGCTGCTTTGGGTCAGCGCGTCGGTGGTGGCCAGGCGATGCAGCTCGGTCTCCATCTGCTTCTTGTCGGTGATGTCTTCGGCGATGCCAACGATGATCACCGGTTGACCCGGCTCGGCCTGGCGATTGATGAAGCATTTGTCGCGGAGCCAGCGCACTTGGCCGTCGGCGGCAATGATTCGATACTCGCGGTCTTCCACGGCACCTTTGTCCAGCACTTCGGCCAGGCTGCGTTCGGCATAGTCCAGGTCGTCGGGGTAGATGCTGTCGCGCCATTGATTGCAGTCGGCCAGCAGCAGATCGGCCGAACGGCCGAAGATCCGTTCATAGGCGGGGCTGACGTAAAGCACCCGGCGGGATTCCCAGTCGAATGCCCACAGCACCGCGTTGACGCTCCCCAGCAAGGTGCTGAACAACTGTTCGCGTTCGCTCAGGCGTGCCACTTCGCCTTGGGCGCGCATCAGCGCCATCAGGGTCTGCGCGGCCTCGGGCCAATGGGGCGAAGATGAGTCTTGCAGGTTTTTTGGGGCCATCGACACAAATCTCAAAGGGCATGCCGCGCGCGATCGCGGCCAACATCAAGCCCGCCGGGGATGGCGAAGTGTCTTTGAGATAGGGGTTTTTGGATGAAGTTCCCGCCGTTTGTGGCGAGGGAGCTTGCTCCCGCCGGGCGGTACTGGCGACGCGTTTTTGCGGCCAGACCACAAACCAATGTGGGAGCGGCGGTGCGGCGGTCCGACTTGCTCGCGAATGCAGTGGGTCAGTCAATGAAGATGTCGACTGACGCACCGCTTTCGCGAGCAAGCCCGCTCCCACAGGATTTTTTCAGACGGTGGCAGGACGCAGGGAGTAGGTTTTCAACTGATCGGCGAAGTCGCGCAGGGATTGAATCCCGCTGGCTTCGGCTTCGTGTACCCAATCCTTGATGGCCGCCAGCATGTCGTGGCCATTTGAGCTGGTCTTGACCCAGATCTGCTGCAGGGCCAGGCGTTTCTCGTAAATTACCTTCAGCGCCTGACTGTGTTCGAGCATGTTCTGGATGCGTACATGGTGTTTGTCATCCAGCAGGCTGGTCTCCCGCGAAAGCAGGCGTTTGGCCCGGTGGAACTGGTGACGTACCGAGTGATCGACCTTTTCCAGCTCTTGCTTGACCAGCGGGCCGATCACCAATTTGCGGTACTGGGCCATGATCTGGAAGCGGTTGTTGAGGATCGCCATGGCGGTATCCATGTCCAGGTTGCCCTTGCCTTCGACGCGATGGGCAATCGGCGCGACCCGTTGAACCTTGGCCAGGCGCAGGAAGCTGAAGACTTTGATCCATGCCCAGCCCAGGTCGAATTCCCACTTCTTCACCGACAGTTTTGCCGAGTTAGGGTAGGTGTGATGGTTGTTATGCAGTTCTTCGCCGCCAATCAGGATGCCCCACGGCACCAGGTTGGTCGCCGCATCGCGGCATTCGAAATTGCGGTAGCCGATGGCATGGCCCAGGCCATTGACCACGCCGGCGGCCCACACCGGGATCCACATCATCTGGATAGCCCAGACGGTGATGCCGATGGTGCCGAACAGCAGCAGGTCGATAACGCCCATGATCGCGATGCCCAGCAGCGGGAAGCGGCTGTAGAGGTTGCGCTCGATCCAGTCTTCGGGGCAGTTCTTGCCGTAGATGCGCAGCGTCTCGGGGTTTTCCGCTTCGGCGCGGTACAACTCGGCGCCTTTGCGCAACACCGTGGACAAGCCCTTGATGACCGGGCTGTGCGGGTCATCGACGGTCTCGCATTTAGCGTGATGCTTGCGGTGGATGGCGGTCCACTCGCGGGTGTTCTGCGCCGTGGTCAGCCACAGCCAGAAACGGAAGAAATGCTTGAGGCCCCCATTCAGCTCCAGGGAGCGATGGGCCGAGTAACGGTGCAGATAGACCGTGACAGCAATGATTGTGACATGGGTCATCAGCAGGGTGACTGCTACCAGTGACCAGGGCGACAAGCCAAGAAAACCTTCGTACCACATAGGCTATAGGGCCCTCGATAAAGAAAAAAACAGCCGTTGCATTATCACTAAGCCCACACAGAAAACCAGTCGCCCTTTCAGATAAGAGTGGCTGGATGTGTCTTTAAACTATAATTCCAACCTTTTTGTAGGGACATGGATTGCCGGATGTCTGCCACCTATCGCGATGCCGTGCGCGCAGCGCTGCTCTACCTGTTGCTTTCTGTGGTTTGGCTGCAGATCAGTGGCTATTTATTGAACAGTTTCTTCGATAGCTCCGCCGAGCGACTGCGATGGCAACTGATCAACGGTTATGTCTGGGTGCTGTTCAGCGCCGGGTTGATCTTCATTGCACGGGCGCGGTTGTTGCGGTGCCTGGGGATCGGAGCCACTTTGCACGAGCGCAATACCAACCGTGAGCGCCTGCGCCAGGCAGCGGCAGTGTTCGACTGCACCCGCGAAGGCGTGCTGGTCACCGATCGGGAGGGCGTGATCGTCCATGTGAACCGGGCGTTCATGGAAATCACCGGCTACGGGTGTGAGGACGTGCAGGGACAGCGGCCCAATATGTTCAAGTCCGGGCGTCATCCACCCGATTTCTATCGGGCGATGTTCGCCGAGCTTGAAAGCACCGGGGAGTGGAGCGGGGAAATCTGGAACCGGCGCAAAAGCGGCGAGGTTTACCCGCAATGGCAAACGATCCGCCTGATCCACGACGACTACGGCCAGCCGAGCCAGTATGTGGCGGGGTTTTCCGATATCAGTGCGATCAAGAACTCCGAACACGAGTTGATGCACCTGGCGCACCACGACCCGCTGACGGACCTGCCGAACCGCCTGTTGTTCACCGACCGCGCCGAACAGGCCCTGGCCTCGGCACAGGTCCACAAGTGTGGCTGCGCGCTGCTGATGATCGACCTCGATCACTTCAAGATGATCAACGACAGCCTTGGGCATAGCGTTGGCGATCAGTTGCTCAAGGCTGTGGCCGAGCGCCTGGGCGCCATGTTCGGCCCGGGTATCACCCTGGCGCGCTTGGGCGGGGATGAGTTCGCGGTACTCGCCGAAAGCTGTCCGCAACTGGTTCAGGCCGCTGCGTTGGCCCAGCGGATTATCGATGGCCTCAAAGAGCCGTTCCTCATCGATGGGCACCAGCTGTTTATCAACACCAGCATCGGCATCAGTCTGTTCCCCAGCGATGCCTTGAGCGTCGAGCAACTGCTGCGTAATGCCGACTCTGCGCTGTTCAAGGCCAAAAGTACGGGGCGCAATGATTATGCCCTGTACACCGAAGAGCTGACGGCCCACGTGCAACAACGAGTCGAGATCGCCTTCGAATTGCGCCGCGCCCTGGACCGGCAAGAGCTGCGGGTTCATTACCAGCCGGTTCATGACCTCAAGACCAGCCGCCTGATTGGCGTCGAGGCGCTGGTACGTTGGCAGCATCCGCAGCGGGGATTGGTGTCGCCGGCGGAGTTCATTCCGGTCGCCGAACGAACCGGTCTGATCGCCGAAATCGATGCCTGGGTCATGGCGCAGGCGTGCCGGCAGATGTGCCTGTGGCAGCAGGAAGGGGGGGCGCTGTCGTTTGTTGCGGTCAACGTATCTTCACGGCTGTTCGCCCGTCGTGAGTTGTATCAGCAGGTGGCGCAGGTACTGCGCGAAACCGGGCTGGAGCCGGCCTTTCTGGAGCTGGAAGTGACCGAAAGCGCGGTGATGGAGGACCCCGAAGTCGCACTGGAGCAGATGCATCGCCTGCGCGAGTTGGGTGTGCGCCTGGCCATCGACGACTTCGGCACGGGTTATTCATCGCTATTGCGACTCAAGCGCCTGCCGGTGCAGAAGCTGAAAATCGACCAGGGCTTCGTGGCCGGGTTGCCGTGGGATGAGGACGATGCGGCGATTTCGCGGGTGATCATTGCCCTGGCACAGAGCATGGGCATGCAGGTGCATGCCGAGGGAATCGAGCAGGTCGAACAGGCGGCTTTCCTCCTCGAGCAGGGCTGTGATCTGGGGCAGGGCTACTGGTTCGGGCGGCCGGTGCCGGCGGTGCGGCTGGATTGGACATGTACGCCGGTGATCGGATAGGTGCCCAGTTCAGTTGATGCCCAAACCCTGTGGGAGCGAGCTTGCTCGCGATAGCGGAATATCAGCCGACATTTCTGGCGACTGACACTCCCTCATCGCGAGCAAGCTCGCTCCCACAGGTTTTTTGTGTGCTTGAAAGAGGGTGATTCACCTCAAGCCCTTGTCCCTTCAGTTAATCTCTTCTGGTTATATAAACATTCTTAAATAGTCTTTTTAAGAATATCTGTGCCTCTCTACTATTGCTCTCAAGCCGCAAGCAGTGCCGCCACTGCGAGGCACCCTCTCAGTTGAAGGAGCAGCAATATGAGCGCATCCCTGCGTAGCGTCGACGGTCAAGACGAAGCCACCATCCTGCGTGAAATCCAGAGTGCCCTGCGCGATCTGCGCTTTGGTGCCGTGGAAATCACCGTGCACAACGCCCAGGTGGTGCAGATCGAACGCAAAGAAAAATTCCGTTTGCAGCAGCCGGGCAACAAGCCGGGCTGAGGCGAATCAGGCACCGCGATTTCCGATATCCCATAAGAAAAAGCCAACACACCAAGAATTCCAGGAGCTTTCACCATGTCGTCGATTCGTCATTTCGCTTTGGCCGCCCTGGCCAGCGCCCTTTTTGCCGGTTCCGCAGTTGCCAAGGACTACGAGCTGCTCAACGTGTCGTACGACCCGACCCGCGAGCTGTATCAGGACTACAACGCCGAGTTCATCAAGTTCTGGCAGAAAGACCACGCGGGCGACACGGTGAAGGTCCAGCAATCCCACGGCGGTTCGGGCAAGCAAGGTCGGGCGGTGATCGACGGCCTGCGTGCCGACGTCGTGACCCTGGCCCTGGCCGGTGATATCGACGAAATCGCCAAGCTCGGCAAAAGCCTGCCAGCTGACTGGCAAAAACGCCTGCCGGACGCGAGCACGCCTTACACCTCGACCATCGTGTTCCTGGTGCGCAAGGGCAACCCTAAAGGCATCAAGGACTGGGGTGACCTGGTCAAGAATGACGTTTCGGTGATCACGCCGAACCCGAAAACCTCCGGCGGTGCGCGCTGGAACTTCCTCGCGGCGTGGGCCTATGGCCTGAAAGCCAATGGCGGTGACGAAGCCAAGGCCAAGGAATACGTACAAACCCTGTTCAAGCACGTACCCGTGCTGGACACCGGCGCTCGCGGCTCGACCATTACCTTCGTCAACAACGGTCAGGGCGACGTATTGCTGGCTTGGGAAAACGAAGCCTTCCTGGCCCTGAAAGAAGAGGGCGGCGCCGACAAGTTCGACATCGTCGTGCCTTCGCTGTCGATTCTCGCTGAGCCGCCGGTGGCAGTGGTCGACAAAAATGCCGAGAAAAAGGGCAACGAGCAGATCGCCGAAGCCTACCTCAAGCACCTGTACAGCCCGGCCGGCCAGGAAATCGCGGCGAAGAACTTCTATCGCCCGCGTGACAAGGACGTGGCCGCCAAGTACGCCCAGCAGTTCCCGAAACTGGAACTGGTGAGCATCGACAAGGACTTCGGCGGCTGGAAAACCGCGCAGCCGAAATTCTTCAATGACGGGGGCGTGTTCGACCAGATCTACCAGGCGCAGTAATCTTAAATAGCCATCAATGAGCCTCGAATTTCGATTCGAGGCTTTGTGCGTTCTCAACCAAGGACTTTTATGTCGCGTCGTATCTCCCCCGTCATACCCGGCTTCGGGCTGACGCTGGGCTACACCTTGGTGTACCTCAGCCTGATTGTGCTCATACCACTGGCGGCGATGTTCGTGCATGCCGCTCAACTTACCTGGGATCAGTTCTGGGCAATCATTTCGGCGCCACGGGTGCTGGCCGCGTTGAAGCTCAGCTTCGGCACTGCGCTTTGTGCTGCGATCATCAACGGCATCATCGGCACGCTGCTGGCCTGGGTATTAGTGCGCTATACCTTCCCTGGACGAAAAGTGATCGATGCAATGATCGACCTGCCGTTCGCATTGCCCACGGCGGTGG
>NZ_AKJL01000040.1 GCF_000282355.1 Pseudomonas sp. GM49
TTGGGCTGCGAAGCAGCCCCAAGCTTTTTCTGGTCATCCGGATTTACGGCCGCTTCGCGACCGAACGGGGGCAAGCCCCCTCGCCACAGTGGGCGCGTTTACTTTTTCATCACGCCAGTAAACAGTTCCGACGCCAGAAACCGCTGCAACCAATCCTGCAACCGCCGATACGGTGTCTGCGCAAACCATTCGCGGTCGACGTGGGCGAACTGCCGCACGAAGGGCATCAGCGCCACATCGGCCAGGCTTGGATGGTCGGCCAGCAAGTAGTCGTGTCCTTCCAGCAACTCATCCAACCTTTGCAAAAACACCTCGCCTTCGGCGCGATAAGCCTCCATCGGCTGCTCGGGATAACGCTCGGCGTACTTGTAGCGATTCAAGTGCACCTTGAACACCTGATCGTTCTGTTCGATCAGGCTGGCGATTTGCGCCGCTGCGTCAGGATCGTCCTTGAGCAACCAGTCTTGCGGATCGTTCTGCGCCACGGCCCAGCGCATGATGTCGAGGCTTTCGTCGATCACCCGGCCATCGGCACTCAGTACCGGCACCGTGCCTTTGCCCGACAGTGCGAGCATTTCGGCGGGCTTGGCCTTCAGGCTGACTTCGACGATGTCCACGGCCACTCCCGAATAACGCAGGGCCATACGCGCGCGCATGGCGTATGGGCAGCGGCGGAAGGAATACAGCGTGTTCATTTCACCTCCAGGGTGCTCAGGCCGTTGCCCTGGCGGCGGACCTGGATCTGCACCGGAATCCGTTCATGCATTTCCTGTACGTGGGAAATCACCGCGACCTTGCGGCCCTGGGCCTGCAGGCCGTCGAGGGCGTCCATGGCCAGTTGCAGGGATTCCGGATCGAGGCTGCCGAAGCCTTCGTCGATGAACAGCGACTCGATTTTCAACGTGCTCGACGCCATCGACGCCAAACCGAGGGCCAGCGCCAGCGAGACCAGGAAGGTCTCGCCACCGGACAGCGAATGCACCGAGCGCAGTTCGTCGCCCATTTCGGTGTCCATCACCAGCAACCCGAGCATGCTGCCGCCGCGCTTGAGGCGATAGCGACGCACCAGTTGGCGCAATTGCACGTTGGCGTGGTGCACCAAAAGGTCGAGGTTGTAGGCCTGGGCGATCTTGCGGAAGGTGTCGCCGGTGGCCGAGCCGATCAACGCATTCAGGCGCGCCCAGCGTTGGTACTCGTTGTAGGCATCGGCAATCTGCTGCGCCAGGGCCTGGTTGGCGTTCTGTCGGCGCTGGTCCTCGGCCTGCTCGGCACGCAGTTCGGCGCAGTGTTGCTCGCTGGTGGCAGCCAGGGTTTGCAGATCGACCAGCGCGGCGGCCAACTGCCCGGCGTCGAGGTTGCCATTGTGTTGCGCTTGATGATCGAGCAGGCGCTTGTCGCGTTCCTGCACCAGGACGCGGGCCTGTTCAATGGCTTTTTCGCTGTGCTGCAAGCGCTGGCGCAGTTCACTGACCTGGGTGTCGTCAACCCGCAACAGGTCTTCGAGGCCGCCGTCATCCAGTTCGGGATGGCGGGCACGCCAGTCGCCGATTTTTCCGGCGAGTTCATGCTCTTCGCCTTCCAGTGCGCGCAAGCGCTCTTGCTGGGCCTTGAGCTCGGCGGCGATTTGCACTGACTGCGTGAGGACGCTTTGCAGCGTCTGCGCGGTGCCGGTTTCGGCGCTGCGAGCCTGTTCCACGGCCTGTTCCAGTTGCTGCTGCCAATGCTCGGCGCTGGTGTGTTCGCCGAGTAGTTGTCCGAGTGTGTGCTGGCTAGCCTGTTGCTGTTCGGCCAGCCCGGTGAACTGCTGTTCGGCGGCGTGCAATTGCTGCACGCGGCTGTGCTGGCGATCCTGCTCCTTCTCCAGGTTTTGCTGGCGCTGTTGCTGTTCGACCAGTTCTTCCTTTTGTTGATCGAGTTGCGCCAGGCGCTCGGCGATCTGCCGGTCGAGCTGCAGGAAGGTCGCGGCCGGCTCGACGCGTAGCGTTTGCAGGGTCTCGGCGGGCAGCAGGCTGGCGAATGCGCTGAGTTCTTCGTCCAGGCGCTGGCGGTCGTTGCCCAGTTCGCGCTGTTGATTGCTCAGGTGCTGCGCTGCTTGCTGGTGCGCGGTTTCGGCATGGCGCAGTTGCTGGGTCAGGCGCGCGGCATCCTGTTGCAGAGTAAGCAGGGCGCTCTGCCGTTGCTCGTCCTGGCTGATGCTCTGGTTGAGCTGACTGTTTTGCTGGTTAAGCCAGGCGTCGCGCTTGTCGGCATCCTGATTCAGCAGTTGGGTAACCAGCGGATGAGCGTCCAGGCTTGGCGCGAGGGCCTGCTGCTGGGTCGCCAGTTGTTCCTGCTGTTGCAGCAGTTCCTTTTGCTGGGCGATCAGCCCGCCGACTTCGGCGCGCAAGTCAGTGAGTTTTTCCTTGAGCAGGTCGACGGCCTTCTGGGCGTTGGCCTGTTCGCTTTCATCGAAGCGGCCGAGGCTTTGCAGCAGCGCTTCAGGCTGATAATACGGATGCTCGTTGCTGCCGCAGACCGGGCATGGCTGGTCATCCTGCAACTGTGCGCGCAGCTCTTCGACACTGGCACTGCGCGCCAGACGCTGACGCTCCAGCAGTTCGCGGGTGACGTTAAGGGTTTGCTCGGCAACACTCAGTTCAGCCTTGGTCTTTACCCCGTCCTGGGTCAGGCGTTCACGTTCCTGCTGCGCGGTGAACTGGCGTTGTTGCAGCTCGGCGCCGCGCTTGTCCAGCTCCTGCTGACTGGCCCACAAGCGCACAAGGTCTTCGACGGCGCGCAGTTGTTTGCGGTTGTCCTGCAACAGGCTGCCCAGAATGCCGATCTGCTCGGCGACGGCATCCGGTTCGGCACCGGCCTCCTTGAACAGTACCTCCAGTTGCTGCTTTTGCGCGGTGAGCGCTAGATCGGTGCTCGCGGCGTTTTGTTCAAGGTTCGCCAGTTCGGCCTGGCCCTGATTCAGCCGGTTGCCGATCAACATCAACTGCTGCAGGCGATCGCGGTAGGCATTCCAGGCATCGCTCAACGGTGCCAGATGAATGCTTTGTTCCAGTTCGGTGGCGATGCGCTGTAAGTCACCAGCGCCACGGGCTTGCTGATCGAGCAAGGTCTGAATCGTGCTCTGGCCCTGAGTGCAGGCCTGTTCCGCCTGTTGCCTGGCTTCGGCGCTGAGGGCAGCGTCCTTGGCCAGGCGGGCGAGGGTGCTTTGCGCTTCGAAGGCCTGACGCAACAACGGCGCGCTGTCGGCTTGCCGCTGTTGCGTTGCGCTCAAGTCGATCCGGGCGGCACTGAGCTGTTGCTCAAGCTGCGTCTGGCGCTCGCCGAGTTCGCCATGTTGCTGCGTATGCAAGGCAATTTGCGCCGCCAACGGTGTCAGCAGCGCATCGACTTCGGCTTTACGGGCGAACTGATGTCGTTGCGGGGCAAGCTGTTCGAGACGGGTGAACCTCAAGCGCTCACTGGTCAAGCCTTCCCAGTGGGTCTGTGCCGATTGCAGTTGTTCGCTGGCGGCCAGATGCTCGTCCTGCAATCGATGCAAGTTCTTGAGCCAGGTGTCCAGCAGTTCAAGCTGTTTGAGTTGCGCCTGTTGGGTCTTGAGTTGCTGCTGCGCTTCGCTGAAGCGCTGATCCAGTTCCGCACGGGCTTCGGGCGACAGCGGTGTCACTCCGCTGGCCTGATCCTGCAGCAGCTTGTGCGCCTCGCGAGCCTCCTTGGTCTTGTCGAAGGCCCGACGACCGAGGCGGGTGTAGAGCGCCGTGTCGGTGAGTTTTTCCAGCAGTTCGCTGCGGTCGTTGTCATCGGCCTTGAGGAAAGCACTGAACTCACTTTGCGCCAACAGTACGGCGCGGGTGAATTGTTCGAAATTCAGCCCCAGCGCGGCTTCGAGCTGAGTCTTGTACTCGCCTTTCTGGCTGGCCAGCAATTGATCCTGATCAATGTCGCGCAGGCTCTGGCGGCTGGCTTGCAGTTTGCCACCGGCCTTTTCCCGGGCGCGATTGGCTTCCCAGCGTGCGCGATAGCGGCGGCCATCGACTCCGACGAAATCCACCTCGGCATAGCCTTCACCCGTGCCGCGCCGCAGCAACGTCCGTGGGTCGCCGGTAGCGATTTCGCCGTCGGCATCCGGCACCTTGGCGTCGCGGCCGGTGTTGTTCAGGCGGGGTACAGCGCCAAACAACGCCAGGCACAAAGCATCGAGCAGGGTACTTTTACCGGCGCCGGTGGGGCCGGTGATGGCGAACAGCCCGGCACTGGCCAGGGGGGCGGCGGTAAAGTCGATTTCAAACGGCCCGGCCAGCGAGGCGAGGTTTTTCAGGCGGATCGCGAGGATTTTCATGGCTGTTCGCTCTCCATCTGCACGTCTTGCAATAGCTCGGCAAAGTCCTTGAGGGTCTGCTCGTCGACCTCGCTGCCGTAGTTGTCCTGCCAGGCGCGGCTGAACAGTTCCTGGGGCGTGAGCTGATCCAGTTCGATCAGTGTGTTGCCTTCATCCGTGCCGCCACTGCTGCCATTCCCGGCGTATTCAGCGGCAATGCGCACCAGGCGCACGGCCTTGCCTTGCAGGGCGGTTTCCACTTGATTACGCAGGTCGGGCTGCGGTTCATCGAGGCGTACGCGTACTTCCAGCCACGGTTGGCGCTGAATGTCGGCCAGCAGGTCGATGTTCGGCAGATCCGCCAGTTGCAGCAGGGTCTCGCTCAAGGGGGCCGGGCCGATGCGTTGCAGGTTGACCGCGCGGGGAATCAGTTTCGGCTCGACGCAGACCAGGGTTTCGCCGTCGAGCTTGATGTCGAGAATCTGGTGCTGATAGCTGATCTCGGAGAACGACAGCGGAATCGGCGAACCGCTGTAGCGGATGCGCTCCTCGCCGTTGACCTTCTGCGGCTTGTGCAGGTGACCGAGGGCCACGTAGCTGATGCTCGGCCCGAACAGGCTGGCGGGCAGGGCTTCGGCGTTGCCGATGATCAGGCTGCGCTCGGAGTCTTCCGACACTGAGCCGCCGGCCATGTGCGCGTGACTGATGGCGATCAGTGCCTGACCCGGCTGACGCTTGGCGTTGGCCGCTTCGATCAGCCACTCGTGCACCTGGCCGATCCCGCGCAGATAGTTGTCGCCCAAGTGTGCACCAGTGACTTCCGCCGGCCGCAGGAACGGCAGTGCCAGGCACCAGGCGGTGACTTCACCACTGGCATCCGGCAAGGGCAGCAGCAGGCGTTCGGCGTCCAGTTGACCGTCGTCGAGCCACAGCACGCGGCCGAGCGCGTGGGTGCGCAAGCGCCGCATCAATGGCGCGGGCAGTTCGATCCGTGAGCCGGAATCGTGGTTGCCGGCAATCATCACGATGGTCAGCGAAGGCTGCTGCTCATGGGCGCTGACGATGAAGTCGTAGAGACGCTCCTGGGCTTTGACCGGCGGGTTGACGGTGTCGAAGATATCGCCGGCGATCAACAGCACATCCGGTTGATCCAGTTTCAGCTGGCGCAACAGCCAGTCAAGAAAACAGCCATGTTCGAAATCACGATCCTGGCCATGCAGGTTCTGCCCGAGGTGCCAGTCGGAGGTGTGAAACAAGCGCAAGGCGAACTCCGCTACAAAATAGGTAATGGCCGCGTGAAAAATGAAGGCGGCGAAAGGGGGGAGAGTTTACTGGCAAACGCTCCCGAGGTGGTCAGGCACTCAACCTGTGGCAGCCCCGATCTTAAGGCAATACCCGATTAACTGTGGGAGCGAGCTTGCTCGCGAAAGCGTTAGCCCATTCAACAATGATGTGTCTGACACACCGAATTCGCGAGCAAGCTCGCTCCCACAGGTTGTGCTCTTTGTCTCAAGGGTGAGTTATTTGGGATAAAGCGGCGGCAACCCACTGTCACCAACCGGATCCTGCACCCGTTCGGCCATCGGAATCGCCTTGATCGCCCGCCACAACTCGTCACCTTGCCAGTACTGGCCGGTTTCGCTGTACAGCGCGCCGTTCAGGCCGTCGAGGGCGTTGGACAGTGGCACGAAGCGGGCGGCCATGTCGGCCAGGGTTTCCGGTTGTTGCCGGGCCCAGGCGTCGAGGGCCTGGCGGGTGGCGTGGGAATCATTGGCCTGACAGGCGCGCTTGAGGTCATCAAGCACGGTGCGCGGGCTCGGGCCGGTTTGAGCGGCACGCGTCACCGCCGGTTGCCAGCGGCCACGCCACCAGAGGCCGAAGCCGAGCAGGGTGGTGCAGGCCAGAATCAAGGTGCTGAGCTTCCAGCGCCAGAGTGCTTCGCTGTCGGCACCGGCATCGACCGGTGAGATGCCGGCCTGGGTGTCGAGCACCAGGCTCGGGTTGGCCGCCACGTGCAGCGTGCGGGCAGGCAGGCTGCTGTGTTCCAGATGGTCTTCGAAGGTGTTCCACCAGACCACGTCGACGGTGGGCAACTCGATGGCGCCGGTCCGTGTCGGCACCAGGGCTTCCCGGTCTTCACGACTGCCGACCAGGCCGCGCTCGCTGTTCTGGTTGCCGAGCACCGGTTGATCCGGGTAGCGGCGCAGGCCGCCGACATCGGTACCGGGCAGCGGTGGCAGTTGGGTGCTGGACAAGCCTTCGGCCGTCACTGTCAGGCTACGGGTCAGAGAATCGCCGACCTGTGTGTGATCCGGCTCCGGGCTCCAGCTTTCGCTCAGGCTCAGGCTGCGGGCAGGCAACCAGGGCGCGTCGGCCGGATAGGTGATGGGTTTGGCCTTGACCGTCAACAGCAGTTCGGTCGAGGTGACGGGCATCTGCTTGCCGGATTTCGGCACTTGGGCCGCGTCCTGTGCCGGTTGCGCATCGACCAGCGCGGCGTTGAACACCTGTGCCGGAATGATCAGTTCGCCGCTGTGTTGCGGGTAGATCGCATAGCGCATTTCGATCACGCCATGGCGCTGGCCATCGATGTCTTTTTCGTAGGTACGTGAGTCGCCCAATTGTTCAATGCGCGCATCAGGTATCTGCAACGGCGGCAGGCTGCTGTCGTCGTACAGCGACACCGAGTGGTAGATGCGCAGGGTCAGGATCGCTTGGGCCTGTACGTACACGCTGGTTTGATCGAGGCTGGCATCGATGAACACCGGGGCCCGTTTGTCCGGGTTGTCCGGCGTGTCGCTTTCGACTACTTGCAGGGTGATCGGCTGGCTCTGCAGTTCGCCCAGTTGCAGTGGCGGAATCACCACGCTGCCGTTCTGCCGGGGTAGAAGGGTGACGATCCAGCGGGTGGTGGCCCGGTTTTCACCGCTCAGGGTGTTCAACTGGTTGACCTGGCGTGTGCCGCGCACTTCGAACAGTGGCTCCAGCGCTGCCAGGTCGGGTTTGCCGAACTGCGTTACATCGGTGGATTCCAGGGTCAGCTCGACCGTCTCGCCTGAGCTCAGGCGACTGCGATCAACACTGGCGACCAGCTCTGCTGCCTGTGCCTGAACAGTGCAGAACAACAGGCCATGCAGCAGCGCGAGCAATAAAACGGTGAAGCGGGTCATCGAGTTTCTTCCTGATCCTGATGTTGTTGCTGTTCGTACCAGAATTTGCGCCTGAGCAGTTCACCGGGGTCATCCGGGATCTGCCGCAGCCACTGCTCCAGTGCCTGGCGCTGTTCACCTTCGATGCTGTCGGTGGCCGGGCGCAAGGGCGGCGTCGTGTGTTGTTCGTCACCCAACTCGCTGCCTGGCACTTCGTTGGTTCCGGGTCTGGGCGGCGACGTTGGCGATTGTTCGGTGTCAGCGCTGGTGTGCGGTTCTTGCGCTTGCGACTCGCCACTGTCCGAACGTTGCGATGTGGCACCGGGCGGCGTCTGTTGTTCATTGGGCTGGGGCTCGTCGCTTGCGGATTTGTCCGGCGTCGCAGCGGACGCATTGTTTTTCTGCTTGAGCAGCTCTTCCACCAGCGCCTTGTTGGTCAGTGCCGGGCGCAAATCCGGTTGACGTTCCAGTGCCTGTTCGTAAGCATCCAGCGCAGCCTCCAGCTCACCTCTTTTGGCCAGGGCATTGCCTCGATTGTAGTGGGCGTGGGCATCGTTGCCTTCAGCGAACCGCTCGGCGGCGCCCGCGTAGTCACCGGCTTCATAAAGCGCCACGCCTTGCCACTGATGGTCGTCGAAACGCCGGGCGGCTTCGGCCGGGCGCTTCTGTTTGAGTAAATGGGCGCCTTGTTGATCAGGACGCAGCCAAATGTCTGCGAAATCGAAGGCGTAGCTCGGTTGAGGCAGCGCCAATAGCAGCGGCAGGCACAGCAGCCAACCGCGACGTCCCGCGCAGGCCGCGAGCAGCAACAGTGGCAGCAGCAGCCAGTAACCCTGATCGGCCCAGGTGTCCAGGCGCAAGGTCTGACCGTCGTTGCGCAAGTTGCGTGGACCGTCGAGCAGGCCAAGGGCGTGCAGATCGCTATCGTCCAGGCGCGCCTGGCGATAGCGTCCATCCAGGTCGTAGACAAAGCTTTTCAAGCCAGGTTCGTCGAGGCGCGGCACGAGAATGGCGCCCTGTTCATCCTTGAGGAAACTGCCGTCCTCCTGGGTAATGGGCGAGCCTTCGGCGGTGCCGATGCCGAGCATCAGAAATTGAGTCGATTTGCCGTTCAGCGCGCGACGGATGCCCAGCCGTTCCTGGTCGGTCAGGGACGAACCAATCAGCAGAATCCGGCCGTTGCCCAGAGCCGCTTGTTCGAGCAGCGCCAGGGCCTTGAGCACCGCCAGGTCGGCGCGATGACCGGCCTCGGGCATCAACGACGGTTTTAGCGCATCCAACAGATTGCGGCTGGTGGAAAGATCATCTGACAGTGGTACCAGTGTGTGGGCACTGCCGGCGTAGACGACAATGGCGGTTTGCGCGTCGCTGCGAATCTGCAGCAGGTCGAACAACTTGCGTCGTGCCTGTTCGAGTCGGTTGGGCATGACGTCGGTGGCGAGCATTTCCGGAGTCAGCTCGAGAATCACCACCAGCGGGTCGGCGGGTTTCTGGCTGGTTTGCTCGACGCGCTCCCAACCCGGGCCCAACAGGGCGAGCACGGTCAAGAGCCACGCAAGACCAAGGGCGATCCAGGGCAATTTACTGTCGCGTCCACTGCCACCGCTGAGCAGTGCCGCATGAAAGGCCGGCGGCAGGATCATCTGCCAGCGCCCGGCGCGCTTCTTGCGGTGCCAGAGTTGCCAGAGCAACCAGCCAAGCACCGGCAGCAACAGTAGCCACCAGGGGCGGAACCAGTAAGGCCACAGCACACTCATCGACGCCTCCGCAGGCGCAGGCGCTTGAGACGCTGGCGCCAATCAGGCAGCAATTGCGTTTGCAAAAACAGATCCTTGGTAAACAGGCGTTGCAACGGGTTGTCCGGCCAGAGTACAGGAGCCACCAGCAGCATGCTCAACCACAGCGCCAGGGCCAGTGGCCAGTGATACAACGCTTGAGCCGGGCGGGCCTGGGTGGGTTGCTGGGCCACGGGCTCCAATTGGTCAAGGGTGTCCTTGATTGCCTGCAGTTCCTTGCCGTCGCGAGCACGGAAGTACTGGCCACCCGTGGCCTCGGCGATGGCCTTGAGGGATGGTTCGTCAAGGTCCAGGCTCGGATTGACGCCGAGAAAGCCGACCGTGCCACTTTGTTCCGGTTCGGCACCGATACCGATCGGGTAGATTTTCACACCTTCTTTGGCCGCCAGCCGCGCAGCGGTGAGTGGGCCGATTTCACCAGCATTGTTGGCGCCGTCGGTCACCAGAATCAGCACGCGGCTGGTTGCCGGACGCAGACGCAGGCGTTTGAGGGCCAAACCGATAGCATCGCCGATGGCGGTGTTTTTGCCGGCAATGCCGATGCGCGCTTCGTCGAGCCAGACTCGCACGGTGTGCCGGTCGAATGTCAGCGGTGCCTGCAGATAGGCCCGGCTGCCAAACAGAATCAGGCCGACACGGTCACCTTCGCGGCGTTCGAGGAAATCGCCGAGCAGGTGCTGGACCAACGACAGTCGGCTCACCTCTTCGTCCTGCCACTGCATGTCAGGGAAATCCATGGAGCCGGAAACGTCCACTGCCACCAGCAGATCGCGGCCGCTGGCGGCAATCGGCAAGGGTTCGCCGAGCCACTGCGGGCGCGCCGCTGCGACCAGCAGCAACAGCCATAGCAGCATGAACGGTGCCTGCTGGCGCCAGGCCGGCAGATTGGCCCGGGCGCGACGCCCGGCGAGGCCTTCGAGATCGCTGAGGAAGCTGACCTTGAGTGCCGGTTCACCGCTGTCGGCCACCGGCAATACGATGCGCATCAGCCACGGCAGTGGCAAAAGGGCAAAAATCCACGGCCAGGCGAACTCAAACATGTTTGCGAATCCACGTATCAACGGCTTGGGTCAGGCCGGCAATGGCCTTGTCGTCGAGTTTGCATTCGGGTTTGTAGGCGCCTTCGACCAGCACCATCCAGCGGGTCAGGCCGGCCGCCGGGCAGCGGTTGTCGAGGAACGCCAGCCATTTGCGGCCGTTGAGGGTATGGCTTTGGCTGTAGGGGTAATGGTTGCGGCACAGGCGTTTGAGCAAGCCGTTGAGTTGCTGCAGCCAGGCACCGGCTGGCGCACCGTCGTAGGGTTTGGGCATCAGCGCCAGCTCCGCCAGGGCGGCAAGGCGCACCGGGTCAAGCGGCTGCTCGGCGCGTACCACGGGGCGCTTGACAGGAATAAAGCGACGCAGCTTCCACAGGCCCAATCCGATCAGTGGCACCAATAAAAGCAGCAACCACCAACCCGGTGCCGGAGGCCAGAATTCCACCGGTGGCGGGGATATCAGCGGTTGCAGTTGATCAAGGCTGCTCATCGACCTTTCCCCGGTTTCTGTGGGTTCAGGTATTCGCGCAATTGCTCGACCATTTCGCTCTGAGTGCTCAAAGGCATCATCAGCACCCGTAGTTTCTGCGCGAGCAGTTCCCAGCGCGCGATGCGCAATTCGGCCTGGGCCCGGTAAGTCTGGCGCAGGTCGAAATTCAGCGTGTCGAGCTCAAGTTGCGCTCCACGCTCGGCGAAACGTAAAAGACCGGCGGCGGGCAGGGCATGATCCAGCGGATCGGACACCGGCAGCAGCAACAGGTCGCAATGACGCGATAACAGGCTCAGCTGTTGCTCGGCGCTTTCCGATAGCGCGCGTTCATCGCAAATCACGATCACCAGGCTGCCCGGACGTGACACCTCCCGTGCGCGGCGCAAGGCAATGCCGAAGGCGTCGCGGTCCGGCTCGCCTTCGGTGCTCAGCGACTGGTTGACCCGCACCAGCCGGTTGAGCAATTGCAGCAGGCTTTGCTTGCTGCGCCGGGGCTTGATTTCGTAATGCACATTGTCGCCATACACCAGGCCGCCGACCCGGTCGTTGTGCCCCAAGGCTGCCCAACCGATCAGGCTCGCGGCCTGGGCGGCGAGCACCGACTTGAACATCAGGCCCGAGCCGAAAAACAACCGGCGGCTTTGTTCGACCATGATGAAAATCGGCCGCTCACGTTCTTCGTGGAACAGCTTGGTGTGGGGTTCCTGGGTGCGCGCAGTCACGCGCCAGTCAATGGTGCGCACATCGTCGCCGGCCTGATAGACCCGCACCTGATCGAAGTCGACGCCACGCCCGCGCAATTTGGAATGGTGCAGGCCGATCAGCGGGCTGCGCTGGCTCGGCGTGGAAAACAGCTGCACTTCACGCACGCGATGGCGCATCTCGATCAGGTCGGCGAGGCTGACACGAATGCCCGGCTCGGGCGGCAGGCTGGCGTTCATCGGGGTCAAGCGACGGCTACGACGTCGAGAATCCGCTGGACCACCCGGTCCTGATCGATGCCAGCGGCTTCGGCTTCAAAGGAAAGAATGATGCGATGGCGCAGCACGTCGAACAGCACGGCCTGGATATCTTCCGGGCTGACGAAATCACGCCCGGCCAGCCAGGCGTGGGCGCGGGCGCAGCGGTCCAGGGCAATCGAACCGCGCGGGCTGGCGCCGTAGGCGATCCACTCGGCCATTTCCGGATCGAACTTGGCCGGGGTGCGGGTGGCCATGACCAGTTGCACCAGGTACTCCTCCACGGCGTCGGCCATGTACAAACCGAGGATTTCCTTGCGTGCGGCAAAAATCGTCTGTTGGGTAACCCGACGCTCAGGCTTCGCTTCGCCGTTCAGGGCTTCTCCACGGGCTTGCTGCAGAATCCGGCGCTCGACAGTGGCATCGGGAAAGCCGATTTTCACGTGCATCAGGAACCGGTCAAGCTGGGCTTCGGGCAGCGGGTAGGTACCTTCCTGCTCGATGGGGTTTTGCGTGGCCATTACCAGGAACAGCGGCGACAGCTCATAGGTGCTGCGCCCGACACTGACTTGCCGCTCGCCCATGGCCTCGAGCAAGGCCGACTGAACCTTGGCCGGAGCGCGGTTGATTTCGTCCGCCAACACCAGGTTGTGGAAGATCGGACCTTGCTGGAACACGAAGCTGCCGGTTTCCGGGCGATAGATTTCCGTACCGGTAATGTCGGCCGGCAACAGGTCGGGAGTGAACTGAATGCGGTGGAACTGAGCCTCGATGCCTTCGGCGAGTTCTTTGATGGCCTTGGTCTTGGCCAGGCCGGGAGCGCCCTCGACCAGCATGTGGCCGTCGGCGAGCAGGGCGATGAGCAAGCGCTCGATGAGTTTTTCCTGGCCGAGAATCTGCGTTGAAAGAAAGGTTCGCAGCGCGAGTAGCGCTTCACGATGTTCCATCGATGACTGTTCCTGCAAAAGGGTGGCCGAGGACGTTCGAAAATGCGCCAGGGCTGGGGGCGTTACTTTAATCCATCGCGGGGGGCGGCGACTAACGGCATTTTGTGCAAAGTGCGGGAAATGGTTGGGGCAATTGCTGGATTTTCGTAGCAGGGGAGTGATTGGGTGGCTGTGCCGGCGCCATCGCGAGCAGGCTCGCTCCTACATTGACGGTGTACGACGATCAATTGCAGGAGCGAGCCTGCTCGCGATGAGGGCGGATCAAACGACTCAAATCTGGCTGATAAAGGTGCCAGTACCATCAAGAATATTCTTCAAGGTCAGCTCAACTTCAGCCAGATCCGTCATGTCGGCATCAAAGGTGATTTCCAGCACATCATCGCCATTGAGCACATCGGTATCAGCCGCCGCAATTTCGATCTTCAACAGCGCAGGGCTCAGCGTGACTTTCACGCCGTCGAGGGTCGAGGGTTCACCGTCGAGGGTGATTTCCAGCTCGTCTTCATCCGGGTAGCGGCTCATCAGGAACATTTCGCCCTGCTCGCTGTGGCAGCAGAGCATGGCCATGTTGTCTTCTTCGTCGTCGCAAGGGTTGACGATCAAGAGGGCGGTTTTCATTTTCATGGGTAATTCCTGGCTCGACGAGCGTGGTAAACGCAACAAAGGGCGATTCTGCCAGCCCGCGCACATTTCTGCTCGTCCGAGTGTCAATGACCGGGTCGTGGACGGACAGGGTGTTACTGGTCATTTCTGGTACGCATGTCCCGTAAAACCGGACGGAAAACCGTCATTTTTCTGTGTGAATGCTAGTGTTGTTCGATGCGTATGCCTTGAGCAGCGTACCGTTGACCGAATATGTCGCAGCATCGCAAGCAAGGGCCTTGCCGCTCTCGTTAAGCTGCGCAACGGATGAGCACCTGTAAAGGCATTGCGCTGCGCGCAGCCAGTCGTTTTTGCAGATGCCCATTCACGGAAGGTGAATGTGACCTGAGTGTCTCGTCCAGCTTCACCCACCTGTCACCCTGTTTCCTCTGCCCGAGAATCAGGAACAGGGTGACGGGTAGCCCCTAACAGGGGTTTTGCACGCGACGCTTCCATCAATAACAAGCCCAAGCGGAGTACCACAGATGGCGTTCTTCACCGCAGCCAGCAAAGCCGACTTCCAGCACCAACTGCAAGCGGCACTGGCGCAGCACATCAGTGAACAGGCACTGCCACAAGTGGCGCTGTTCGCTGAACAATTCTTCGGCATCATTTCCCTTGACGAGCTGACCCAGCGTCGGTTGTCCGATCTCGCTGGCTGCACCCTTTCTGCATGGCGCCTGCTTGAGCGCTTCGATCACGCGCAACCGCAAGTGCGCGTCTACAACCCCGATTACGAACGCCACGGCTGGCAGTCGACCCATACCGCGGTCGAAGTGCTGCACCACGACCTGCCATTCCTGGTGGACTCGGTGCGTACCGAGCTGAACCGTCGCGGCTACAGCATCCATACCCTGCAAACCACCGTGCTGAGCGTGCGTCGTGGCAGCAAGGGCGAGTTGCTGGAAATCCTGCCGAAAGGCACCCAGGGCGACGACATTCTGCAAGAGTCGCTGATGTACCTGGAAATCGACCGCTGCGCCAATACCGCCGAGCTCAATGTCCTGAGCAAAGAGCTGGAGCAGGTGCTCGGTGAAGTCCGCGTGGCCGTTGGCGATTTCGAGCCGATGAAGGCCAAGGTCCAGGAGATCCTGACCAAGCTGGACAACAGCCAGTTCGCCGTCGAAGGCGACGAGAAGAGCGAAATCAAGAGTTTCCTGGAGTGGCTGGTGGGCAACCACTTCACCTTCCTTGGCTACGAAGAGTTCGTGGTCAGCGATGAAGCCGATGGCGGCCACATCGTCTACGACAAGGACTCCTTCCTCGGCCTGACCAAGCTGCTGCGTGCCGGCCTGACCTACGATGACCTGCGCATCGAAGACTACGCCGTGAACTACCTGCGCGAACCGACCCTGCTGTCGTTCGCCAAGGCTTCGCACCCAAGCCGTGTCCACCGTCCGGCTTACCCGGATTTCGTGTCGATCCGTGAAGTTGACGCCAACGGCAAGGTCATCAAGGAATGCCGTTTCATGGGCCTGTACACCTCGTCGGTGTATGGCGAGAGCGTGCGGGTGATCCCGTACATCCGCCGCAAGGTCGAGGAAATCGAACGCCGTTCGGGCTTCCAGGCCAAGGCTCACCTGGGCAAGGAACTGGCGCAAGTACTCGAAGTGCTGCCGCGCGACGATCTGTTCCAGACGCCAGTGGACGAGTTGTTCAGCACCGTGATGTCGATCGTGCAGATCCAGGAACGCAACAAGATTCGCGTGTTCCTGCGCAAAGACCCGTACGGCCGTTTCTGCTACTGCCTGGCCTACGTGCCGCGTGATATCTACTCCACCGAAGTGCGCCAGAAGATCCAGCAAGTGCTGATGGATCGCCTGAAAGCGACCGATTGCGAGTTCTGGACCTTCTTCTCCGAGTCCGTGCTGGCCCGCGTGCAGTTGATCTTGCGCGTCGACCCGAAAAACCGCCTCGACATCGACCCGCTGCTGCTGGAAAAAGAAGTGGTGCAGGCCTGTCGCAGCTGGCAGGACGACTACGCCGCCCTGACCATCGAAAGCTTCGGCGAAGCCCACGGCACCAACGTGCTGGCCGACTTCCCGAAAGGCTTCCCGGCCGGTTACCGCGAGCGTTTCGCAGCCCACTCGGCTGTGGTCGACATGCAGCACCTGCTGAGCCTCAACGAAAAAAATCCGCTGGTGATGAGCTTCTATCAGCCGCTAGGCCAGGTTTCCGGCCAGCGCATGCTGCACTGCAAGCTGTACCACGCCGATACTCCGCTGGCGCTGTCCGACGTATTGCCGATCCTGGAAAACCTCGGCCTGCGCGTGCTGGGTGAGTTCCCTTACCGTCTGCGCCACAACAGTGGCCGCGAGTTCTGGATTCACGATTTCGCGTTCACTGCCGCCGAAGGCATGGAACTCGACATCCAGCAGCTTAACGACACGCTGCAGGACGCATTCGTCCACATCGTGCGTGGCGATGCCGAGAACGATGGATTCAACCGTCTGGTACTGACCGCCGGCCTGCCATGGCGCGACGTGGCGCTGCTGCGTGCCTACGCCCGCTACATGAAGCAGATTCGTCTGGGCTTCGACCTGGGCTACATCGCCAGCACCCTGAACAACCACGCCGACATCGCTCGCGAGTTGACCCGGTTGTTCAAGACCCGTTTCTACCTGGCGCGCAAGCTGACCGGTGACGATCTGGGAGATAAGCAGCAACGCCTGGAACACGCGATTCTCAGCGCCCTGGACGACGTCCAGGTGCTGAACGAAGACCGCATCCTGCGTCGCTACCTGGACCTGATCAAGGCCACCCTGCGCACCAACTTCTACCAGACCGATGCCAACGGCCATAACAAGTCGTACTTCAGCTTCAAGTTCAACCCGCACTTGATTCCGGAGCTGCCGAAGCCGGTACCGAAGTTTGAAATCTTCGTTTACTCGCCGCGCGTCGAAGGCGTGCACCTGCGTTTCGGCAACGTCGCTCGCGGCGGTCTGCGCTGGTCCGACCGTGAAGAAGACTTCCGTACCGAAGTCCTGGGCCTGGTAAAAGCCCAGCAAGTGAAAAACTCGGTGATTGTGCCGGTGGGTGCGAAGGGTGGCTTCCTGCCGCGTCGCCTGCCACTGGGCGGCAGCCGTGACGAGATCGCGGCCGAGGGCATCGCCTGCTACCGCATCTTCATTTCGGGCCTGTTGGATATCACCGACAACCTGAAAGACGGCGCACTGGTACCACCGGCCAACGTCGTGCGTCATGACGACGACGACCCGTACCTGGTGGTGGCGGCGGACAAGGGCACTGCGACTTTCTCCGACATCGCCAACGGCATCGCCATCGACTACGGCTTCTGGCTGGGTGATGCGTTTGCGTCCGGTGGCTCGGCCGGTTACGACCACAAGAAGATGGGCATCACCGCCAAGGGCGCGTGGGTCGGCGTACAGCGCCACTTCCGCGAGCGCGGTATCAATGTCCAGGAAGACAACATCACCGTGGTCGGCGTCGGCGATATGGCCGGCGACGTGTTCGGTAACGGCTTGTTGATGTCTGACAAGTTGCAACTGGTCGCAGCCTTCAACCACCTGCACATCTTCATCGACCCGAATCCGGAGCCGGCATCGAGCTTCGCCGAGCGTCAGCGCCTGTTCGATCTGCCGCGTTCGGCCTGGTCGGACTACGACACCAGCATCATGTCCGAAGGCGGCGGGATCTTCTCGCGCAGCGCGAAGAGCATCGCGATTTCCGAGCAGATGAAAGAGCGCTTCGACATCGAGGCCGACAAGCTGACCCCGACCGAACTGCTGAATGCCTTGCTCAAGGCGCCGGTGGATCTGCTGTGGAACGGCGGTATCGGTACCTACGTCAAAGCCAGCAGCGAAAGCCACGCCGATGTCGGCGACAAGGCCAACGACGCACTGCGTGTGAACGGCAACGAACTGCGCTGCAAAGTCGTGGGCGAGGGCGGTAACCTCGGCATGACCCAGCTGGGTCGCGTCGAGTTCGGCCTCAATGGCGGCGGTTCCAACACCGACTTCATCGACAACGCCGGTGGCGTGGACTGCTCCGACCACGAAGTGAACATCAAGATCCTGCTGAACGAAGTGGTTCATGCCGGCGACATGACCGACAAGCAACGTAACCAGTTGCTGGCGAGCATGACCGACGAAGTCGGTGGTCTGGTGCTGGGCAACAACTACAAGCAGACTCAGGCCCTGTCCCTGGCAGCCCGTCGTGCCTTGCCGCGGATTGCCGAATACAAGCGCCTGATGAACGATCTGGAAGGCCGCGGCAAGCTGGATCGCGCCATCGAGTTCCTGCCGGCCGAAGAAGCCATCAACGAGCGTATCGCGGCAGGCCATGGCCTGACCCGTGCCGAGCTGTCGGTGCTGATCTCTTACAGCAAGATCGACCTCAAGGAGCAGTTGCTGGGCTCCCTGGTGCCGGACGACGACTACCTGACCCGCGACATGGAAACCGCTTTCCCGCCAACGCTGGTGAGCAAGTTCTCCGCGGCCATGCGCCGTCACCGTCTGAAGCGCGAAATCGTCAGCACCCAGATCGCCAACGATCTGGTGAACCACATGGGCATCACCTTCGTTCAACGACTCAAAGAGTCGACCGGCATGAGCCCGGCGAACGTGGCCGGCGCCTACGTGATCGTGCGTGACATTTTCCATCTCCCGCACTGGTTCCGTCAGATCGAAAACCTGGATTACCAGGTTTCGGCCGACGTTCAACTGGAACTCATGGATGAGCTGATGCGCCTGGGCCGTCGCGCCACGCGCTGGTTCCTGCGTGCCCGTCGCAACGAGCAGAACGCTGCCCGTGACGTCGCGCACTTCGGTCCGCATCTGAAGGAGTTGGGCCTCAAGCTCGACGAATTGCTCAGTGGCGAGATCCGCGAGAACTGGCAGGCTCGCTATCGGGCGTACGTCGCAGCCGGTGTGCCGGAGTTGCTCGCGCGCATGGTGGCTGGCACTTCGCACCTGTACACCCTGCTGCCGATCATCGAGGCTTCCGACGTGACCGGCCAGGACCCTGCGGACGTGGCCAAGGCCTACTTCGCCGTGGGCAGCGCGCTGGACATCACCTGGTACCTGCAGCAGATCAGCGCTCTGCCGGTTGAAAACAACTGGCAGGCCCTGGCCCGTGAAGCGTTCCGCGATGACGTCGACTGGCAGCAACGTGCGATCACCATCTCGGTCCTGCAACAGGGCGACGGCACCCAGGACGTGGAAACACGGCTCTCCCTGTGGATGACGCAGAACGACAGCATGATCGAGCGCTGGCGCGCCATGCTGGTGGAAATCCGTGCCGCCAGCGGCACGGACTACGCCATGTACGCGGTAGCCAACCGCGAGCTGCTAGACCTGGCATTGAGCGGGCAAGCGGTAGTGCCTGCCCCTTTTGCCGCCGAGCTGGAACCGGCGGCCTGATCAGGCGTTGAATGAAAAAGCCCCGCATTGAAAGATGCGGGGCTTTTTTTTGCTTGAGGTTCAGGGGAGTTTGTACTGGCCTGCTCGCGATAGGGGCTTCAGTTTCAATACAACTTCTGGCTTTGTTTAGAATCAAGCATCGACACATTACTTGTCGGGCTGGTCAGTAAATTACTGAGCGACTGGTCAAACTTTTGCAGTGCCCTGACTTGCACGTTCTGTTGTTCGTTAATGTCCGCAACTATATCTTCACTACGTTTATAGTCCGCCCAGACCGGACTAAGTGCTTTGGCATCGTGACCTTTTGCAGTAGCGATGTAATTGAAGTTTTTGTCATAGAAGTCCGCACTGACATCCGCCTGTATGTCTGAACTGCGCGAGGTTATCAGTTGACTGCGGGTGTCGACCACCGCCATCACATCCGGTTTTGCCGCCCTGAGGCTCTGCATGTCCGGATACAGGGTAACCGAGCCGAATTGCCGTTGCAGGGAGGCCTTGACCCAATCCACGGCCAGGTCTGGCCTGGAAGTGGCTACGTAGGCGTCATGAATCGGCTGCACCAGCAGACTCTGACCGAAACCCGTGCCGGCGTTGGCTTGGTAGTCCCTAAGGTAGGCGCGGTTGGTCTGAGTATTCTGGCTGTAGACGATGCCCAGCGAGACATGGCTGCCGCTGGTAATACGGCTGGCCCCGCTGCGGCCTACCGGTTCGGTAAAGATACCGTTCAGCGAAGAAACCGCTGTCGGCGCGGTGGGGATCGAGCAACCGGTTAAAACAACGGCCATGGTCAACGTACTGGCAAGCACAAGTTTCATGGTGTTTCTCCAGTGAATCAACTTCAGTCGAAAGTTAAAATTGCCGGTGTTGTACCGGCGGTGACTCAAGACTAAACCCTGGATGATTTATTTAAATAGCCAATATCCACCCTTGTCAGGCGACCAATAGTTTTGTTTGGTTTAAAAGCTTTCGGTTAATTGCGTGAGGAAATTAAAAGGCCCGAATTCGCGATTCGAGCCTTTTTATTTATAGCTGTACGTTCAGCCATCAGTGTTCCAGTGGGATCAACACTTTCTCGTCGGGGGCCAATACCATGAACACCAGCAACCTGGCCGGCCGGGTCGCGCTGGCGTTTTTCGACACCATGTGTTCCGACCCGGCCGGTTCATACCAGTATTCACCGGTCTTGAAGGTTTTCGCCGCCTCGCCTTTGACTTGGGAAATGATCTCTCCCGAAATGACATAAGCCATGGCGGTGCCTTCGTGCTTGTGGGCGATGGAGGACTGCCCCGGCTTGTAATCGACCTCGATCATCAGCGCTTTTTTACCGGGGACGTTTTTCAGCATTTCGTCCTGCAGGACAGTGACCTTTTCCGAAGGGTCATGGGCAAACGCCGACGCGCAGGCCATCAGGGCCAGGGCAGCAAGGGGGGCAGCACAGAAGCGCAACACGTTCATGGTTCTTTACCTGCGGTGGGTTAGTTGTCGAAAACAACAGTAGTCCGCAAGCAGTAGAGGTTAAACAGCCAATATTCTGGAAGGCGAGGGGACCAATTACAGAAGATTCCGGGCCAATGGAGAAAAAATTTTGGCGAGGGAGCAAGCTCCCTCGCCACAGGTATCGGTTAAACGATCGGAAAACTGTTGAAGTCCACGGCATTGGCCAGTTGGCTATCGATCAGGCTGATGAAGCCCTGGACCTCCGGGCAGTTGAAATGCGATCGCATGGCCGCTTCCGATTGCCAGTGAGCGCTGACGGTCCAGCGATTGGTGTCCTCGGGGCAGCGGTCGACCATATAGGAATCGCAGCCGGGAAGTTCACGCAGGGTTTCGACAATCTTCTGCAATTGCCTGCCCAGTTCATCCGAGCGGCCGGCGGCGGCCTGTACCTGTACGGTATTGATCACTTCATAGGACATTGCTCACACTCCTGAATCAGGCCGGACGAATCCTGCTCATTGAGGGATAACGCCTATGCAGGATAGGCCTGAGCCTCGGGACCGCCAATAGCCAATCGCCTGATAAAGCCGCAGGCCAATCCGTCAGGCCACCTGCTGCAAGATGTCGCGCAAACGATCCAGAGCGATGTCGATGTCGAGGGTTTCGATGGCGCCAAAACCGAAGAAAAGCCCGGCCCTTGGCGTTTCCTGATAGAAAAAGCTGTCGATGGCATAGAGCCCGACTTCGACTTTTTTCGCCAGTTCGATCACCAATGGAATATCCAGCGGCACTTTGCACAGCACCGCCATGTGGAAACCGGCGGTGGACGGCACTGCCTCCAGCCAGGGCGAAAGATCGCCGGCCATTCGTGTCAGGATCCGCTCGCGGCGCCCGGCATAGATCGTATGGCAGCGCCGGATGTGCTTGAGCAGGCAGCCTTCGGCGATGAACTTGGCCAGCGCCCATTGCGGCAGGGTCGAGGTGTGCAGGTCGGTGAGCTGTTTGGCACGCACCACGGCCTCGAGGATCGCCGGCGGCAGGATCGCATAGCCGAGCCGCAGTTCCGGCAACAGGGTTTTGGAGAACGTCCCGACGTAAGCGACGATCCCGCGTTCATCCATGCTTTGCAGGGAATCGGTGGGGCGGCCCTCGTAGCGAAATTCGCTGTCGTAGTCGTCCTCAATGATGATTGCGCCCAACTCATGGGCCTTGGCCAGCAGTGCTTCCCGGCGCGCCTGGCTCATCGGCATGCCCAGCGGGAACTGGTGCGAAGGGGTGACATAGATCAGACGAGTGCCGCGAGGAATCCGGTCCACCACAATGCCTTCGGCGTCCACCGGTACGCCAATCACCGTGGCGCCATGGGTGCCGAACAGCAGTCGCGCCGGCGGGTACCCGGGGTCCTCCATGGCGACCAGGCAACCCGGACTGATCAGCACCCGGGCAATCAGGTCCAGCGCCTGCTGCGCGCCGTTGCACACCACCACATCCTCATCCTGACAATTGACCCCGCGGGAGAACGCGATGTGCTGCGCAATGGCGTGGCGCAGCGCCGGCAAGCCCTCGGGCAGGCTGTACAAGCCCTTGGAGCCGGCCATCTGGCGCAGCGCGTGAGAGGTGCAGCGCCGCCAGTCATCCTGGGGAAACTGGCCCTTGCTGGTGGCGCCTCCAATGAAGTCGTAGCGCAGCGAGCCTTCCAGTGTCGGGTGACGCAGAAACACCGGCAGGTTGCGCCAGGACTCGATCACCTCGAAGCCGCCAAGCTCGGTGTGGCTCTGTTTGCGCTGCACCTTCGACGAGCGCGCATTGACGTAGGTGCCTTTGCCGACCACCCCGGTGAGGAAGTTTTCGTAGGTCAGCTGGGCGTAGGTATCGGATATGGTCTTGCGCGAAATACCCAATTGTTCGGCCAGCAGACGGCTGGGCGGCAGTTGCGTCCCGGCAGTCAGGCGACCGGACTCGATGGCGCTGCGCAGTTGGTTGTACAGCTGGCCGGCCAGGTCCTTGCGACCGTTGATGACAACATGTAGTTCCATGCCGGCGAGGCTCCGGGGCGATTGAGGCGCGTGTGCGTCGCGCAAGATTACCCCTATCCGCCGGTGGTACAGAAGTTGTGCAGTGGAAAAACCGTCAATTGGTCTGGTGGCGGTGGTCCCTGGGTAATTCGCCCAATTGGATCTGTCATGCCCCCGCGCCAGCGACTAACGTGAAGATTACCTCCCGGCTGCACGAGATCGCTCCATGAACCCCCGTCTGGACTACTACAGCGCGTCCCCCAAAGCGATGAAAGCCATGATCGCCATGGAGGCCCTGACCAGCAGCCTGAGCATCGAGCCGGGCCTGCTGCACCTGATCAAGATTCGCGCATCGCAGCTTAACGGCTGTGCTTTTTGCACCGACATGCACTCGGTGGATGCCAGGCGCCTGGGCGAAAGCGATAGACGCCTGTATTCCATCGTGGTCTGGCGTGACAGTAACTTTTTCAATCCGCGGGAAAGAGCTGCGCTGGCCTGGACCGAGGCGGTCACCTTACTCTCCGAAAGCCACGTGCCGGACGATGTCTACGTCCAAACCCGGGAGCAGTTCAGTGAAAGCGAAATGGTCGACTTGACCATCGCCGTCACCACCATCAACAGCTGGAATCGCCTGGCTGTGAGCTTTCGGCAAACACCCAGCGCCTGAGTCATTGTCATGGCAGGTTCATGAACGTTGCGCAGGATGCAACTGTCAGTGTCAGGTCGACAGGGAGTCCTCGATGTCAGTCATGGAAATCTGCACCCGACGGGGTGCTGCCAAGTATCGTGTAGCGATCGATAAAAACGCGTCCTGGCGCCAGTTGGCAGCGGGTATCGACCCCGAGCTGGCGCTGTGTTTCACCGTCAGTGCCCGTTGTGGTTGTTTCATGCAGGCCGCCCGCAGTCTCAACATCAAGGCCACCCGTTTGCGCAGGCAACTGGTGCTGCTGGAAACGCAGCTCCAGTGTTCACTGTTCAACCTTTCAGAAAATGGCTTCAGCCTCAGTCGCGATGGCTTGCGCTTGCACGCACAACTGATCGCGCTGGCCCATGAGCGTGATTTGCCGGTGATCGAGCAGCCGTTGATTCGCCTGGCCGTGGCCGATTCGATCCTGCATGACATTCTCGGACGTAACCTGGTTGCACTGCTGCGACGTAATGCCAGTGTGCGCCTGGACATCATGACGCTCGACAGCGAGTTGTCCCTGCAAGCGGTCAGCGCCGACGTGGTGGTATGGTTGGGCAATACCGAGTCGCCGTTGCCGGGGCCGAGCTTTGCCACCACCGAACCCCGGCGTCTGGTGCAACTGCAATACCTGCCGCACATTGCCAAGCGCTACTCGCGGGTCGCTTCCAGGCCGGAAAGCCTGGATGAACTGGCCGATTTTCTCCTGGTGCAATGGCGACAGGACTGCCAGGTTGAAAGCTTCCGGCCATGGAATGCACTGGTGGATCAACGCCTGGCCGGGGCGGTGCAACTGCAATCCTACGAGCTGATGCTGGAGATGATCCGTTGCGGCGCCTGCATCGGCCTGCTGCCGCACTACATGAGCCACTTCGACCGCGGGCTGGTTGCCTTGCCGGGCTTGTTTGACCGGCCGATGCGGCGTCAGGTGTGGATGGCAGTCAATGCCGAGTCACAGGGTGAAGCACAGGTGCGGACGGTCGTCGAGTTGATCGAAAACACCTTCGGCGAGCGCCGGGAGTGGTTCGAAAGAAGGTGGCTTGAATAGAATGCGACCCCCTCGCCACAAAGGTTTCGTTCGGGATAGAGTGAACGGCCATGTCTGCTTCAAGGATGATTCACCCATGCCAGCCACTGATCCCGTCATCACCCTCGAACGCTTCAACGAATCCCATATCGAAGGCATTACGGCGCTGTACAACGATCCTGCAATCGCCCGCCAAACCCTGCAAATGCCGTTTCAGTCCACCGAACTCTGGCGCAGTCGCCTGGCGCTGGATAACGAACGCCTGGTGAAAGTGGTGGCTCTGCATCAAGGCACGGTCATCGGCAACATTGGCCTGGAGCAGTTCTCGCGCATTCGTCGCAGCCATGCCGGCAGTTTCGGCATGGGTGTTGCGGTGGCGTGGCAGGGCAAGGGCGTGGGCTCCAGGCTGCTCACTACGGCGCTGGATATCGCCGACAACTGGATGAACCTGCAGCGCGTCGAGCTTTCGGTGTACGCCGACAACGAAGCGGCCATTGCGCTGTATCGCAAGTTCGGTTTCGAAACTGAAGGCCTGTTGCGTGATTACGCCGTACGCGACGGTGTGCTGGTGGACACCTTGAGCATGGCGCGCCTGCGTCGCACGCCCAAGGCCGGTTGAGTCAGTCGCCCAGGGCGAACGCCACCGCAGCTTGCGCATGCAGCTCGGTGGTGTCGAGCAAGGGCAGGGTGCTGTGTTCGGGTTTGATCAGCAAACCGATTTCCGTGCAGCCAAGGATGATCGCCTGGGCGCCGCGCTGAGTCAGCGCCTTGATCACCTGCTGATACACCTGGCGTGAGGCTTCGCTGATCACGCCGACGCACAACTCGTCGTAGATGATCCGGTGCACGGCCTGGCGCTCCTCGGCCTCCGGCACCAGCACCGTCAAGCCCCGGGCAGCGAGGCGTGCCTTGAGGAAGTCCTGTTCCATGGTAAACGCGGTGCCCAGCAAACCCACCTTGAAGGCACCGGCCTCGACCGCTGCCTGAGCGGCCGGATCAGCGATGTGCAGGAAGGGAATGTCGATGGCGGCCTGAATCTGCCCGGCGACCTTGTGCATGGTGTTGGTGCACAACACCACGCAATCGGCGCCACCTGCCTGCAAACGCTGCGCGGCATCCACCAGGATCAACGCCGCGTCGTCCCAGCGACCGGCGTGCTGGGCCTGTTCGACAGGGCCGAAGTCGACGCTGTACATGAGCAATTTCGCCGAACGCAACGGTCCGAGGCGCTCGCGTACCTGCTGGTTGATCAGACGGTAATACTCGGCGCTGGACTCCCAGCTCATGCCGCCGATCAGGCCGATGGTGTGCATATCGTGCTCCGTTTGTCAGGTGAAGTGCGCACCTACAGTGCCCGCGATTACCCGACGGTGCAAACTGTCGTCAGGTATTAGTCGTACGCAGCGTGCGCGCATCTGCCATGCTCGAAGTCCGCAGTACCGCTCCAACCAAAGGAACACCGCAATGGACGACGTACGGCAACTGGGCGAGATGCTTCGCCACTACGCAGAAAGCGAAGCGCACAAAAAACAAGTGTTTGAGGCGCAATCGGCCGAGTGGGCGACGCGCATCGGCGATCTGTTCGATCAGATCCAGCAATGGCTGGAGCCGGTGCTGGCGCCGAATCTGCTGGAGGTGAAACGCGAAGCCTATGTTGCGTTCGGGCCGAGCGTGCCGGTCGAGACGTCGACGTTCAAGACCGAAAAACTGTCCATTGCGATTGCCGGCAAACCGGTGGAGTTCGTGCCGGATGTGATGGGCGCCGGTGGGCAGATTTCCCTGGCAGTGATGGGCTTTACCGCTGCGCGCTATGGCAGCGTTTCGCTGGTGTGCCTGCCGCCGTCGAACGCCTGGCAGTGGCGCAAGACCAATGGCTTGAAAGACCCGGATACCTTTGCGTTCGATGCGGATTTTCTGGCGCAGCAGCTACAGGTTTTGATCCCCCGGGATCGTGTCTGAGACAAGTAACCCTGAGGGATCGGTGTTGCATCAGAAATCGGTGTTTCCCCAGCCTGGCTTCGCCTCTTCGGGCGCCACTGCATTGATGGTCTTCCCGGTAGCCGCCTCCACCCGTCGAGCCACCTCAGGGTCGTCGGCAAACGGGATCAGGCTGGCGTCGTCCAGGCTCTCGGTGGTCTGGTGGCGCAGGCAGTATTCGATGGCGAACCACAGAAACCCCATACCCAGCAGGTTCAGCACGACTTCAGTCATCAGGCTATCTGCGCCTCACGTTCCACCGTCGCCACGTCCGTTACCCGCACCGTGCGCCACACGTTGTAGGCCATCAGCAGCATGCCGCTGAGGAAGAACACCCCGCCGGCAAAGCGCACGACGAATCCCGGATGGCTGGCCTGCAAGGCTTCGACGAAGGAGTAGGTCAGCGTGCCGTCATCGTTGATCGCGCGCCACATCAGGCCCTGGGTGATGCCGTTGACCCACATCGAGGCGATGTACAGCACGGTGCCGATGGTCGCCAGCCAAAAGTGCAGGTTGATCAGCGGCGTGCTGTGCATCTGCTCACGTCCAAATACCTTCGGCACCATGTGATAGGTCGCACCGAAGGTAATCATCGCCACCCAGCCCAGCGCCCCGGCGTGCACGTGGCCTATGGTCCAGTCGGTGTAGTGGGAGAGGGCGTTGACGGTCTTGATCGCCATCATCGGTCCTTCGAAGGTCGACATGCCGTAGAAGGCCAGGGACAACACCAGGAAACGCAGGATCGGGTCAGTGCGCAATTTATGCCAGGCACCGGACAGGGTCATCATACCGTTGATCATTCCGCCCCAGCTCGGCGCCAGCAGGATCAGCGACATGGCCATGCCCAGCGACTGCGCCCAGTCCGGTAGCGCGGTGTAGTGCAAGTGGTGCGGACCGGCCCAGATGTACAGGGTAATCAGCGCCCAGAAATGCACAATCGACAGGCGATAGGAATACACCGGGCGACCGGCCTGTTTCGGCACGAAGTAATACATCATGCCCAGGAAACCGGTGGTCAGGAAAAAGCCCACGGCGTTGTGCCCGTACCACCACTGGACCATGGCGTCGGTGGCCCCGGAGTACACCGGGTAGGACTTGAACCAGCCCACCGGAATCGACAGGTGGTTGACCACGTGCAGCATCGCAATGACCACGATGAACGCCCCGAAGAACCAGTTGCCGACATAGATGTGTTTGGTCTTGCGCTGCACCACGGTGGCGAAGAACACCACGGCGTATGCAACCCAGACCACGGTCATCCACACCGCGCCGGAGAACTCGATCTCGGCGTATTCCTTGGTGGTGGTATAGCCCAGCGGCAGGGTGATCAGCATCACCACAATCACCGACTGCCAGCCCCAGAAGGTGAAGGCAGCGAGTTTGTCCGAGAACAGTCGCACCTGACAGGTGCGCTGGACCGCGTAATAACTGGCGGCGAATTGTGCGCTGCCGGCGAAACCGAAAATCACCAGGCTGGTGTGCAGCGGGCGCAAGCGGCCGAAGGTGGTCCACGGCAGGTCCAGGTTCATCTGCGGCCACACCAGTTGCGAGGCGATCCACACGCCCATCGCCATCCCGACGATACCCCAGATCACGGTCGCCACGACGAATTGGCGCACGACCTTGTAGTTATAGGCCTGTCCGATAGTTGTTGTGCTCATGATCGATGCTTCCACGGTTGCAATGCCGTGCACTGTAGAAATCCCGATGGAAACAAAACAGGCTCAGGAAACTTTCATTTATGCAGATCAGATTTGAGAGCCGCTGGCGGCCATCTGCCGCGCTCTGATACGGTTTTTATGCATTCAGGTGAATCTGTAATGATCTGCGCCGCAGGTCCATAGTCATGCCACACAAGAACCGCCAAACCCCACCGCCCGTAGCAGCTGCCGAGCAACGCGAGGCAGCTGCTACGGGCGGTGTGAAGTTACGGGGATGCGCGGTCAATCCTGATGAGGTACTTACATGTATCAGTACGATGATTATGACCGGGCACTGGTGTTCGAGCGGGTTGCGCAGTTTCGCGATCAGGTCGAGCGCTTCATGGCCGGCGAACTGAGCGAAGAAGAGTTCCTGCCGTTGCGCCTGCAGAACGGCCTGTACATGCAAAAACACGCCTACATGCTGCGCGTCGCCATTCCCTACGGCACGCTGAGTGCCCAGCAGATGCGCACGCTGGCGAGCATCGCCCGGGATTACGATCGCGGTTACGGCCACTTCACCACCCGGCAGAACATGCAGTTCAACTGGATCGAACTGGCCCAGGTACCGGACATCCTCGAACGCCTGGCCCAGGTGGAAATGCATGCGATCCAGACCTCCGGTAACTGCGTGCGCAACATCACCACCGAAGCTTTTGCCGGGGTTGCGGCAGACGAAATGATCGACCCGCGACCGCTGGCGGAAATCCTGCGGCAGTGGTCGACCATCAACCCGGAATTCCTGTTTCTGCCACGCAAGTTCAAGATCGCCATCTGCTCGGCCGAACAGGACCGGGCGGCGATCATGATGCATGACATCGGCCTCTATCTTTACCTTGGCAACGATGGGCAAATGCTCCTGCGGGTGATCGTTGGCGGCGGTCTGGGGCGCACGCCTATCCTCGGTTTGCAGATCCGCGAAGGCCTGCCGTGGCAGCACCTGCTGTCCTACGTCGAGGCGGTATTGCGGGTGTACAACCGCCATGGCCGGCGGGACAACAAATACAAGGCGCGAATCAAGATCCTGGTCAAGGCCCTGGGCATAGAAGCCTTCGCCCGGGAAGTGGAGGAGGAGTGGCAGCACCTCAAGGACGGCCCGGCGCAACTGACCCTTGACGAGTTCGAGCGTGTGGCCAGTGCCTTCGTCGCGCCGCCTTATCGTGTGCTGGCGGACACCAGCCTCGATTACGGCACGCATCTGGCCGACAACCCGGCGTTCGCGCGCTGGGTGCTGCGCAATGTTCAGCCGCATAAAGTGCCGGGCTATGCCAGCGTGGTGTTGTCGACCAAACCGGGCAGCGCTTCGCCACCGGGCGACGTCACGGATAAACAAATGGAAGCGGTGGCCGACTGGGCCGAACGCTTCGGTTTCGGCGAGATCCGCATTGCTCATGAACAGAACATCGTGCTGCCGGACGTGCCAAAAGCCGAGCTGTTCGCGCTGTGGTGCCTGGCTTGCGAACACAATCTCGGCAGCGCCAACGCCGGTTTGCTCACCGACATCATCGCTTGCCCCGGCGGTGATTTCTGCGCGTTGGCCAATGCCAAGTCGATCCCCATTGCCCAGGGCATTCAGGCGCGTTTCGACGACCTCGACTACCTGCACGATCTGGGTGACATCAGCCTCAATATCTCCGGCTGCATGAACGCCTGCGGTCACCACCACATCGGTAACATCGGCATCCTCGGCGTCGATAAGAACGGCAGCGAGTGGTACCAGATCACCCTCGGCGGCGCCCAGGGCAAGAACAGCGCGCTGGGCAAGGTCATCGGCCCGTCGTTCAGCGCCGCCGAAGTGCCGCAGGTGATCGAGCAGATCATCGAGACTTTCGTGCGTTATCGCGAGAGCGAGGAGCAGTTTGTCGACACTGTGCAGCGCATCGGTCTTGAGCCGTTCAAGGAAGCGGTCTATCCGAAAGTGCTGGAGGTGTCGGTATGAACAATCTGTTGCGGCTGGAGGAGGGCGTGGCGCGGATTGTGGCGGATGATCCATGGACCCTGTTGCGGGACCCCGAGCAACCAGTGCCTGACGGTGCCGTGATTCTCCCGCTCGCCCTATGGCTGGAAAACCCACGGCAACAGGGGGTGTGGCTGGGGCCGGACGATGAAGTTGAAAGTCTCAAGCCATGGTTTGCCCAGCTGCCGCTGATCGCCCTGGACTTCCCGAGCTTTCGTGATGGTCGCGGCTACAGCCAGGCCTATCTGCTGCGCACCCGATTGGGTTGGGCCGGTGAATTGCGTGCCATCGGCGACGTTCTGCGCGATCAACTGAGCCACATGCGCCAATGCGGTTTCGACAGCTTCGCCGTGCGCGAAGACAAATCCGCCGAGGATGCGTTGAAAGGCCTGGCGGGGATGAGTGTGCTGTACGGGCGTTCGGTGATCGAGCCGCGGCCGTTGTTCAGACGTCGTTGAAGTCGGCCCCTGTAGGAGCGAGCTTGCTCGCGATGGGCGTCAACGAAAACGCGAGTTTTTGGATAAACGCGTCGCCCGTAACACCATCGCGAGCAAGCTCGCTCCTACAAGAGTCTCCCGTCATTTCAATGCTGGATCCCCCATGTTGATTTTCTTCCAGCCTTGCAGCAGCACCTGAGCCTTCGGTTCCTGTCCGTTGTCGAGGTAATACTGAATCAGCGACAGCCGCGCATTGCGGTTGGCCGGCTGAACTCTCAACAACCTTTCCAGCTCCTCGAACGCGGCATCCACCTTGCCACTGTCATGCAGGGCCACCGCCAGCACGTAGCCGTACTGCGGGCTCTGCGGCTCCAGTTGCGCGGCTTTGCGCAGGAACGGCATGGCCTGGTCGGCTTTGCCCGCGCGTACCAGCGACAGGCCCTGGGTGTGTTGCAGCAGGGCGGCGTCCGGGTGCTCCTTGAGGCTTTGCACCATTAGCGCCTGGGCTTCCTGAGTGCGGCCGTTGGCTTCCAGCCATTGCACCAGCGTTACCAGTGCCGGGTAGAAGTCCGGATCTCGCTCGAGCGCAGTTCGCAGCAGGCCTTCGACATCACCACCACGACCACTGGCCTGATACAGCATCGCCAGGTTGAGATTGGCTTCGCCGCGTTCGGCCAGGCTTTTCTGCACCGTTTCGTATTCGGCGATGGCGGCATTCCAGCTGTCCTGGGCGGTGCCCAAGCCATTGCGTGCCACGCTGAGCAAGTCCCGGGCTGCGGCAATGCGCACGGCTTTCACCGGGTCACTGAGCAACGGCGTCAATAGCTGTGCACGCTCCGCTGGCGGCAGGAAAGCGCTGATCGCCCGGATGGCGCTTTCACGTACTTGCGGGGCCGGATTGCCCAGATCCTTGGTCGCCAGTTTCAACGCCTGTTCGCTGGGGTACATCGGCAATTCGGCCAGCAAGGTCGCCCGTTGAATAGCTGGCAGATTGCTGCGTTGCAACTGCTCGTACAAGGCTTGCGCCGCGCCGGGCTGGCCGTTGCGAATCAGCCACAGGCTTTCGTCGTAGCGCGGGGCTTGCGGGGTGCTGGCGGTATTCCACAGCTTGAATTGTCCGGTGATTTTGTCGCCGTCCTTGCCCTGGTGGCAGGTCAGGCAAGCGTCCGGCGTGCCGAGCTTTTTCGCTCGCTCGGGATTGGGAATGCTGAAGCTGTGGTCATGCCGGAAGTCGTTGCCCATGTAGAACTTGCCGGGCATGTGGCAATCCACGCACTGCGAACCCGGTTGGCCCATAGTGTGGCGGGTGTGTTCGATGGAATCGTAGTTTTTCGCTTGCAGGCCTTTGCCGTCGACGCCTTCCACGGTGGTTTTGCCGGCGGTGTTGTGGCATTGCAGACACAGACCGTTGCCCGGCGCCCTTAGCTGCGTGCTGTGAGGGTTGTGGCAGTTGCTGCAACGCACGCCCTTGTCGAACATTTTGCTCTGGGCAAAGGAGCCGTGTTCGAACACTTCGTCCTTGATCTTGCCGTCCAGCGCATACAGCTCGCGGGTCAGGACGCTTGGCAGATAGTCGTCCATCAGGCGCTTGCCAACCGTGTAACCGTCGTCCAGCGGTGCGCGGCGTGAGTGGCAGCGGGCGCAGGTTTCGATTTCCACGGTGGCGTTCCTGTCCTTGAGGTCGACGGCAAATCCGGCATGGATCAGGTCGGTTTTCTTCGCGGTCCACTCCAGGTGACTGGACGCCGGGCCATGGCAGGCCTGACAGCCGACACCGAGGCTGTTCCAGTGGCTGTCGAAGGTGTTTTTTGCCGCATCGAAATTGCGCTTGTACCCGGTGGTGTGACACTCGACGCACATGAAGTTGGCGTTCTGGCTCGGTTTGCTCCAGTGCAGCGGGTTCTTGAAGGTCACGCCCTGGCCCGGATAGAGGTGAAACCAGCGCTGCTTCTCGGTATCCCAGGCCACGCCGAGGGCCTGTAGCCGACCATCGCCGACCTCGATCAAGTATTGCTGCAACGGGGCAACGCCAAAGGTGTAAGCGACTTTGAAATCGGCATTCTTGCCATCGATACCCGGTGTGTTGACCCAGAATTCGTCGCCTTTACGCGAGAACACCGTGGCCTCTTTTTCGGCCCTGAAGGTGACGTTATTGAAGTCGCCGAGCATCGTTTCGACGTTGGCCTCCTGCATCGCCAATTGGTGATGGGAGCCTTGCCAATCCTTGACCTGCTCGCCGTGGCAGCCCTGGCATTGTTGCTCATCGACCATTTTCGCCGGCGCGATAGCAACCGGTTGCGGTTTGGCCGGTTGTACGGCAGGTGTGCTGAGGGGAGCAGGCTTGAGTGGCGCCGGGGTGCTGCTCTGCAAAAACCAGCCGATACCCGCCACGGCCAGGAGCAGGATGCCGATGGTGACAGGGAACAGATAACGCTTGATCAGGGGCGGTGGCGAATCAGGGTTTGGGGCTGCGGCTTTATTTTTATGTTTCGGCATTACGACTTCCATGGTCCAGGTGCGTTTACCGTCAGGCGCGCGTTGAAGCTCGATGCAGCTTTGCCGGATGGCTGGTGTGTGTCAAATGGCAGATGCTGTGAAGCTGATGGCCCCATCGCGGGCAAGCCCGCTCCCACAGGATTTGTGTCGTGCCCAAATGTTGTGATCGACACCGAACCTGTGGGAGCGGCGGTGCGGCGATCCGACTTGCCCGCGAA
>NZ_AKJL01000041.1 GCF_000282355.1 Pseudomonas sp. GM49
CGGGACGCACCGCCAGCGCCTGCCATTTCCAGTCGGCGGGCGCAGCCCAGCGCAAGCGCTTGAAGTCGAACGGCAGGTAACCGACGCAACAGCCTACGGAATCGACAAAGCGCCCACATAGGCGATGGGTGAGAAACCCCGAGAGCAGCAAAAATTTGTCGGTCGCCGCCCAGACCTCAGGCTGGTGGCGGGCGATCCAGTTGGCCTCGGCCTGGGTGCGAAAGTAGTCCACCGTGGCTTGCGCGCCGACCAGCTTGAACAGCCAGCCCCACGGTCCCTTGATGCCGTCTTTGACTTCGGCCTGGCGTTGATCGAGCCACAGGATCGCCGGGCGTAGCGGCTTGCCTTGGGCATCGACGTTGATCACCGTGCCGCGCTGGGTGGTCAGGGACACGCCGGCAATCTGTGAACGATCGATGCCGGTTTGCTGCCACAACTGCTGGCAGGCCTCAGCCAATTTTGCCCAGTAATACTCCGGGTCCTGCTCGGCCCAGCCGGGTTGAGTCGAGTAATAGGCCTGCAACTCGACCTTGCCTTTGCCCAGCAGATTGCCCTGCAGATCGAAGAGCAGCGCGCGCACGCTCTGGGTGCCATTGTCGATGGCCAGCAGGTAACGCTTGTTCGGGTGGTTATCCATGGAGCTCTCTTCAATGGGCATCAATGCGCGGCATCCGGCAAACCATGATGGCGTTGCCACAACGCCCGATAACGCTGTAATTCCTGCTGCCAATGCTCATCGTCCCAGCCCAGTCGCGGTTGGCAGAGCTGGCGAATGGCGGCGAAATAATCCTCGCCACCGCGCGGCAGCAACAGGCCCAGGCGGGTTCGGCGCAGCAGCAGGTCATCCAGGTGCAGGACCATTTCCGCCTCACACGCGAAGGCCAGCTCCACCCACAAGGTGTCAGTGCCGCCGACGGTGTCATGGCCCAGTTCGACGAGCAGCTTCGCCAGCCTCGGCAGGTCACGGCCGTGCCGCCCGGCCAGGCGCCGCCACTGGTTGGCGCTGAGCCCCGGTATCGCCTGCGGCGGCACGACGGCGAACACCGGCGCGGCGTCATCATCGAAGGGGCGGTCGAGCATGCTCGCGCAGGCCTTGAGCACTTCGATTGCCTGGGGGCGAAAGGTGGTCAGCTTGCCGCCGGCCAGGGTCACGCACCCAGGCTCCTGCCACAGCACATGCTCACGGGTTTCATTCGACGGTTTGAGTTCACCCGCAGCGCTGCCCACTACCGGGCGCACCCCCGACCAGGTCGACAGTACATCGGCAGCGACCACCCCGGCCTGGGGGAACTGTTGGCTGCAGGCCGCCAGCAGATAGTCGAGTTCATCAAAGCTGATGCTTGCGCTCTGGTCCAGATCGCCTTGATGATCGAGGTCCGTGGTGCCGACCACCGTGGCACCCTCCCAAGGGAAAACGAACACCGGTCGACGGTCGCGCTCGTGCAGGAAGGTGAAGGCTTGCGCCACTGGCAGGCGCCAGCCCGGCAACAATAAATGACTGCCACGCAACGGGCGCAACTGGCGAGGGGCATCGGGCAGGCGCAAGCGCTCGGCCCACGCGCCGGTGGCCACGGCCAGCACACCACAACGCAATGTCAGTAATCCGCCACCCTCGCAGTCTTCGACCTGAACCCCGCAAACGCGCCCCTCTTCACGCAGCAATTGCTGCACGCGCACGCCGTTGAGCACCACGGCGCCGTCGGCCCGGGCCTCGCCCAATACGCGCATCACCAGACGGGCATCATCGGTCAGCGCATCGACAAAACAGGTGCCGCCCAGCAGGTCATCCTCCTTCACCCCGGGCGCCAGATAACGCAGTTGTTGCGCGTCATGGAAGCGATGGTTGCGCCGCCCGGCCAATGCGTCATAGATGGACAGCAAACCACCCAGCACCCGCGGTCCGGGAAAACCGCCACGGTAATGCGGCATCATGAAACTCATCGGCTCCACCAGCCCCGGCGCTTCGTCGAGCAGGCGCTGGCGTTCGCGGACCGAATCGCGGGTCAGCCGCCACTGGCCCTTGGCGATATAGCGCAAGCCGCCATGAACCATTTTCGAGGAGCGGCTGGAGGTGCCCCAGGCGAAATCGCGCTGCTCCAGCAGCAGGCAACACCACCCTCGGCGTGCGGCTTCACGCAGGATACCGGCGCCGCTGATGCCGCCGCCGATGACGATCAGGTCCCAGGTTTCATCCGCCAGCGTCGGCAGCACCTGCTGTCGCCACGCCGCGTTCCAGTCCAGGCTCATGGCCGTCACTCCTGCAACAGCGTGCCAGGGTTCAATCGCCCGGCCGGATCAAAATGCCGACTCAGTGCCTGCAGGGTGTCCATCGCCAGCGCGCCCTTCTCCCGCCGCAGGTACGGCGCATGGTCCTTGCCCACGCCATGCTGGTGACTGATGGTGCCGTGGTTGTCGACGATGGTCTGGCTGGCCGCCTGCTTGAGTGCCTGCCAGCGCGCCAGGGTGGCGGGGTAGTCCGCCGCCGGGCGAAACACATAAGTGGTGTAGATGCTCGATCCTTCGCCGTAGACATGGGAAAGGTGGGTGAAGACATGCACCCGCTCGCCTTCGGCAGCCAGGGCGTCGCGCAGGCTGTTTTCGATAAGCGTGAGGAGGTGATCGACGTTGCTCCAGTCAGTGGCCGTTTCCAGGGTGTCCACCACGTAACCGGCGTTCCACAAGTTTTCGCGCAGGTAGGGAAAACGAAAACGATTCTGTGCCCACTTCTTGCCGAGCAAGGTCCCGGTAAACACCCCGCCGAAAGACTTGAGGTGCCGCCGGGCCTGACGCAGGGACAACGCATTTTGCCGGCGATTGCCGGTGACGCCGAACGTCAACAGGCATTTGCCCTCACCGGCACCGCGCAGGGCCAGGTACTTTTCCAGCCAGGCAATCTGCTGCGGGTGGCCGGCCAGCGCCAGCTGGGTTTCGGTTTCCACCGCGTTGGACAAGCGCAGCATCGACAACGGCACGCGTGCCTGGGCCAACTGGCGGATGGCTTGCAGCGCCTTGGGCCAATCGGGCAGAAACACCCCATAGAAACGTTCATCGGCGGGCAGTGCGCTGACCCGCACCTTGACCTCGGAAATGATCCCGAAACGGCCCTCACAACCCAACACCACCTCGCGCAGATCGGGTCCGGCAGCCGAGGCCGGAAACGAGGTGATTTGCAAAGGTCCGGCAAAGGTTTCCAGGGTCCCACCGGCAAACAGTTGCTCGATGCGCCCATAGCGCAACGACTGCTGGCCACTGGAACGGCTGGCGACCCAACCGCCCACGGTCGACAGCTCCCACGACTGCGGGAAATGCCCCAGGGTGTAGCCGCGGGCACGCAGCTGACTTTCCACCTGCGGCCCACTGGCACCAGGGCCGAAGGTGGCCAGCAGGCTCTGTTCGTCGAGGTCGAGCAAGCGGTTCATCCGCGCCAGCGAAACCGTCACCACCGGCCGCGTAGAATTCGGCGGATTGATGTGCCCCGCCACTGAGGTGCCGCCACCATACGGAATCAGGCACAGGTCCTGCTCATGGGCGAGCGCCAGCAACTGGCGAATCTGTTCAGCGGTTTCGGGGAATGCTACGGCGTCGGGATAACTCCCCAACGCGCCCTCACGCAACGCCAGCCAGTCCGGCAGGCTCTGCCCCCGGGCATGCAGCAAACGATCATGGGCATCCACGCTGTACAAGAAGTGTTGCTGCAACCGCGACGGGGGCACGCGGGCCAATGCCGTCTCAAGCGTCGCATCGGGCAGCGCTCGACCGTCACCTACCCGCCGGGCGAGAAAACTCGCGCCCTGGGCCGGCAGTTCGACCACCGTGGTTGCATCTCCCCAGCCGTTCCAGCGTCGCATGCGTGTGTCCTTTTGCGGTTCTGATCAGTGATATTTCAGGCCCCCATACTAGTCAGCCGCCGGAAAGTGTCACGGTCGCATCGGGCCAGTTCGAGTAGCCAATTGAGTCAAACGTCGCGCAGGCGTCAGCCATTTACTTTAGCCGTGGTTTCAAATTACCTTTCAGGGCATTCATCCGCGCACGCGGGCCTTGATCAAAGGAATACGATCATGCAATCCCTGGGCTTCACTTCAGTTCCGCCGCTGCTCAAATACCTGCGTCATGCTGAACAACTGGGCATGGCCATCGAGCCTGCGTTGACGGCAGCCGGGTTGCAGGCACAGCAATTGAGTGACAACAGCCTGCGGTTGCCGGGTGAAGCCCATGAACGACTGCTCGATTATTTCTGCGAACACTCGTGCGATCCGTTGTTCGGTCTCAACGCCGCACGTTTTGTGTTGCCCAACTCCTGGAGCGTGCTGGGTTACATCACCATGAACTGCGCGACACTGGGCGACGCCATGAGCCGCATCATGCCGTTCGAGAAGCTAGTGGGAGACATGGGCGTCAGCCGTGCCGAGGTGCAGGACAGCGACGTGCACCTGATCTGGACATGCCGCCATCAACGCCCGCGAATTCGCCGGCACCTGGTGGAAAACGTGCTCGGTTCCTGGCTGCAATACGCGCGCTGGATCGCCGATACGCAAATGTCGCCGGCTGCCGTCTGGCTGGAGCATGCCTGTCCGGCCGACACGACGCTGGCACAGTACGAGCAGTTCTTCGACTGTCCGGTATTGTTCGACCAGCCTTATTCGGCGCTGATTGTGCCGTTGCCGTACTTGCAGTTGCCATTGCGCCAGGCCGATGCGCAATTGCTGCGCACGCTGGAAGAACATGCCCTGGGATTGATGGCCACACTGGAGGACGCGTCGCTGGAACAGCGCGTTAAAAGCATCCTGCGCCAGTTGCTCAAGGAAGGTTTGCCACGCAAGGAGCAGGTGGCCGAGCATCTCGCTGTGTCAGTGCGCACGCTGCAACGTCAGCTGCATCAGGCCGGTACGTCGTACCAGCAGATCCTCGATGACCTGCGCCAGGAACTGGCCGAGCATTACCTGCTCAACAGCACCCTGCCGATTCAGGACATCGCCCAATACCTGGGTTTCACCGAACCCCGCTCGTTTCACCGCACGTTCAAAAGCCGGCGCGGGATGCCGCCCGGCGAGTTTCGCCAAACCCACCGGGTACCAAACGAAGGCTGAAGGCTTAAGTCTGAGGGGCTGAAGGCTCAAGGGTTGAAGGTTCAGAGACTGATCGCGTTGGTGAACACCAACCGATTGCCGAACGGGTCGGCGATGGTCATGTCCTGGCTGCCCCACGGCATGGCCTGAATCTGTGGATGGGAAAACCTGTACTCCTTGGCCAACAGTTGCTGTTGAAACTTCTCCAACTCATCCGTCTCGATTCGCAGCGCAGAACCCGGCGTGCTGTCGCCATGGTGTTCGGACAAGTGCAGCACACATTCGCCACGGGAGATTTGCAGGTACAGCGGGAAATTCGCTTCGAATCGATGCTGCCAGTCGATCTTGAAGCCGAGGAAATCAACGTAGAACTCCACTGCCTTGGCTTCGTCGAAAATGCGCAGGATCGGAGTGGTTTTGCCGAAGCTCATCGAGTTGCTCCCAGACTGTGAAAGACCTGTAGGAGCGAGCTTGCTCGCGATGGTCGTTAATGATGACGCGTGTCTACTGGGTAAACGCTGCGCTCTTTTGTCCATCGCGAGCAAGCTCGCTCCTACAAAATACGTAACCGAACAGCAATGATAGTCGGACTTGATATCAGTCCTTCGGCGCGGAAACGCCATTCTTTAGCATCAAAGTGCCATCACTGTGACGCAGTCCTCGAAACGTCACTGAAACCCTGTGCGCAAATCCCCTTCCCGGGCCAGGAACCGCCCTTCCCTGCGCCCGTTGGCCTGGCCATCGCGGTAACTCAACACACCGTTGACCCATACGCCCTCGATGCCTTGCGCCGCCCGCTGCGGATCGTTGAAATCGGCGACATCACGGATGGTCGCCGGATCGAACAACACCAGGTCGGCCCAATGGCCTTCGCGGATTTCCCCGCGCTCCTTCAAACCAAAGCGTGCCGCCGACAGTCCGGTCATTTTGTGCACAGCGGTGTGCAGCGGGAACAGTCCTACGTCACGGCTGAAATGTCCGAGCACCCGGGGGAATGCGCCCCACAAGCGTGGGTGCGGAAACGGGTCTTCCGGCAAGCCGTCGGAGCCGACCATCGACAGCGGATGCGCGAGGATTCTGCGCACATCCGCCTCATCCATTCCGTAGTACACCGCACCGGCCGGTTGCAGTTGGCGGGCGGCCTCCAGCAACGACAGATTCCATTCGGCGGCAATGTCCATCAGGTCGCGGCCGCCCATCTGCGGATGCGGAGTCGACCAGGTAATGGTGATGCGGTGGGCATCGGTCACCTGCTTGAGGTCCAGGGTCGATGAGCTCGCGGCATAGGGATAACAGTCGCATCCCACCGGGTGGGTCTTCGCCGCCTCTTCGAGGGACGCCAACAGCTGCGGACTACGCCCCCAGTTACCGGCGCCGGCGCATTTGAGGTGGGAAATGATCACCGGGCTTTGCGCATGACGACCGATCTGGAACGCCTCGTTCATGGCCTCCAGCACCGGTTCGAATTCGCTGCGCAAATGGGTGGTGTAGACCGCACCAAACGCCGACAACTCTTCGGTCAGTTGCATCACTTCATCGGTCGATGCCGAGAAGGCGCTGGCATAGGCAAGGCCGGTGGACAGGCCCAACGCGCCGGCCTCAAGGCTGTCGCGCAGTTGCTCGCGCATCGCGGCGATTTCATCCGCCGTGGCGGTGCGGAACAGGTCGTCCAGATGATTGCTGCGCAATGCCGTGTGGCCCACCAGCGCCGCAACGTTCAGCGTAGTGTTCGCCGCTTCGACCGCCGCGCGGTAGTCGCGGAAGGTCGGATAAACGAACGCAGCAGCCGTGCCGAGCAGGTTCATCGGGTCCGGCGGATCGCCGCGCAGACTCACCGGCGAAGCACTGATCCCGCAGTTGCCGACAATGACCGTGGTCACGCCCTGGCTGAGCTTGGGCAGCATCTGCGGTTGGCGAATGACCACGGTGTCGTCATGGGTGTGCACGTCGATGAAACCCGGCGCCAGCACATGGCCCAGCGCGTCGATTTCCTCGCTGGCGTGGGCATCGCACAGGTCGCCGATACGCTCGATGCGACCATTCAGAATCGCCACGTCGGCGGGGTAACCAGGGTTGTTGCTGCCATCGATGATCAGGGCGTTGCGAATCAGCGTGTCGTACTGCATGTCAGTCTCCCAGCGGCAAGTGATCGTCGCCGCCGCGGTATTCGTCGAGGGCGAGTTTGATTCGCCGCAGACGTTCTTGATTGTCTTCAGGGTTGGCCAGGGCCAGCTCGGTGGCGAGCACATCGATGGCCAGCAGCATGCCGTAGCGCGCCGCCGTGGGTTTGTAGATGAACGAGGTTTCGGCACTTTGCAGGGGCAGGACGATGTCGGCCAGTTGCGCCAGCGGCGAATCACCGCGAGTGATGGCCAGGATGCGCGCGCCGTAGTTGTGCGCCAGCTCCACCGTTTCAATCAGCTCTGGGGTGATACCGGTGAGCGAACAGACAATCACCACATGTTCGGCGCTGAGGCTGGCGGCGGTGACGCGCATCATCACCGCATCGTGGCACGCCGTGATCGGATAGCCGAGGCGCACCAGGCGCACTTGCAGTTCATCGCTGCACAGGGTCGAGCAGCCGCCCATGCCGAAAGCGTGAATCATCCGCGCCTTGCCCAGCAGTTTCACCGCATCGGCGAAACGCGACTCATCGAATGCCGCCAGGTGCTGGCGCAAGGTCGATTCGATGTCGCCGACGATTTGCCCGTAGAACGCCGACTGCTCGGGCGTGCCCGCCGGGTCGAGAAACCGGCTGCCGACACCGCTGGCCTGGGCCAGTTGCAAACGCAAGTCACGCAGATCCTTGCAACCGACCGTGCGGGCGAAACGCGACAGCGTGGCGCTGCTGACCTCTGCCCGCAGCGCCAGTTCATCGAGGCTGGCGGAGGCGGCAAATCCTACGTCGTCGAGCATCAGGCGTGCGATGCGTCCTTCACCGGCACTGAAGGAATCCTGACGGGCGCGGATCTGGTAGAGGATGTCCATGCGGGTGGCTCCGGCTAAATCAGATAAGAAAGGCCAACGGTCAAGCCGAAGGCGACGACCGAGATCAATGTCTCGAGCACGGTCCAGGTCTTGAAGGTTTGGGCAACGGTCATGTTGAAGTATTCCTTGATCAACCAGAAACCGCCGTCATTAACGTGGGAAAAGATAACCGACCCGGCGCCCGTCGCCAGCACCAGCAGCTCCGGATGGGGATAACCCAGACCAATGGCCACTGGCGCGACCACGCCTGAAGCAGTGGTCATGGCCACAGTGGCAGAACCGGTGGCGATGCGCATCAGTGCCGCGAACAGCCAGCCCATCAACAGCGGCGACAGGTGGAACTCGTGGGCCAGGCCGACGATCTGGTCGGTGACGCCGGCGTCCACCAGAATCCGGTTCAAGCCACCACCGGCGCCCACCAACAAGGTGATGCTCGCGGTCGGCGCCAGGCATTCGTTGGTGAACTTTAGGATCGATTCGCGGTTGAAGCCCTGGGCCAGGCCGAGGGTCCAGAAGCTTAGCAATGTGGCCAGCAACAGTGCGATCACCGAGTTACCGATGAACAGCAGGAACTGGTTGAAACCACTACCCGGCGTGGAAATCAGATTGGCCCAGCCGCCGATCAGCATCAGCACCACAGGCAACAGGATGGTCGCCATGGTGATGCCAAACCCCGGCAAGCTGTCGCGGGGTTCGCGCTCGAGGAACTGACGCTCCAGCGGGTTTTCCGCCGGCAATTGAATGCGCGGCACGATGAACTTGGCATACAGGGGACCGGCAATGATCGCGGTCGGAATGCCAATCAGGATCGCGTACAGCAAGGTCTGCCCCACCGACGCCTGATACACCTGCACCGCCAGCATCGCCGCCGGGTGCGGCGGCACCAGCGCATGCACCACCGAAAGCCCGGCAACCATTGGCAAGCCGACCATCAGGATCGACACGCCCACGCGCCGCGCCACGGTAAAGGCAATCGGCACCAGCAAGACGAAACCGACTTCGAAGAACAGTGGCAGCCCAACCAGAAACGCAATTGTCACCATCGCCCAATGCGCGTTCTTCTCGCCGAAACGGTCGATCAAGGTCCGCGCCACCTGCTCGGCGCCGCCGGACTCGGCCATCATCTTGCCAAGCATGGTGCCCAGCGCCACCACCAGCGCGATGTGTCCCAGGGTCTTGCCGACCCCGGCCTCATACGCCCCCACCACACCCGACGGCGGCATGCCCGCCACCAGCGCCAGGCCGATGGAAATCAGGGTGATGACAATGAACGGGTTGAGTCGGTAACGGGCGATCAGAACGATCAGTGCAATGATGGCGATGGCGGCATACACCAGCAGCCAATAGCCGAAGGACAGGGTCATGCGGTACTCCTCGAGAGGGTCACGTCGAAATATTTGTGAAACTCTTAAAACATTTCGAGACGTGATATTCAAACGAGGTGAAAGTAATTTTCGTGTAGAGGTAAGGCGTGTCGTGCAGAGGTATGACTTGTCGCAAATAATGAAAATAAGGCAGGCGGATTTTCATCGCGCCTACCTGTTTGATTTCAGTCGTGCTGCACCCGGGCGCGCTTGAGCAGTTTCTTGCAACGCTCGGACAAGTGCAGCACACGCAGGTGCTTGCCGGCCTTGGCGTAGCGCTCGCGCAAGGTGCCCAGCGCGGCAATCGCCGAGTAGTCGACAACACTCAGGTGACGACAATCCAGGGTCACTTGCGCCGGGTCATTAGCCGGATCGAACTGATTGAGAAACGCTGTGGTCGAGGCGAAGAACAGCGTGCCATGCACCCGGTACAACTTGTTGCCGTCGCTCTCCAGGTGACTGTCGGCATACAGCTGCCGGGCCTGCTGCCAGGCAAAGTTCAGCGCCGCAATGATGATGCCGCAAAGCACCGCAGTGGCCAGATCGGTGAAAACGGTAATCACCGTCACCGCAATGATCACCAGCACGTCGTTGAGCGGCACCTTGTTCAGCACCCGCAACGAGGCCCAGGCGAAGGTCTGTTGCGACACCACGAACATCACCCCGACCAGTGCGGCCAGCGGAATACGCTCGATCAGCGGCGACAGAAACAGAATGAACAGCAGGACCGACACTCCGGCCACCACCCCGGACAAGCGCCCGCGCCCACCGGAACTGAGGTTGATCATGGTCTGGCCGATCATGGCGCACCCGCCCATGCCGCCGAACGCACCGGACACCACATTCGCCGCCCCCAGCGCCACGCACTCGCGATCCGGGTAGCCACGGCTCTCGGTGATTTCGTCGGTGAGGTTGAGGGTCAACAGGGTTTCCAGCAACCCGACCAGCGCCATCAGGATCGCGTAGGGCGCGACGATGTGCAGGGTGTCCAGGGTCCAAGGAATGTCCGGCAACGCCAGCGTCGGCAAGCCACCGGCGATGTGCGCCATGTCGCCGAGGGTGCGGGTCGGCAAGCCAAGCAGATACACCGCCAGGCCTACGCCGAGAATCGCCACCAGCGCTGGCGGTACTGTGCGGGTCAGGCGCGGCAGCAAGTAGACAACGGCCATGGTCACCGCGACCAGGCCAAGCATCATGTACAGCGGCGTCCCGCTCAACCAGGCTTCACCGCTCTTGAAGTGCTCCAGTTGCGCCAGGGCAATGATGATCGCCAGGCCATTGACGAAGCCGAGCATCACCGGGTGCGGCACCATGCGCACCAGTTTGCCGAGCTTGAGCAGCCCGAACGCCATCATGATCAGCCCGCCCAGCAACACCGTGGCCAGCAAATACTGCACGCCGTGTTGCACCACCAGCGCGACGATCACCACGGCCATCGAGCCGGCCGCCCCGGACACCATGCCCGGCCGGCCGCCAAACAACGCAGTCAGCGTGCAAATGATGAACGCGCCATAAAGCCCCATCAGCGGATTGAGGTGGGCCACCAGCGCGAACGCGATGCACTCGGGCAACAGGGCGAAGGAAGTGGTAAGTCCGGCCAGGACATCGGCGCGTAGACGTTTTGCTTTCATGGAGGGACCGCACACAGGGAGAGACGGGAAAAGAGTGTGCGGATGTTACGGAAATGCAGTCAGACCGACCAGTTGTTGTGCCTCCGCAAACGCCATCGCGAGCAAGCTCGCTCCCACATTCGATCGCATTCCTTCTGACGGAGCGCGATCAACTGTGGGAGCGAGCTTGCTCGCGAAGAACGATGACGCGGTCTAAAGCGAACTCCCCCCCTCTCATCGCGAATCCACTCAACCACCGACGTGCGCTTCGCCACCCAACCTGACGCAGCAATCACAAATCAGCCCTTGAAATCCGCGTCCGCATAGTCCGCCAACTTGCCCTGGATAAAGTCCAGGAAGCATTGAATCCGCAGGGCCAGTTGCGAGTTGCGGTAGTACACCGCGTTGATCGGCTGGCGATAACCGCTGTTGAATTCGGCCAACAACACTTTCAAGCGGCCGGCACGAATGTCTTCGATGGTCATGAAGTGCGACAGGCTGGCGATGCCCTGGCCGTCCAGTGCGAGATGGCGGATGGTCTCTCCGCTGGAGGCGCTGATCGATGCCTGGATCGGCCAGCGATCGCCATGCACATAACGCAACGGCCATTGGTTGAGGCCTTCGTTCTGGGTGAACCCCAGCAGTGTATGGTTGGCCAGGTCAGCCACGGCTTGCGGTGTGCCGTGCTTTTCCAGGTACGACGGGCTGGCGACGATGTGCAACGGGCTGCATCCCAGAGAGCGGGCATGCAATGTCGAGTCGGTCAGGGTGCCGATGCGGATGGCGATGTCAGTGCTCTGCTCCAGCAGGTCGATGATCAAATCGTTGCTGTTGAGTTCGAGCTGGATGTCCGGGTAAAGCCTGCGGAATTCATCGATGTAGGGCACGATGGCATGCAGCATGAAAGGCGATGCCGCGTTGATCCGCAGGCGCCCGGACGGCGTTTGCTGGCGTGAGGTCAGGCGTTCTTCGAGTTCATCCATCTGATCGAGAATCCGCTTGGCGTGCTCGAAGAAATACTTGCCCTCTTCGGTCAGGTCCATGCGCCGCGTGGTGCGATTGATCAATGTCGTGTCGAGCTTGGCCTCCAGCCGGGACAGCGTACGGCTGACCGCCGAAGGCGTTTGCCCGACCTGCTCGGCCGCCGCAGAAATCGACCCGCATTCAATCACGCAGACGAAAATCTGCAATTCATCGGATCTGGCTTTCACGTGTGTACCTTATCGATAGTCCTGCGCCGTTCTTCTGGGCACAGAGAAACCATTGTGGCGAGGGGGCTTGTCGGAACGCCGCACCGCCCCGTTCGGCGGCGGAGCCGTCGTAAAGTCAGCAAATGCGCAGTACCTGAATCACCGCATGCGCCGGTTTTGGGTCCGCTTCGCGCACCAGCGGGGCGGTGCGGCGTTCCGACAAGCCCCCTCGCCACAAAAGCCCCGTTTACCACAGGTTCAGGGTATCGATAGTAACCGAGCGTCATGCCTTGAGGCCAAACACCTCAGTCAAATGCTGCTCATAACGCGCCACATCAGCTTCGATGTTCGGGCGCTTCATCACGTCCACGCACAGGAACGTCGGCAAACCGGTCATGCCAAGGAACTCGTTGGCCTTGTGGAACGGGAAGTACACCGCGTCCACACCTTTGGCTTCGAAGAAATCGGTCGGGTCGTCGAAGGCTTGCTGCGGGGCGTTCCAGGTCAGCGACAGCATGTATTGCTTGCCGTGAATCAGGCCGCCGCTGCCGTACTTCTGCGACGCGTCCGAACGGGTGCGACCGTCGCTGGCATAGAGGCTGCCATGCCCTTCGGTAAAGACTTCATCGATGTACTTTTTCACGGTCCACGGCGCGCCCATCCACCAGCCGGGCATCTGGTAAATGATCACGTCGGCCCAGAGGAACTTGGCCACTTCTTCAGCGATGTCGTAGCCCTCGTCGATGAAGGTGGTTCTGACATCCACACCGCCGCGATCCAGCACGCTCAACGCGGTTTCATGCAGGGTGGTGTTGTAGCGGCCATCGGAGTGCGCAAACTTTTTGCCGCCATTGAGCAACAGGACTTTTTTCATGGGAGGTCTCGGGAAGGTCGGGAATCGGATGGCGGCAGAGTACCGACCGGCCTCACGCGGAGTAAGCGTCGATTGGGCAAAAATCATTTGACCCACAAGCACGAATCAACAGCCGATTGTTGCCTTAGACTGGCGCCAGTTCTGACCTGAGGAGAAATGTAGATGAGTGAAATCCAGGGCTTCATCCTGCACGCCAAGACCCGCCCGGAAAAATCCGACGCCTTCGAAGCGTTTTTCAGCGGCTACGTGGAAGCGAGCCGAGCCGAACCTGGTTGCATCGAATACCACATGTTGCGCGACAAACAGGACCCGACCCTGTTCATCTTCTACGAAATATGGCAGTCCCAGGCCCACCTCGATGTGCACTCGAACCTTGCGCACATGAAGCAGTTCCTCGACCAGCGTGATGAATACCTGGAACGGGACTTCGAGATCCGCGCCATCGAGATGATCAGCCCGTCGTCCGCTAGCCGCTGATCAGCAAATGGCCGCCGAGCAAACCCAGGCCAATGAAGAACACGCGCTTGAACAACACGGCGCTGATCCGCTGGCGCAGCGATTGCCCCAGCCACATGCCGAGCATTGCCGGGATCAGCGCCAGCAGCGACGCGCTCAACTCGCCCCCGCCGAGAGCGCCGCGCCATAGCAAGCCTCCGGCCAGGGCCAGGGTCGAGACGGTGAACGACAGGCCCAGCGCCTGCACCAGTTCGTCCTTGCTCAAACCCAGCGCTTGCAGATAAGGCACCGCCGGAATCACGAATACGCCTGTAGCCGACGTGATGACGCCAGTCAGCACGCCACACAATGGACCGAGCCAGCGTTCGCTGCGCCGCCCCACGCGCAAGGTCGGCAGGAACAAACCGCTCAGCGCATACAGCAACAAGGCCGCCCCCAGCCCCCGCACCACCCAATGGCCACCGCTCATGCCAATCCACAGCGTGCCTGCCCCGGTGCCGATGAAAATCGCCAGCAACATCGGCCACAACCGTTTGACCAGCCCCGACAGATGCCCGCCAAACGCCAATTGCCAGACGTTGGTCAGGGTCGCCGGAATGATCAACAGCGCCGCAGCCTGCGTCGGCGCCATAGCCAGACCGAGCAAGCCCATGGCAACGGTCGGCAGGCCGAGGCCGATCACGCCCTTGATCATGCCGGCCAGCACAAAGGTGCCGATAACCAGCATGGAAAGGGCTAGACCGAGGTTTTGGTAAAACGCCGAGAGTGTGTTCATGGGGCTATGGTGAGCCCGCGAGGATTGATTGAAAATCTGCCATACACTGAGGATGCCTCTTGTATTGACAGAGGCTTAATATTTCATTGCAGCGACTGGCCTCTTCGCGGGCAAGCCCGCTCCCACATTTGATCGCGTGTAATCGGGAGAACTCGGTCACTTGTGGGAGCGGGCTTGCCCGCGAAGGCGTCCTCCCAGACAACACACATCTTGAGGTTGCTGTAATGCACTTCGACCTGACCGACCTGCGCCTGTACCTGAATATCCTCGACACCGGCAACATCACCGCCGGCGCAGCACGCAGTCATCTGTCCCTGGCGGCGGCCAGCGCGCGCATTCGTGCCATGGAAGCCTCACTGGGGATCGGGTTTCTCGAAAGAGGCCGGCGCGGTGTAACGCCAACGCCGGCCGGCAAGGCCCTGGCTCAGCATGCCCGTACCCTGATGCAACAAGCCGAACGCCTGCAGCAGGACCTGGCCGAATACGCCAAGGGCGTAAAAGGCCAGGTGCGATTGTTGTGCAACACCACGGCGATCACCGAGTACCTGCCGGAGTTGCTCGCCGACTTCCTGCGCGACTACCCCAACCTGGATATCGACCTGCAGGAACTGCCCAGTACCCGTATCACCCATGCCTTGCGCCTGGGTGCGGCGGACCTCGGTATCGTCTCCGACGCCATCGACACCCACGACCTGCAAACCCGCCCGTTTCGCGATGATCCGCTGGTACTGATCATGCCCCGCGAACATCCCTTGGCACAGGCGGCCTCAGTTAGTTTCACCGACACATTGCGTCACGATTACGTCGGCCTGAACGCCAACAGCGCCCTCGCCGTGTACCTGGAGGAACAGGCGCTGCACACTGGTACACGGATGCAGATCCGCATTCGCGCCGACGGCTTCGACGGGGTGATGCGCATGGTCGCACACGGCGCCGGATTGGCGATTGTGCCGTTGGCGGCGATCCAGCGCGGGTCGCTCGATGAGTCGTTGAAAAGTGTCGCGCTGGAGGAAGACTGGGCGCAGCGCAAACTGCTGCTCTGTGCTCGCTCATTCGACAACCTGCCCGGTTATGCCAGAGCCCTATTCGAGGCATTGCGGGGCGACAGCCTTTGAAGACTGTCGCCCCGCCGAGTTGCTTCCAGACTAGACCTTGGGCAACGGGCGCAAGGCTTCGGCAGTCTTGGGTTTTCTGAAAAAGATCCCGTAGATCACCGTGAGTACCACCAGGAAAGGCACACCGAAGACCAGGGTCATCTTGAAGGCGTCGGTGAAGTAGGTGGTGATCATCACCGCGCCCATCAGCAACAGCCCCAACAGGGTCGAGTAAGGGAACAGTCGCATGCGGAACGACAGTTTGCGTTCACCGTTGCGTTGGTGATAACGACGGAAGCAGTAGTGCGTCAGGAAAATCATGAACCAGGTGAAAATGGCGCCGAACATGGAGATTGCCATCATCAAGGTGAACGAGCTTTCCGGATACAGGATGTTGAGCAAGGTCGCCAGGGCGATACCCGAGCTCGACAGCAGCAGTGCGTTCAGCGGAATCCCGCTCTTGCTCAACACGCCCATGGACTTCGGCGCATAACCACCACGGGACAGGCTGAACATCATGCGCGTGGTGATGTACAACTGACTGTTCATCGCCGACAACGCCGCAATCAGAATCACGAAATTCATCACACCAGTCGCGCCGGGAATACCGATCGACTGCATGACCGTGACGAACGGGCTCTGGGCTTGACCGGCCTGGACCCACGGTACAATCGCCAACATCAACGCAAGGGTCAGCAGGTAGAACACCACCAGGCGCACGATGGTCGCGCGAAAGGCTTTCTTCACCGCTTGCTCCGGATCCTTCGCCTCACCGGCGGCCACCGCGATCATCTCCACGCTCAGGTAGCTGAAGATCGACACGATCACCGCGACCCACATCCCTTGCAAGCCATTGGGAAAAAAGCCGCCGTGGGAGGTGTAGTTATGCACGCCGTATTCCGGGTTGCCGGAGCCGAACACCACATACACCGCCAGAATGATGAAGCCGACAATCGCGCCGATCTTGATGGTCGAGAACCAGTACTCGAAGGTGCCGAAGGTCTTCACGCTGATGGCGTTGAGCACGATCAGCACACTGGAGAACGAGACGATCCAGATCCATTCCGGCACGTTGGCGAACCAGTACTTCATGTACATCGCCACCGCCGTTACTTCCGTACCGACCGCCAGCACGATCGCCGCCCAGTAGGCATAACGCACCAGGAACCCGGCCAGCGGGCTGACATAGAATTCGGCATAAGCACCGAACGAACCCGAGGTCGAATGGGCCACGGTCATTTCCGCCAGGCAGCCCATCAACAGCAGGGTGATGATCGCGCCAATGGCGTAGCTGAGCAGCACGCTCGGCCCGGCATAGCCGATGGCGTAGGCGCTGCCCATGAACAGCCCGGTGCCAATCGCACCGCCAATGGCGATCATGCTCATCTGCCCCGACGTCAGTTGACGCCGCAAGCCGTGTTCACGGTTGGATATCGTTTCAAAACCGGAGTTATCGGTCATTTGTCTGTCCTCTGAATATTGTCTTTCTTGAAGTGAGCACGTGGTTGGATGGTCTCGTGGGGATCAGCCACGCACAGCAGGACACGGATCAGAAAATACTCAGTGGATACTCGATGATGACGCGGACTTCGTTGTTGTCCGTGGTGTCGGCGCGCGCCACTTGAGCGGTCGAACGCACACTGGCCTGACGCACCCGCACCGACAGATCCCTGGCCTTGCCCGACTGCACGACGTAGCGCGCTTCGAGGTCGCGTTCCCAGCGTTTGCCGTCATCGCCGTAACGCCCGTAAGCGCCGTTGGGACCGCCGTCGTAGTGGCTGTCGTCGATATGGTCACCGCGGACGTAACGCGACATGAAGCTCAGGCCCGGCACGCCGAATGGCGCCATGTCCAGGTCGTAGCGCAGTTGCCAGGAACGTTCGTTGGGGGCGTTGAAGTCGAGGACCTGGATCGAGTTGGCGAGGAAAATCGAAGTCCCCGGTTGTTGATCGAACCCCAGGTAATCGAACGGCTCATCGCCATCGACGCGCTGGTAAGCCAGGGTCACCCGATGTGCGCCGACCTTGTAGGCAGCAGACATCGACCAGGTGGTGTTGTCGATCTTGCCGGCCAGGCTCTGGCCATCGTCGTTGGTGCGATAAGCATTGAAATCAAGGTTCAGCGACTGATCGGGCGTCAACGGATAGGTGTAGTTGGCGTTGGCGTAGTACTGCCGCCAAATGTCGGTGAACTGCGAACCGTACAGGCTGACGCTCAGTTGATCGCTCACTGCATAGCTGCCGCCCAGATAGTCGACGCTGCGGGTTTCCACCCCGGCATACAACGCTTTCAGGGCGCCATCGGCGTTGGTGGAGTTACTGTCGTTGCCGGCTGTGAAGTGGCCGATGTCCACTTGCAGCGCCTTGAGTTCATTACTGGTCAGCTGAAAGCCGGTGGCCACGCTGGTAAACAGCCGCGCATTGCCCGTGCCGAACACCGGGTTGAACGGGGTCAGGTTGCCGTACTTGAGTTCGGTGTTGGAGATCCGCGCCTTGAGCGCACCACCTGCTTCGGAATACTCATCCTCGGGGCGACCGTCGGAATCGACCGGCAGCAAACCGGTGCCGGTTCGTCCCTTGCCGCTGTCGAGTTTGAGGCCCAACTGCGCATAGGCATCGACGCCGAAACCCACCGTGCCCCGGGTATACCCGGAACGGTAATCGAGCATGATCCCGTGGGCCCATTCGTCCCGATAGTTCTGGCCACCCGGGTTGTTGAGGTTGTTGCGGTAGAAATAGAAGTTGCGGTTGGTCAGGATCAGGCTGCTGTCTTCGACGAATCCATTGTCGTTTGCGGCGTAAGCCATTTGACCGAGGCAACTGGTGATGGCGAGCGGCAAGGCGGGCCAAAGGGACAATTTCATTCTGCGTGCTCCTTATTATTGTGTTTGCACAGAACTCTTGATTGACGGCACCCGAAGCCCTGCCGCCAGGAAAACCCGGCAGCAGGACGCGGACATCGGTTAACTCAGGTGACGCTGTGGCGGACCTGGAATTGCGCCTGCGCCCAGGTTTTCCGGTCGAGGATTTCGCCGAGGATCTGCACCGCATCCCAGACCTCGGTGAACGTCGTGTACAGCGGGGTAAAGCCGAAGCGCATGATCCGCGGCTCGCGGTAGTCACCGATCACACCGCGGTCAATCAGGGCCTGGATCACGGCATAACCTTCGGGATGCTCGAAGCTGACATGGCTGCCACGCTTGGCGTGTTCGCGTGGCGTGACCAGGGTCAGTTCATGAGCAGCGCAGCGCTGCTCGACGAGTTCAATGAACAGGTCGGTCAGGGCCAGGGATTTTCGGCGCAGGCTGGCCATATCGGTCTGGGCGAAAACATCCAGCCCACACTCGACCATCGCCAATGAAGTGATTGGCTGGGTGCCGCACAGGTAGCGGGCGATGCCGCTGCTCGGCTCGTAGCGAGGTTCCATGGCGAACTGCCGCGAATGGCCAAACCAGCCCGACAGGGGCTGCGACACCAGATCGCACAGCTGCGGCGAGACCCAGACAAACGCCTGCGAACCCGGACCGCCATTGAGGTATTTGTAAGTGCAACCGATGGCGTAGTCGGCGCCCGCCTGATGCAAATCAACCGGCACCGCCCCGGCGGAATGCGCCAGATCCCAGATAGCCAGCGCGCCACACTCGTGGCTCAGCGCGGTCAGGGCCTGCATGTCGTGCATGTAGCCGGTCTTGTAATTGACGTGGGTGAGCATCACCACTGCCGTGTCCTGGTCAATCGCTTGCGGCAACTCTTCCGGGCTGTCGACCAGACGCAAGGTGTACCCCTGCTGCAGCATGTCGGCCAGGCCTTCGGCGATGTACAGGTCGGTAGGGAAGTTGCTGGTTTCGGTGACGATCACCCGGCGCTCTGGCGACCGGGTGGCCTGCACACGCAACGCGGCGCTGAGCACCTTGAACAGGTTGATCGAGGTGGTGTCGGTCACCACCACTTCGCCGTCGCGGGCACCTATCAATGTGGCCAATCGGTTGCCCAGACGCTCGGACAGATCGCGCCAGCCAGCGCTGTTCCAACTGCGGATCAGGCCATTGCCCCACTCCTCGGCGATCACCGCCTGAGCGCGAGCCAATGCCGCGACAGGGCGTGCGCCCAAGGAGTTGCCATCGAGATAAATCACGCCTTCAGGAAGCGCAAACTGCTGACGCAGAGGCGCCAGACTGTCCTGTGCATCAAGCGCCAGGCAATCGTTTCTTGTAGTCATTGGATGTCCTGTTTTTTTGAATGACATGCCGTCCGGGCACATCGTGAAAGTCGAGGCGAGCAGAGCGCCCAGCGCCCTCTCTCAGGCGCTATTTGCGCCTTTTTTGGTGGAGAGATAATGAACTAAGCCTTGGAGAATTTTCGTGCAAAGTGAGCGACGCTATAGTACTTATCTCGCAGAAAATTCGACTCCAACGCTAATAAACACGGATTTATTTCAACCATGAATCTCGACTCGACAGACCTGCGAATCCTCCATCAACTGCAACAGGATGGTCGTATCAGCAACCAGGAATTGGCAGAGAAAGTCGCGCTGTCGCCGTCAGCTTGCCTGCGTCGATTACGCCTGCTGGAAAGCGAGGGAATCATCACCGGCTATCGCGCGGTGCTGAATGCCGAACGGCTGGGAATCGAACTGGAAGCCATCGTCCATGTGTCGTTGCGACAGGACGTCGCGGACTGGCACGAGACCTTCATCAAGAAGGTCCAGTCGTGGCCGGAAGTGGTCACCGCGTATGTGATTACCGGGGCGAGCAACTATGTGTTGCGAGTACAGGCGCGCAACCTGAAACACTTCTCAGACTTCATCGTGAATCACCTTAACCGCACGGTGGGTGTCACCGATATCCGCTCGGAAATCGTCCTGCAGAAAATCAAGGAGCGCGACGAATTGCTGGATCTGGTGGTGCGCAAGTAAGGGCGCCCTGCCCCTCAGAAGCCACGCATGCGGCGGGCTTCGTTGCGCTGCAAAGTCATGGTCGGTGTTTCGTCGAACAACTTGCGGTACTCGGCGGAAAAACGCCCCAGATGGGTGAAGCCCCAGCCCATGGCGATCGCGGAAATATTGCGCGCAGAACCGTGCTCAAGAATCTCCTGACGCACGGCGTTCAAGCGGTATTTTTTCAGGTAGGCCATCGGCGACAAGGCGAAGTACTTCTTGAACGCCTCGAACAGCTTGAAGCGCGAGACTCCGGCGGCGGCTTCGATGTCCTCCAGGTGCAGGGCTTCGCGGGCGTTTGCATGGATGTACTGCCGGGCCCTGATCAGGTAGTGCGGCAACTTCACGCCCAGCACGTTTCGCAGTTCTTCTGAATAGTTGTTCGGCTGAGCGAGGATCAAGCCTTTGATCAGCGAACTTTCAATGTCCCGAGTGAAGGCCACCTGCTCATAGAGTTCGCTGCTGCGCTCCAGCTCGGCGATGAAATAGCGCGCCATGCGCCACCATGAGGCCGACGCGCCGTCGACCGCGTCCATCACCGGCTCGAACCGCAGCGGCGTATCCAGAGGCCGCTGTAGAAGCCCCTCCAGAGACTCGCTCATGGCGACTCGGGTAATCACCACCTGGACCTTGCGGCAATCGCCGGAGATCGCCAACAGCTGGTTTTCATTCGGGGAAATGATCACCCCTTGATCGCGGTCGGACTTCACCACGCTGCCGTTCTTGCTCAACTCCTGCTCGCCCACCAGCGGCAGACTCAGGCTGTAACTGCTGAAGTGCTCGGCGTCTTCGATATCGATGGTGACATCGGTGCCGTACTCGATGGTGCCAAGGGTCGTGGCCATCGACTTGAACATGTTGGCGCTGTGATGGAAACGGATCCGTTCGGGCGTCGTGGTGACGAGTCGATGCGGCCCGCAGATACCGGACATCCAGCGCCTCGCGGCCTCAAGGTCATCGCTGTCGACACGAATGTCGCGACACTGCGGATCAGTTTTGCTGTTCATCACGGCGCACTCACGGGCTATTTTTTCGGCGCGCTCTGACGGCGCGTCTCCGTATTGGAAAGGCAAGTTCCAAGCCACAAAACACCAGCGCCAACTTAGCGGATAGCAATCCTCAACTAAGCGGATAACGCCGCCGGCCAGAGGCAGACAATCGCTATCAAACCGCATTCGACGCTGGACAAAACAGTACCTGATTGCTGCAAACAGGGGCAGCCGTTCATCGCCTGGTGCGCCGTTTGAGTCGTCGCTGCCCAGCCTGATACCGGGTGGGTGTTACCGCACCAATTTTATGGACTGCCTTCGCCGACTAACCGGATAGACCCCTACCCGCCCTGCCCTCTCTAATGAGCCCACGATTAGCCCCAATAAAAACAGGTACACACCCATGAGTGGCGAAAAAAACGTCGAGCAGTGGAAAGCGTTTATCGAAGGCTGCCTGGATTTCCGTCCGGTAGAGGGCGTGTTCCGCATCGCCCGGGACATTTTCACCGAGCCGCAGTTGTTCGATCTGGAGATGGAACTGATCTTCGAGAAGAACTGGATCTACGCCTGCCACGAAAGCGAGCTGGCCAACAATCACGACTTCGTCACCATGCGCGCCGGCCGTCAGCCGATGATCATCACCCGCGACGGTGAAGGAAAACTCAACGCCCTGATCAACGCCTGCCAGCATCGCGGCACAACCCTGACCCGCGTCGGCAAGGGCAACCAGTCGACCTTCACTTGCCCGTTCCACGCCTGGTGCTACAAAAGCGACGGCCGCCTGGTGAAGGTCAAGGCGCCCGGCGAGTACCCGGAAGGTTTCGACAAGGCCACCCGGGGCCTGAAAAAGGCCCGTATCGAGAGCTACAAGGGCTTCGTGTTCATCAGCCTCGACGTACACGCCGACAACAGCCTCGAAGACTTCCTCGGCGACGCCAAGGTGTTCTTCGACATGATGGTTGCCCAGTCACCAACCGGTGAGCTGGAAGTGCTGCCCGGCAAGTCGGCCTACACCTACGACGGCAACTGGAAACTGCAGAACGAAAACGGCCTCGACGGCTACCACGTCAGCACTGTTCACTATAACTACGTGGCCACGGTGCAACACCGCCAGCAGGTCAACAGCGAGAACGGCACCAGCAGCGGCAGTACCCTCGACTACAGCAAACTCGGTGCCGGCGACGCCAATACCGATGACGGCTGGTTCGCCTTCAACAATGGTCATAGCGTGTTATTCAGCGACATGCCGAACCCGACGGTGCGCTCCGGCTACGCGACGATCATGCCGCGCCTGGTCGAAGAACACGGCCAGCAAAAAGCCGAATGGATGATGCATCGCCTGCGCAACCTGAACATCTATCCAAGCCTGTTTTTCCTCGATCAGATCAGCTCGCAGCTGCGCATCATCCGCCCGGTGGCCTGGAACAAGACCGAGATCATCAGCCAGTGCCTGGGGGTGAAAAACGAGTCGGACGCCGACCGCGAAAACCGCATTCGCCAGTTCGAGGATTTCTTCAACGTCTCGGGCCTGGGTACACCGGATGACCTGGTGGAGTTCCGTGAAGCCCAACGCGGTTTCCAGGCGCGCCTGGAGCGCTGGAGCGACATTTCCCGAGGCAGTCACCAATGGGCCACCGGCGCCACGCCCAACAGCGAAGCGATCGGCATTGCCCCGGCCATGACCGGCACTGAATTCACCCACGAAGGGCTGTACGTCAACCAGCACAGCAACTGGCAGAAATTCCTGCTCGATGGCCTGGACGCGAAATCCCTGAAACTCCGTGAGGTGCAATGATGAATGCGCAATTGAAGTACCAGATCGAACAGTTTTTCTATCGCAAATCCGAACTGTGTGACGCCCAGGATTGGGACGCCTATATCCAGTTGTTCGACGAACAGAGTGAGTTCCACCTGCCGCAATGGGACTCGGAACACGTCTACACCCGCGACCCAAAACGCGAAATGTCGCTGATCTACTACCCCAACCGTTCCGGCCTGGAAGACCGCGTGTTCCGTCTGCGCACGGGCAAGTCCGCGTCTTCGACGCCGATGCCGCGCACCTTGCATTTGATCAACAACGTGCAGATCGGCGAACTGGAGAGCGGCGAACTGGAGGTGCGCCTGAACTGGCACACCTTGTTCTATCGACTGGCCACGGCCGAGCAGTTCTTTGGCCGTGCGACCTATCATCTCAAGCCTCATGCCGACAGCTGGCTGATCAGCCGCAAGCATGTGCTGCTGCTCAACGACACCATCAACTCGGTACTCGACTTCTACCACCTCTGAACCCATGGAGACCGAGGCATGAATCACAAAGTAGCGTTCAGCTTTGCCGACGGCAAAACCCTGTTCTTTCCGGTACAGCCCAATGAAATCCTGCTCGACGCCGCCCTGCGCAACGGCATCAACATTCCCCTGGATTGCCGCGAAGGCGTCTGCGGAACCTGTCAGGGTCGCTGTGAATCGGGCGACTACAGCCAGGATTACGTGGACGAGGAAGCGCTCTCGAGCCTGGACCTGCAGCAGCGCAAGATGCTCACCTGCCAGACCCGAGTGAAGTCCGACGCGGCGTTCTATTTCGACTTCGCCTCCAGCCTGTGCAACGCCTCGGGTCCTGAACAACTGAGCGCAACGGTGACTGACGTCAGGCAGATTTCAGCCGGCACCGCGATCCTGCACCTGGATCTCGGTACGACGACCCCACTGGATTTTCTACCGGGGCAATACGCCCGGTTGTCGATTCCGGGGACCGAAAGCAAGCGTTCCTACTCGTTTGCCAATCGGCCGAGTGAACACAATCAACTGCAATTTCTGATTCGCCTGTTACCCGACGGGGTGATGAGCAACTACATCCGTGAACGCTGCCGGGTGGGCGACGAAATCATGCTGGAGGCCCCCCTGGGTGCGTTCTATCTGCGGCATGTGGCCAAACCGCTGATTCTGGTGGCGGGCGGAACCGGGCTGTCGGCACTGCTGGGCATGCTCGACGACCTGGCCGAACGCGGTTGCGCGCAGCCGGTGCACCTGTACTACGGCGTGCGCGACGCTGCCGATCTGTGCGAACGCACACGGATCGAGGCCTATGCCGAACGCCTTCCGGGGTTTCGCTACACCGAAGTCGTCAGCGATCCATCGCCACAGTGGACGGGCAAGCGCGGCTACATTGCCGAGCATTTCGACATCAGTGAACTGCGCGACGCGCCGGTCGACATGTACGTCTGCGGTCCACCGCCGATGGTCGAGTCGATCAAGGACTGGTTGCAGACCCAGGCACTGGACAGCATTCACCTGTACTACGAAAAGTTCACCGAGAGTAATATCTGATCTTTCAAATCAGGCCTGACAACAATAACCAGAAGGGAACGAGATGGCGGATGAAATCTTGCAACAGGGAACGCTCAAGCGGGGGTTGAAAAATCGCCATATTCAACTGATCGCCCTGGGCGGGGCTATTGGCACCGGGCTGTTCCTCGGCTCTGCAGGCGTGCTCAAGTCGGCCGGCCCGTCGATGATCCTCGGTTATGCGATTGCCGGGTTCATCGCCTTCCTGATCATGCGCCAGTTGGGCGAGATGATTGTCGAGGAGCCGGTGGCCGGTTCGTTCAGTCACTTCGCCCACAAGTACTGGAGCGGTTATGCCGGCTTCCTGTCCGGCTGGAATTACTGGGTGCTGTACGTGCTGGTGGGCATGGCCGAGCTGACGGCCGTCGGCAAGTACGTGCAGTTCTGGTGGCCGGAGATCCCGACCTGGGTCAGCGCCGCGGTGTTCTTCGTCCTGGTCAACCTGATCAACACGATGAACGTCAAAGTCTTCGGCGAAATGGAGTTCTGGTTCGCGATCATCAAGGTCGTGGCAATCATCGGCATGATCGTCCTGGGCTGCTACATGCTGTTCAGCGGCACCGGCGGCCCACAGGCGTCGGTCAGCAACCTGTGGAGCCACGGCGGTTTCTTCCCCAATGGCACCACCGGCTTGCTGATGTCGATGGCGTTCATCATGTTCTCCTTCGGCGGCCTGGAACTGGTCGGCATCACCGCCGCTGAAGCCAGCGAGCCGAGGAAGGTGATTCCCAAGGCGATCAACCAGGTGGTTTATCGCGTGTTGATCTTCTACGTCGGCGCACTCACCGTGCTGCTGTCGCTGTACCCCTGGGATCAACTGCTGCAGACCCTCGGCGCGTCCGGCGATGCCTACAGCGGCAGCCCGTTCGTACAGATCTTCTCGCTGATCGGCAGCGACACCGCCGCGCACATCCTCAACTTCGTGGTGCTCACCGCGGCGCTCTCGGTCTACAACAGCGGCGTCTACTGCAACAGCCGCATGCTCTACGGCCTTGCCGAACAGGGCGACGCACCGAAGTCGCTGATGAAACTGAACAAACAGGGCGTGCCACTGCGGGCGCTGGGCATCTCGGCGCTGATCACCATGCTGTCCGTGCTGGTCAACTACCTGGCGCCCCATGAAGCGCTGGAATTGCTGTTCGCCCTGGTAGTCGCCTCGTTGATGATCAACTGGACGCTGATCAGCCTGACCCACCTGAAGTTTCGCAAGATCATGGGCCAGCAAGGCATCGTGCCAGGCTTCAAGTCGTTCTGGTTTCCCTACAGCAACTACCTGTGCCTGGCGTTCATGGCCATGATCATCTGCGTGATGTGGATGATTCCGGGCATACGCGCCTCGGTCATCGCCATCCCGGTGTGGGTGGCGATCATCTACCTGTTCTACCGGATACGTATGGCGCGGGATCGCGCCTTGCCAGTCGCTCAATAATCCTGCGTGCAACAAAAAGCCCCGGCATTCATTGAATGCCGGGGCTTTTTAATGCCTGTCAGGTCAAAGGGTCGAACGCACCCGCCACAACTCCGGGAACAGTACGGTATCGAGCATCTTGCGCAGATAACCCACCCCTTCAGTGCCGCCAGTGCCGGGTTGGAAGCCGATGATCCGCTCGACCGTGGTGACATGGCGGAAGCGCCACTGGCGGAACGAGTCTTCGAGATCGATGAATTTCTCGGCCAGTTGATAGAGATCCCAATAACGCGACGGATCCTTGTAGACCACACGCCAGGCCGCTTCGACCGAGGCGTCATGCTGCGTCGGGGCGGTCGGATCATGCTCGAAACGCTGCGGGTCGATCGCCAGGCCGGCGCTGGCCATCAAGCGAATGGCTTCGTCATACAGCGAAGGGGTGGCGATGGCTTTTTCGAGCTCCTGCAACAGCTCCGGCCGATGGGCGTGGGGGCGCAATAGCGTCGCGCTCTTGTTGCCCAGGATGAACTCGATTTCACGGTACTGAAACGACTGGAAGCCCGACGATTGCCCCAGGAAAGGCCTGATCGAGTGGTACTCGGTGGGCGTCATGGTGGCCAGCACCGTCCACGCATGCACCAGCTGATCAAAGATCCGCGAGACCCGCGCCAGCATCTTGAAGGCCGGCGGCAACTCACCCAGCCGAACGTGTTCGCGGGCGGCCTTGAGCTCGTGCAGCATCAGCTTCATCCACAGCTCGGAGGTCTGGTGCTGGATGATGAACAGCATCTCGTTGTGGTCCGGCGACAACGGGTGCTGGGCACTGAGGATACGCCCCAGGTCCAGGTAGTCGCCGTAGCTCATGGAGTCGGAAAAATTCAGCTCGGCGTTATGCCATTCCTCTGTCTGATTGGCAGGCGAATACGGACATTGGCTCATTGAGCAGGCTCCTCATGTGGCGGTGAATTCAGTGGACGCAATATGGCCCGGACCGGGCTGGCATCGAGATTGGCAAAACGTAACGGCAGCGCGATCAGTTCATAATCGCCTTCGGGGACTTCATCGAGCACGATGCCTTCGAGAATGGCCATGCCGTGATGCGCCACCGCGTTGTGCGAATCCATGGTCTTGGATTGCTGCGGGTCCAGCGACGGCGTATCGATGCCGATCAGCCGCACGCCGAGGCTGGCCAGCAGATCGACGGTTTCTTTGGCGACGGCGGTGAAATTCGGGTCCCAGGTGGTCAGCGGTGCGTTTCGATAAGTACGCAGCAGGACGCGCTCAGGGAGATGGTCCAGGCGCCCCCGCAGTTGCTCCGGCTGCACCAGTTGGCTGCTGTCCAGGCAATGCAACACCCGGCAAGGCCCGATATAGACGTCCAGCGACACTTCGCCAATGGCCTTGCCATCCGCGCTGTAGTGCAGTGGCGCGTCGACATGGGCGCCGGTGTGCGGCGACAGCGTGATGCGCCCGACATTCACAGGGCACTCGGGCCCCAAGCTCCAGACGCGTTCTTCCTGAAACGGCGTATCACCCGGCCAGGTCGGGGTTGCGGTACTCAGGGGCGGGCTGATGTCCCACCACGACATTGTTTTTTTCATAGCAAAGCTCTCGGCCTTTTCCGAAGTGAATGATACGAGTGATACCAGTGCATGTTCTTGCGAAAACTTTCGGTAATGCTCGGGTCTTTCGCAGAAACCGCCGGAAATCGATCAATTATCGAGGGTAAATTTCAACCGCCTTGGGTAACGCGGCCAAGCAATGGCCGCTGCGTTTCTGGATACATCAATGTCGAGCACAGACAACTGATGCCCGGCCAGGCCCTATAGGTGCGACTTCAGCTCTCCCTCATGCCCGGAGTCATCATGACCGCACCGATTACCGTTCTTCGCGACACCCACCCGCTGCCCGTACTCGACGCCTGCAAATGGGAAAAACTCGAAGGCGACCCGCACACCGTCAACCTCAACGCCTACACCAGTGAAGACGGCAGCAAGATCATGGGCACCTGGATCTGCACGCCGGGCAAGTAGTACGTGGAATACGTGAAGTGGGAATACTGCCACTTCCAGGAAGGCTACTGCATCATCACGCCGGAAGGCATGGCGCCGATCCACCTGCGCGCCGGCGATATTTTCGTCATCGAGCCCGGGATGAAAGGGACGTGGGAAGTGGTGGAAACCGTGCGCAAATATTTCGTGTTTGCCTGATATAAAAAACCGGGGGATCACCCGACGTGATCTCCCGGTAAATATCTTTGAGTACATGCAACCCCTGTGGGAGCGAGCTTGCTCGCGATGACGGCAGTAGCTTCAACAATGAAGTGACTGACCGTCCGCTATCGCGAGCAAGCTCGCTCCCACAGGTTTTCCACCGCCCTTCTATTGCGGTTTGCGATAGCTGTTGATGATCGCCGAGAAGTCGTTGCCGCCTTCCCCACGCAAACTCATCGCCTGATACAGCTGCTGGGCCACCGCGCCGAGCACCACGGGCTGATGCGCCTGACGCGCCGCTTCAGTGGCCAGCCCCAGATCCTTGAGCATCAGTTCAGCCCCGAAACCGCCGGTATAACCGCGCGACGCCGGCGCCGTTTCGACGATGCCCGGCCACGGGTTGTACATCTCCGAACTCCAGCAACGCCCGGTAGAGCTGTTGATGATGCCCGCCAACACCTTGGTGTCGATGCCCAGGGCATCGCCCAGCGCCATGGCTTCGCTGACGCCGACCATGGAAATCCCCAGCAGCAGGTTGTTGCAGATTTTAGCGATTTGCCCGGTGCCGACCTCACCACAATGGACGATGTTGCGGCCCATTTGTGCCAGTACCGGTTGCAGGGTGGCGAACAGTTCAGGGGTGGCGCCGACCATGAAGGTCAGCGTCCCGGCGGCTGCACCACCGGTACCGCCAGAGACCGGTGCATCGGCCATGGCCACGTCCTGTTTGGCGGCGGCAGCGGCTACGTCCCGCGCGGTCTGCGGATCGATGGTGCTGCAATCCACGGCCGGTACACCTTTACCGATACCGGCGAGCACGCCGTCTTCACCCAGCCACACACTGCGCACATGCACCGCGGCAGGCAGCATGGTGATGACCAGTTCGGCGCCCTCTGCCGCTTCGCGGGCCGATGCGCTGATACTGCCGCCTAGTTGCTCCAGCTCCGCCAACACGGCTTTGTTCAGGTCCACCAGGCGCAGTGCATGGCCGGCCTTGATCAGGTTGCGCGCCATCGGCGCGCCCATGTTGCCCAGACCGATAAAAGCAATTTTCATGTCCGGCTCCTTAACGCAGGTTGATCGTGGTGTTCACACCGTCGTTGACGCTGTCGTCATCGAACCAGCGGCTGGTGACGGTCTTGGTCTGAGTGTAGAACTGCACCACTTGCTTGCCATACGGGCCGAGGTCGCCGAGTTTGGAACCACGGGAACCGGTGAAGCTGAAGAACGGCACCGGCACCGGGATCGGGATGTTGATACCGACCTGGCCGACATCGATCTCGTTCTGGAACTTACGCGCCGCCGCACCGCTCTGGGTGAACAGGCCTGTGCCGTTGCCGAACGGGTTGGCGTTGACCAGGGCGATGGCCTCATCGAGAGTGGCGACTTCCAGCACCACCAGCACCGGGCCGAAGATTTCTTGGGTGTAGATCTGCATGTCGGTGGTCACGCCGGAGAACAGAGTCGGGCCGACGAAGTTACCCTTCTCGTAACCGGGAACCGAGATCTCGCGACCGTCCAGCTCCAGTTTGGCGCCTTCCTTGATGCCGCTTTCGATCAGATCGAGAATCCGTGCCTTGGCTTTTTTCGAGATCACCGGACCCACATCGGTGCCCGGCTCGCTGCCGGCATTGACCTTGAGTTTTTGCGCCAGCGCCTTGAGATCCGGCAGCCATTGCTTGGCCGCGCCCACCAGCACCACCACAGAAGTAGCCATGCAACGTTGACCGGCAGCACCGAAGCCGGCACCCACCAACGCATTCAATGCTTGTTCGCGATTGGCGTCCGGCAGCACCACGGCGTGGTTCTTGGCGCCCATCATCGATTGCACACGCTTGCCGTGTTTGCCCGCCAGGTCATAGACGTGGGTACCGACAGCGGTCGAACCGACGAAGGAAACTGCCTTGATGTCCTTGTGGGTGCAGAGCGCGTCCACCACGTCCTTGCCGCCATGCACGACGTTGAGCACGCCAGCCGGAATACCCGCCTCGATCGCCAGCTCCACCAGGAGCATGGTCGACATCGGGTCCTGTTCCGACGGTTTGAGCACGAAGGTGTTGCCGCAGGCGATAGCCATCGGGAACATCCACAGCGGGATCATTGCCGGGAAGTTGAACGGGGTGATGCCCGCGCACACGCCGATCGGCTGGCGCAGGGTGTAGGTGTCGACGCCACCGGCGACGTTTTCAGCGAATTCGCCCATTTGCAGGCTGCCGATGGAACAGGCGTGCTCGACCACTTCCAGGCCACGGAAAATATCGCCTTCGGCGTCGGCAATGGTCTTGCCCTGCTCGGCGCTCAGGACCGCGGCGATGCGCTTGGAGTGCTCGCGAATCAGCGCCTGGAGCTTGAGCATGATGCGCATCCGCGCGCCGATTGGCGTCAGCTTCCAGGTCTGGAAAGCACGATGAGCGGCGCTGATGGCGGCGTCGACTTCTTCTGCGGTGGCAAACGGCACTTTGGCCAGCACTTGCTGGGTCGCCGGGTTGACGATGTCGTGCCATTCGGTGGACTTGGACTCGACCCACTGGCCGTCGATCAACAGTTTGACCTTCTGCACGGTGGTTTCGTTAGGCGTGAGCGATACGTTCATGTGGGTCTCCGGATGTTTATTTTTATCTGGGAGCCAAGGCGAAAAAGTCGCCTTGAGATGAGGCGTGTGCCGCGAAATGGTTAACGGGCTGTTTTTGGAGTATAGATGTGCAAACTTCTAATAAGAACGCACATAAAAACCGGTCCAACATGCAAAAAAACATTACCTCCCTCGGTTCGTTGAACTGGGATGACCTCAAGTTTTTCCTTGAAGTCGCCCGCACACGCAAAGCCAGCACTGCGGCCAAGCGCCTGGCGGTGGACTACACCACGGTGTCGCGGCGCATCAGCTCCCTGGAAACGGCGTTGGGCACCTTGCTGTTCGAGAAATCCCGGACCAACGGCTTTGTCCTGACCGCCGAAGGCCAGCGGTTGATGGGGTATGCCGAATCGATCGAAAGCACCTTGCACATGGCGTGCGAGCAGGTTTCCGGGTCCGGCGTGGCGCTGTCCGGCCATGTGCGCATGGGCTGCACCGAAGGTTTCGGCAGCTTTTTCATCACGCCGCAGCTGAGCCACTTCGTCGACACCTATCCGGCCATTTCGGTGGATATCCTGCCGCTGCCGCACTTCATCAGCCTGTCCAAGCGCGAGGCCGACATCGTCATCGCCCTGGAGCGTCCGGAGCATGGCCCGTACGTCTGCTGCAAGCTGTGCGACTACCGGTTACAGCTGTACGCGACCCAGGATTATCTGGACAACCACCCGCCGATCCGCCGCCCGGCAGACTTGGCGAAACATTCGTTTATCAGTTATGTCGACGACCTGGCGTTCAGCTCGGAGCTGCTGTACCTGGCCAACGTGCTGCCGGGCGCCAGTGCCAATCTGCGCAGCACCAGCGTGATCGCGCAGTTCGTGGCGGCGCAGCAGGGGCGTTCACTGGCAATCCTGCCGTGCTTCCTCGCCACTCAGGACCCTCGCCTGCTGCCGGTGTTGCCGCAGGAAATCAACATCACTCGACAGTTCTGGATGTACTGCCGCGAAGACCTGAGGAAGCTCAAGCGGATCACCCTGTTGTGGGATTACATCCGCCAGGTCACCGAGCAGAATCAGGGCCTGCTGATGGGCGAAAGCCGGGAGATGTTGTTTGCCGATTAGTCGGAGCTGACGACGATTGCGACCCGGCGATTCTCGGTGCGGCCACTGGAGGTGCTGTTGGTGGCCACCGGTACGCTGCTGCCCAGGCCGCGTAACTGGATATTTTCCGGCTTCATGCCGACCGTGTTGAGAACCCTGGCCACGCTTTTCGCCCGGCGCACGGACAGTTGCTCGTTGTAAGCCTCTTTGCCCGATGCGTCGGTGTGACCATCGACCCGCACTCCCTCGATACCCACACCGAGCAGCGCCTTGCCGATGCGCTCGACGATCTCGGTGCTCTGCTTGTTCAGGCTGTCATCGTCGCTGCCGAACAACACCTTGCCGGACAAACCGAAGGCCCAGCCATCGTCGGTCAGTTCGAACCCTTGCTGTTTCAGCACGGCGATTTGCGCCGGGGTCAGGCCTTTTGGCGGGGTGGTCTGGCAACCGGCCAGGCTCAGCAAGGCCACGAGCAAAGTCATGGTGAAAAAACGCAGGGAACGCGGGTTGAAAATGAACACGGAAATCAGCTCCTGTTTTGAACATCGGCGGCAGGGTGATCCGACCCTGCCGTGTACTGTGCGCCTCGGGACAGGCGCTTGGCCTGGTACATCGCCCCATCGGCGGCATTGAGCAGGGCACCCGGCGTTGCGCCATGATCCGGGTACACCGCGACGCCGATACTGAGTGAGGTCAATACCTGGGTGCTGCCCGGCAATGGAATAGGCATGTCCATGCTGGCCAGAATCTTGTCGGCAATCCGTTCGGCGTCTTCGGTCTTGTGCAGCGGTGTCAGCAGCACGGCAAACTCATCGCCACCCAACCGCGCCACCAGGTCTCCTTCCCGCAGTTGAGCGCGTACCCGGTTGGCCACGGCCACCAACACCGCATCCCCCGCCGCATGGCCGAAACTGTCGTTGATCTCCTTGAAGCGATCGCTGTCGAGAAACAACACCGCCACTCGCTCGCCGAGCTTGTTGGCGTTGCGCAGCGCACGCATCAGGCGACCTTCGAAAAACGCCCGGTTGGGCAATCCGGTGAGGCTGTCGTGACTGGCCTGGTGAGCCAGGGATTCGTTTTCGCTTTGCAGGTGCGATTGCCAGGCTTCGAGTTCATCGAGCAGGGCATTGAAGTCGTTGCCGAAATCGTCGAGCTCGGCAATGTCGGCGGGCGGCACGCGCTTGTCGAAGGCCCGTTCACTGCGCGCGGCGTGGGCGACGGTGGCCAGGTTGCGCAGGGGCTTGATGATCCCGCGAAGTTGTCGGCGTGCCAAAAAGAGCGCAACCCAGGCACTCACGGCCGTGCACAAGACGATACCCATCAGGCCGCTGAGCAAAAAGCGCATCAGGCTGGCGCCATGACCGGTGAGCCTGATGCTGCCGATTTCCCGCCCTTGATGCAGGATCGGCATGCTCATCGGTTCTTCGAGAAACGCTTTGGCGATGCGCAGTTCGAGATCGGAGCCCCATCCGGTTTCCGGTCGTTGCCAACGGGCCAGCAACTGCCCCTGCCGGTCGAACACCTGGGCGTCGGCCACTTCTTCGGTGGACGCAATCAACGCCAGCGCCTCGGTGGCAGCGGGTTTGTCGTTGAACACCACCGCGGCTTCCACGGTGTAGGTGATCGAGCGTGCGATCAGGTGCAGGTTGTGATCCGCGTACACACGCAAAGCCAGCACGCCGAGCAACGTCAGCGAAACACTGGCCATGGCGACGCCCACCAGCGCGACGAGCAAGTTGCCACGACCGATGACCGAATGCAAAGTCGGGCGACTGCCCGGAGTCAGTAGATTCATGACGCCGCCGGCTTGCGGCGGGAGAGTTGCAGCACACTCGGATGGATGCGTACACCGCTACGAGCGACGGAGTCGAGATTGACCTCGAACGACACCTGCTCGTCGCTGACCCGCAAGCAAAACAAGCTGCCAACAGTGCACTGCTCGTCACTCTCGCTAATGCTCAACACCGGATGCCCGATCAACGCGGCAAACAATCGGCTGCGTTGTTCGCCGGTCAGCTTGCCGATGTAAACCGCATCGCAGTCACTGACAATCGAAGGATTGTCGGCCAGCAAGCGTTGCACCGTGACAGGTCGACCGGTCGCCTGGGTCGTGCCTTTGACCAGGTCGTCGGTGTATTCGGTAGGGCCAACCAGGCACAGGCGCAGCAGCTTTGGCTCAACGGGCCAGCGGGCATAGCTGAGGATGCCGAGGACCACCTGGGTTACCGCTTTGGCGCGTTGGTCCGCCATGCCCACCGGGGCTTGCGATTGAGCGAAAACGACGCTGGCCAGCAGACAAAGAAGGATGGCAAGCAGCGCTTTCTTACAGCCAACGACGCGCTCTGTCGTCCTGACAGCCACCTTCATGCCGGGATACTCTTTGACCGAAGCGAAATGATGCCGCAACGATAGCACAGCGAGGAAATGCCAGCGAGGCCACGTACTACGCCACTTCGGACAATTTCCTACAATCGCTCACTGACCTTTCAGTCTGTCGGCTCGCTGCCGTCCTTCAGCTCCAGCATCAGCCCGCTCAAGCGCTTGACCCTGCGTTTCACCGCCTCTTCAAACACGCCTGCACGCGACTCGATCAAGGTGAACCAGTTCTTGGCCCGGGTGATCCCGGTGTAGATCAGTTCCTTGGTCAGCACAGGGTTCAAGGCGTCGGGGAGGATCAACGCGGTGTGGGCAAATTCCGAGCCCTGGGATTTATGCACGGTCATGGCGTACACGGTTTCGACATCATTGAGCCGGCTCGGCAGGACAAAGCGCACGCCACCCTGGCCGTCATTGCGCGGGAAGGCGACACGCAGAACCTGCTTGCCGGCCTCGGGGCCCTCACGCTCCGGAAGCTTGAGGGCGATGCCGATATCGCCGTTCATCAAACCCAGGCCGTAATCGTTGCGGGTCATCAGCACGGGGCGACCTTCGTACCACTGCTGGTCACTGTCGATCAGGCGTGCCCTTAGCAAGGCGTCCGTCACTCGCTGGTTCAAGCCCTCCACACCCCACGGCCCCTTGCGCACGGCACATAACAACTGGAACGCGTCGAAGGCTTGCAACACCTCCCGGGCCCAGTCGGTCCAGCGTGAATCTTCCAGCGGACTATCGAGCGCCGGGCGCTGATTGCGCAGCAGGCTCAAGTAGTGCCGATAACCCTGCGGCCCTTCACCGTGGCCTTCGAGCAGCAAGCGTTCCAGAGCCCGGTCCTGCTCCCCCTTGAGGGACAAGGAATACACGTCGTCATGGCTTCGCGCAGACAACAACTTGCGTGCTTCTTCGGGTTGCTGCTGGTTGACCCAACGAGCCAGTTGGCCAATACCGCTGCCTTCACCGAATCGCCGGGAATGGCGCAACATCACAACCTGTTGAGCCAATGGATGAGCACCCTGCACGTCCTCCTGCAGTCCGCTGGCCTGCAGGCTTTCGCCACTGACGGCTTCCAGCCACTGGCGC
>NZ_AKJL01000042.1 GCF_000282355.1 Pseudomonas sp. GM49
CTGGCCGGTGTTGGCATTGATGGCCTGGCACTGGGCCAGGAGATTGGTCAGCACGTCACTTTGCGCCAGCAACTGGTCACCGATGCTCGACTGGCTGGCCAGTTGCTCCAGGCCGGTACGGTTGGTCGGCAGGTTGAGGCTGGCGAGAATTTCACTGCGCTTGCGGCCATGCTGTTCGAGCAGAACGACCAATGCCTGTTTCTGCGCCAGGATGCCCTCGAGCAATGGCATGTCACGGCCATGCAAGGCGAGGGATTCGGTCTGCAGTAACTCCAGCAAGTGTTGCGCTGGAGCAAAGTCGTCGGTGATCAGTTGCAGTAAATGAGTGTCGTGCATGGCTGGCCTTGGGTTTTAAGCGTCCAAAAGCCTGGCGCCGGCGGTGGCCTAGCGCTGGGCTTCGAAGTTGAGCAGTTTGCTGGCTACACGGTTGCTGTCGACTTTATAGCTGCCATCGGCAATCGCTGCTTTCAACTCGGCCACGCGGGCTTTGTCGACGGCAGGCTGATCGCGCAGCTTGTCAGTGACCTTCTGCAACTGTTGAGCCTCATTGCTGAGATGTACCGATTCCCCGCTTTTGACGGTACCGGCCTGTTCGGCCGCGGACTCCAGCGGCGCGGATTTGTCGGCTTCGGCGCTTTCCTTGCTGGCGCTGGTACGTGTACTGCCCGTAAGGGACGAGGAGCTGTTCAAACGGCTGAAATCGATGACCATGATAAAAAACCTCTGGGAATTTGGACGCTTGCCATGGTTTCGGCCATTCCCTGGAAAACTTTAGGCTCATTTATCAATGAACCTCGCGCGCGTCAGCGCTTGCCCTGCATGGAGCACAGTCTAGGGAACCGCCGCGGCAAGCGCCACATTCCGATGAACAGTGAGCTTTACATGGACACTTCCACCTGCCCCGGCGCCATCACCTGCGCCTTGATGACTCGCTGGGAATTGAGGTTTTTCACCCGGATCTGTTCGCTCAGGCTGCCGTTCGACAGGGCTTCACCCGGCATGCGCACGCTGAGCGTGCCGCTGCGGGCGGTAATCACCACCTGATCACCCTTGCGGATGACCTCGGCCTGTTCGATATGCACCAGGGTAATCACCTGGTCGGCGACCATTGGTCGGGTCAGACACTGTCCGACCGCCTGGTCGAGGGAGGTCAGGTAGCCCTGGCCGATCAGGCTGATATCGCGCTCGCGCAGGATTACATCCCCAAGCTCGACAATGGCGGCGCGGCGCAGTGGCCGGGCGGTGGTCACGACATCGCGAAACAGGCGGACTTGAGCGGGTACGAACACTGTCCAGGGGGAAGCGCCCTCGCAGCGGACCTTGACCGTGACCCGCCCCAGCGGCTTGGGACTCTCAAGGGTCGCTGTCAATTCCTTGTCGCACATGGGCATGTGCATGCGCGGGTCGAGCGGGTTGACCTGGATTTCGTAGCGACCTTCCGTTTGACTGGTGGCCAGATAGTCTTCTACGGTGAATTCAAGAAAGCCCTGAGTGACGCCGATAAGCATGTCAGGCAAGGTAACCGTGTCAGCAAGGGCAGGGCTGCCAGCGTTGAGCAGGCAAACGGCCGCCAGCACGCCGAGCAATTTTCGGCAGGGTGTGGTCAAGTGTCGGAAAAATGTCGGTTCTGTGTTCATAACGATTAAAAAAGCAAGCGCCGTGCCGTTCAGTGATGAAGGCGCGTCGCAACAACACTTGGCGTTGGTGTAGGAGTCTGGGCATGGCTGGTGTAATGGATTCGGTGAACCAGCGCACGCAACTGGTGGGGCAGAATCGCCTTGAGCTGTTGTTGTTCCGTCTCGACGGCCAGCAGCTGTACGGGATCAACGTTTTCAAGGTTCGGGAGGTGCTGCAATGCCCCAAACTGACTCTGATGCCCAAGTCCAGTCCTGTCGTGTGCGGCGTGGCGAACATCCGGGGGGCGACCATTCCGATCCTTGATCTGGCGATGGCGACCGGCTCCGGTGCTTTGAAGGACAAGAACAATCCCTTCGTGATCATCACGGAGTACAACACCAAGACCCAGGGTTTCCTGGTTCGCTCGGTGGAGCGCATCGTCAACATGAACTGGGAGGAGATCCATCCGCCACCCAAGGGCACCGGACGCGATCACTACCTGACGGCGGTGACGCGAGTCGACAATCAGTTGGTTGAAATCATCGACGTCGAGAAAGTGCTGGCGGAAGTGGCACCGACGCCGGAAGCGATTTCCGTGGGTGTGGTGGATGTCGAAACCCAGCACAAGGCGCTTTCGTTGCGTGTGCTGACGGTCGACGACTCGTCGGTGGCGCGCAAGCAGGTCACGCGTTGCCTGCAAACGGTCGGTGTCGAAGTGGTGGCGTTGAACGACGGTCGGCAAGCGCTGGATTACCTGCGCAAACTGGTCGACGAGGGCAAGAAGCCGGAAGAAGAGTTCCTGATGATGATCTCCGACATCGAAATGCCGGAGATGGACGGGTACACCCTGACGGCGGAAATCCGCAACGACCCGCGCATGCAAAAGCTTCATATCATCCTGCATACTTCGTTGTCGGGAGTGTTCAATCAGGCGATGGTCAAGAAGGTCGGTGCCGATGACTTCCTGGCCAAGTTCCGTCCTGATGACCTGGCATCCCGGGTGGTCGACCGGATCAAGGCAGCAGATATCAGCCAGGGGCCTGCACCCCTGGCAGTCAACACGATTTAAGAGGCGGCATCATTGTCTACGGGTAATTTGGATTTCGAACAGTTCCGGGTATTCCTGGAAAAAGCCTGTGGCATTTTGCTCGGTGAAAACAAGCAGTACCTGGTCTCCAGCCGTCTCAACAAACTGATGGAACAGCAAGGCATCAAGTCTTTGGGTGAGCTGGTTCAGCGCATGCAGACCCAGCCGCGCAGCGGTTTGCGCGAACAGGTGGTGGATGCCATGACCACCAACGAAACCCTGTGGTTTCGAGACACCTACCCGTTTGAAGTCTTGAAGAACAAGGTACTGCCCGAAGCGATCAAGGCCAGTCCCGGCCAGCGCCTGCGCATCTGGTCGGCGGCGTGCTCGTCGGGCCAGGAGCCGTATTCGCTGTCGATGTCCATCGACGAGTTCGAGCGGGTCAACCTGGGCCAGTTGAGGATGGGCGTGCAGATCGTTGCCACCGACCTGTCCGGCACCATGCTGAACAACTGCAAGACCGGCGAATACGACAGTCTGGCTATCGGTCGCGGTCTGTCGCCTGAGCGCCTGCAGCGTTATTTCGACCCGAAAGGGCCGGGGCGCTGGGCGATCAAGGCACCGATCAAGAGCCGGGTGGAATTCCGTTCGTTCAACCTGCTGGACAGCTATGCGAGCCTCGGCAAGTTCGACATCGTGTTCTGCCGCAACGTGTTGATCTACTTCTCCGCCGAGGTGAAGAAGGACATCCTGTTGCGCATCCACAGCACGTTGAAGCCGGGCGGTTACCTGTTCCTTGGTGCTTCCGAAGCACTGAATGGTTTGCCGGATCATTACCAGATGGTCCAGTGCAGCCCGGGGATCATTTACCAGGCGAAGTGATTTCGCTGGCGTCGGCAAAAAACGGGAGTCCTCAGGGGCTCCCGTTTTTTTATGCCTGCTGATTTCTCACGGGCACCACCTACTCCCTGTGGGAGCGGGCTTGCCCGCGAAAGCGGTAGATCAGAAAAGTCATATCGGCTGACACGACGCCTTCGCGGGCAAGCCCGCTCCCACAGGGTCAAGTGTTGTCCTCCAAATCAAGTAAGGCGGCAGAAAAGCGACATTCGGCGGAAAACCGTTGCCGCTTTTCTGGCATTGCCGCGTTGCCATGGCCGGCAAAGCCCCGGTTTCCGGGCTTTTTTGAATTGGCATGGGGCTTGCTAAGTTGATCCTACGAAAAATCAGGTCACCCGAAGGTTTCCCGACATGAGCATCAGCTTCGATAAAGCGCTCGGTATCCACGAACAAGCCCTGGGCTTCCGCGCCCAACGTGCCGAAGTCCTGGCCAACAACATCGCCAACGCCGATACCCCGAACTACAAGGCTCGGGACCTGGACTTCTCGAAGGTACTCGCCGAGCAGAACGAGAAAACCAAAAACGGCACCTTCGCCTTGAACATGACCAACAGCCGTCACATCGAAGCGGAAGGCCTGGGCAATGGCGACGAGTCGTTGCTGTATCGCACGCCGATGCAACCGTCGATCGACCAGAACACCGTGGACGCTCAGCTGGAACAGTCGAACTACGCGGAAAACGCGATCGGCTTCCAGGCCAGCTTCACCCTGCTCAACAGCAAATTCAAAGGGCTGGTGTCAGCCCTGCGCGGAGAGTAAGCCATGTCTCTATCCAGTGTTTTCAACATTGCCGGTAGCGGCATGAGTGCGCAGACCACGCGTTTGAACACCGTCGCTTCGAACATCGCCAACGCCGAGACCGTGTCGTCGAGCATCGACCAGACCTACCGCGCGCGTCACCCGGTGTTCGCCACCATGTTCCAGGGCGGCCAGAGCGGCGGCAGCGACTCGCTGTTCCAGAGCCAGGACGCGGCCGGTCAGGGCGTGCAGGTGTTGGGTGTAGTCGAAGACCAGAGCAACCTCGAGGCGCGCTACGAGCCGAACCATCCGGCGGCCGATGCCAAGGGTTACGTCTACTACCCGAACGTCAACGTGGTGGAGGAAATGGCCGACATGATTTCCGCGAGCCGTTCGTTCCAGACCAACGCCGAAATGATGAACACCGCCAAAACCATGATGCAGAAAGTCCTGACCCTCGGTCAGTGATAAGGGGCGACTCAGATGAGTGTTACCGATTCCACTAGCGGTTTGAGCCTCAACGACATCCTGGCCAATTCCTCGATCAAGACCAACCCCACGACTGATGGTCTGGCGTCGGCAACCGGCAAGTCTACGGGCAGCCAGGCCCTGGGCAAGGATGCGTTCCTGCAGTTGCTGGTGACCCAGCTGAAAAACCAGAACCCGCTGGAGCCTCAGGACAACGGCGCGTTCGTGGCCCAGTTGGCACAGTTCAGCAGCCTGGAAGGCATTACCACGCTCAACGACACCGTGAGCGGCCTGGCCAGCAACTACAACTCGTCCCAGGCCTTGCAGGCGTCGTCGCTGGTGGGTCGTTCGGTTATCGCTCCGGGCGACAAGGCCGTGGTCGACACTACCAAGAGCCTCAGCGGCACGGTGGTCGTGCCGACTTCGGTGGCGTCCGCCACCCTGAAAATCACCGACGCAACCGGCAAGACCGTGCGCACCATCGACCTGGGTTCGCAGAAGGCCGGCAACGCCAGCTTCATCTGGGACGGCAAGAACGATGCGGGTGAGACGGTACCTGCGGGCACCTTCGCCTTCGGCGCCACGACCTCCATCGATGGCAAGTCCGTCGCGTTGATCACCAACCTGCCCGCGACCGTCAACAGCGTGACCATCAGCCAGACCGGCGGGGAGCTGATGCTCAACCTGGCCGGGCTGGGCAGCGTTGCCCTGTCCAAAGTACAAACCATTGGTATGTAAAGCCGACTAATACGGCACAAAGGAGTGGATGATGTCTTTCAATATCGGCCTTAGCGGTCTCTTTGCAGCCAACAAGCAACTGGACGTGACCGGCAACAACATCGCCAACGTTGCGACCACCGGTTTCAAATCGTCCCGTGCAGAATTCGAAGACGTGTACTCGGCGACCCGCCTGGGTACCGGCAGCAAGACCATCGGCAACGGCGTGCGTCTGGCCAACGTTTCCCAGCAGTTCACCCAGGGTGACGTGAGCAACACCGGCAACGTGCTCGACATGGGTATCCAGGGCAACGGTTTCTTCGTCCTGAACAACAATGGTTCGCTGACTTACACCCGTGCCGGTACTTTCAAGACTGACAAAGAAGGTTACGTTACCAATAGCGACGGTACGGCCCGTTTGCAGGGTTACGGTGTAGATGCCAATGGCAAGATTCTCAATGGCGTGTTGACCGACCTGCAAATCGACACCTCCAACCTGGCCCCGAAGGCCACCAACACCGTTTCGTCGATGATCAACCTGAACTCCACGGCTGCGGTGATCGATCAGACTGTGGCTACCAACAAGTTCGATCCGAGCAAGCCCGCCACTTACACCAAGCAGTTCACTACCCCGGTTTTCGATACGCAGGGTAACCAGCACCCCATGGACCAGTACATGGTCAAGACGGGTCCGAACACCTGGGATACCTACACCCTGATCGATGGTCGCAACCCGGATGGCAGCGACCCTGCCGTGACGGCTCCGATTCCTTCGACCATGACGTTCGATTCGAGCGGCAAACTGGTTTCGGTCAGCACGCCGGTACCGCCGACTGTTCCGCCGACCGTTCCGACACCTGCACCGGTTATCGGCAATGACCTGAAAATCACTGGCTGGACTCCGGGCTCCGTGACCGGCGGCGTCTGGACCCCCAACGGGGCAAGTGCCGACCCGGCAGGTGTGACCATTTCAATGGCCAATACCACGCAGTTCAACGCCGACACCGCGCGTTCGATTCCTGCGCAGAACGGCTACGCGACTGGCCAGATCACCAACCTGACCATCGACGGCAGCGGTGTGCTGCTGGCCAACTTCAGCAACAACCAGACCAAGGCGATCGGCCAGATTTCCCTGGCCAGCTTCACCAACGAACAAGGTTTGCAGCCAGTAGGCGGCACCAGCTGGAAGGAAACCTATGTGTCGGGTATTCCTGGTTACGATGCCCCGGAAACCGGCACCCTGGGTTCGATCGTTTCCAACTCCCTGGAAGAGTCCAACGTCAACCTGACCAACGAACTGGTCGACCTGATCAAGGGGCAGAGCAACTACCAGGCGAACGCCAAGACTATCTCCACCCAGAGCACCATCATGCAGACCATCATTCAGATGACCTGATGCTGGAATGTGCTGTGCAAGGAGCCCCTCATCAGAGGGGCTTTTTTGTAGCCTGAGGTTTTGTGTTGGATATGATGGCCTGGCCCGCGAAGAGGTCATCACAGACTACACAGACCTCAACGCTTCTCCTGATTGCGCGGCCAGCTCAGGCTGAAACACGCCCCGCCCAGGCTCTTGCTCTTGCCGATCAACGCACGTCCGTCGTGCCAATGGATGATGCGCCGCACGATCGACAACCCCAGTCCATGCCCGCCCGATGCACGGGTGCGGCTGTCGTCGAGGCGCAGGAACGGCGTGAAGATCTTCTCCCACGCCGACTCCGGCACACCCGGCCCGTCATCCTCGATATCCACCCGGCAGCGCTGCTGCCCCACCTGATAGCTGATGGTCACCCGTGATTGCGCATGGCGCATGGCATTGCTCACCAGGTTCTGGATCGCCCGGTGCAGATAACGCGGTTCGGCCTCGACCCAGGCATCGTCGTTATCAGCGGCCGACAGGCACAAACCCCGCTGTACCGTGACGTCGGCACGCAACGGCGCCAGTTCTTCAATCACCTGATTGACCAACGCATCCAGATCGATCCGCTGGAAATTCAGTGCCGGAGAACCCTGTTCGAGCCGAGCGTAGGTCAGCATCTCGTCCACCAGCCGGTCGAGATCCTCGATGTCGTTGTCCATGCCCTGGCAGTATTTTTCCAGGGCTTGCGGCGTGGTGGCCGAGCCGATCATTTCCAGGCCAAAGCGCAGACGCGCCACCGGTGTGCGCAACTCGTGGGACACCGCGCGCACCAGTTCGCGCTGAATCGCCAGCAACTGTTGCAAGTGCTCGGCCATGCCGTTGAACGCCGAGGCCAGCCGCCCGACCGAGTCCGCGCCGCGCGCCGGCACGCGGGTTTCCAGGCTGCCCTTGGCAATGCGCGTGGCCGCCGCTTCCAGGCCACGCAAGCGCCGCTCCAGCTGACGCACCAGCAGATAGACGATCAAACCGATCAGCGTCAGGCCCAGCGCAGCAATCAGTACCAGCCACTCCGGCGGATAAGGATTCATCTGGTACAACGGGCCGATTTCCAGGACCCACGGCGTGCCGACCATGCCGGCAAACACCCGGATCGAATCGCCTTCCTTGCCCAGCGCCATCACGGTGTCACCCTCGGACACCCGGCGGCTCTGGTCTTCGTCCATGTCCGCCTCGTCAACCGTGACCAGGCGCAGGTCGAAGCCAAAGCCCTTGTCTTGCTTCAATTGCGCCAGGCGCAAGGGCTGGTCGGCTACCGGGGTGCGCACCAGTTCATCGGTCAACAGGTAGATGGTCGCCCGGGCCAGTTGCTCGCTGATCTGTTGCACTTCCCCGGTGAGCATCAACTGCTCCTTTTCGCTGAGCAGCTTGTAGACCTTCGCCGCGTGCGGTCCGGTCTGCTCCACCAATGCCTGGCCGCGCAACACACGAGTGCGTTGAGTCAGGTCAAGGTCAGTCTCGGCAAAGGTTTTCAGCGCCAGCGGAATCCCCAGCAGCCGCTCCCACACCAGCAAGGCCCGGTGGCGCTCGGTCTGGTTCATCGGCTGCAGGTTGTCGGCCATCAGCGAAAACGTGCCGTGGGCCAGGCGCTCGCGGTATTGCTCGCTGCGCACCTGATTGAGCAGGTGCAACGCCAGCACACCGAGCACCGCCACCAGAATCAGCGCGGCGCACATGCCGCCATAGATACGCAGGAAGATCGAGTTCACAGGGTCTGGTCTACGCAAGCCTCGGGAACGAACAGATAGCCTTTGCTGCGTACGGTCTTGATCAGCCGTGGATGCTCCGGGTCATCGCCGATCTTCGGGCGGATGCGCGAGATGCGCACATCGATGGAACGGTCCTGGCCGTCATAGCCGATGCCCCGCAGCGCGGTGAAAATCTCTTCCCGCGAGAGGATGCGCCCGGCATTGGCCACCAATAGCCAGAGCAAGTCGAATTCGGCGCTGGTCAGCTCGATGCCGTTGCCCTGCAGCCAGGCTTCGCGCAAGGCGTTGTCGACGATCAGCGGGCCGAACTGTAGACGCCGCTGTTTTTCCGGGGTGACGTCGGGCGTTTCACTACGGCGCAGCAGGGCCTGGATGCGCGCCAACAGCAGGCGCGGGCGCACCGGTTTGCACACATAGTCGTCAGCGCCCAGGTCCAGGCCGAGAATCTGGTCGGTGTCGTCGGTGCGGGCGGTGAGCATCAGGATCGGGCCGTCATAGCGGGCGCGGACCTTGCGGCAAATGCTCAGGCCATCTTCACCGGGGAGCATCAGGTCGAGGATCACCAGATCCGGTTGTTCCTTGATGATGCGGTTCGCAGCGAGGGCACCATCTCCTTCGATCGATACACGCAGGCCATTGGCTTCCAGGTAATCGCGGGTCAGTTCGGCCAGTCGCTGGTCGTCCTCCACAATCAATACCTGCCAGGCTTCTTGCTCCACGGGTGACCTCTGCTTGCCAAAACCACTAATAAGGAAGGATCCGCCCGTTTTTTTGTAATGATTCGGGGGGACAAATATGTATACACGCTGGGCCGATTGTATAAACGCCGCCCGTCGAGAACACAAGCGGGGAAATACGTTCGGACGACACGGTTTTTTGTGATAGGGTTCGCGCCCTTAAAAATCCGCCCGAGCGTTTTCGATCGCAGAAAAATGCTGAAAAAAGGTCCGGTCCAGCAGCATCGCGGCCTACACGCCGGTTCCCTCTTTCACACACAATTTACGCACAGGTTTATCCACAGGCAGTACGTTGCAATCGCCCCCCCAAACGCATTATCTTGTAGCCCGGCGCTAAAAAAACCCTAGATATAGGGTTTTGCGCGAAAAACCAAACACAAACCAGACACCAATTTCAAGCGCTTTTATTGCCTCTGTCCGGTTGAGCCAAACGTATTTTCGAAAGACCAAACCGCGCGTGCGGATGGCTACTGTATTTCGGCCCCGAGTGGTGAAAACGGTACAGGTGTTGCAGTCCCAACTGTCACCTATAACGGACCCCGGTTTCAGGCCCAAGGCGTGAGACCAAAGACTTCGGCATGGAAGCGGCGCCCGATAAAGCCCCCTTCCTACTGTCCCGAAGTTGTTATGCCCGGCGCTCGCCGGTTGTAGTGCTTCAGGACGGAACGGTGGGCACCGTGATGGTGCCCAAACAAACATAGAGAATGTGGAGACACTCCCCCATGCAAACCGACACAACTCGCGAGAACCCGCAGGGCACCTTGCCGCAGGCCGCTGATTCGAATTCGGATCTGTCCGCCACCGCGCCTGGCCAACTGCGCGTGATCAAGCGTAACGGCACTGTCGTTCCCTACACCGATGACAAAATCACCGTCGCCATCACCAAAGCGTTTCTCGCAGTTGAGGGCGGCACCGCTGCTGCCTCGTCGCGAATCCACGACACTGTTGCCCGCCTGACCGAACAGGTCACTGCGACCTTCAAGCGTCGCATGCCATCGGGCGGCACCATCCACATCGAAGAAATCCAGGACCAGGTCGAACTGGCCCTGATGCGTGCCGGCGAGCAGAAAGTCGCTCGCGACTACGTGATCTACCGTGATGCCCGTTCCAAGGAACGTGCCGTTCGTACCACCGAAGAGCCGGTACAAGCGCACCCGTCGATCCGCATTACCCGTGCCGACGGCAGCCTGGCGCCGCTGGACATGGGCCGCCTGAACACCATCGTCACCGAAGCGTGCGAAGGCCTGGAAGAAGTCGACGGCGACCTGATCCAGCGCGAAACCCTGAAGAACCTGTACGACGGTGTGGCCCTGACCGACGTCAACACCGCCCTGGTGATGACTGCCCGTACCCTGGTCGAGCGCGAGCCTAACTACTCGTTCGTGACCGCGCGCCTGCTGATGGACACCCTGCGTGCCGAAGGCCTGGGCTTCCTCGGCGTCGCCGAAAGCGCCACTCACCACGAGATGGTCGACCTGTACGCCAAGGCGCTGCCGGCCTACATCGCCAAGGGTATCGAATACGAGCTGCTGAACCCTGAGCTGGCCTCCTTCGACCTGGAAAAACTGGGCAAGGCGATCAACCACGAGCGCGACCAGCAATTCACCTACCTGGGCCTGCAAACCCTGTACGACCGTTACTTCATCCACAAGGATGGCGTGCGTTTCGAACTGCCGCAGATCTTCTTCATGCGCGTGGCCATGGGCCTGGCGATCGAAGAGAAAGACCGCGAAGCCCGTGCCATCGAGTTCTACAACCTGCTGTCGTCCTTCGACTACATGGCTTCGACCCCGACCCTGTTCAACGCCGGTACCCTGCGTCCACAGCTGTCGAGCTGCTACCTGACCACCGTGCCGGATGACCTGTCGGGCATCTACCACGCGATCCACGACAACGCCATGCTGTCGAAATTCGCTGGCGGCCTGGGCAACGACTGGACGCCGGTTCGTGCGCTGGGTTCGTACATCAAGGGCACCAACGGCAAATCCCAGGGTGTGGTTCCGTTCCTGAAAGTAGTGAACGACACCGCCGTTGCCGTTAACCAGGGTGGCAAGCGCAAAGGCGCTGTGTGTGCCTACCTGGAAACCTGGCACATGGACATCGAAGAGTTCATCGAGCTGCGCAAGAACACCGGTGATGACCGTCGTCGTACCCACGACATGAACACCGCCAACTGGATCCCTGACCTGTTCATGAAGCGTGTCTTCGATGACGGCAAGTGGACCCTGTTCTCGCCATCCGAAGTGCCGGACCTGCACGACCTGACCGGCAAGGCCTTCGAAGAGCGTTACGAGTACTACGAAGCCCTGACCGAGTACCCGGGCAAGGTCAAGCTGTTCAAGACCATCCAGGCCAAAGACCTGTGGCGCAAAATGCTGTCCATGCTGTTTGAAACCGGCCACCCGTGGCTGACCTTCAAGGACCCGTGCAACCTGCGCAGCCCGCAGCAGCACGTCGGCGTGGTCCACAGCTCTAACCTGTGCACCGAGATCACCTTGAACACCAACAAGGACGAGATCGCCGTTTGCAACCTGGGATCGATCAACCTGCCGAACCACATCGTCGACGGCAAGCTGGACACCGCCAAGCTGCAACGCACCGTGAACACCGCCGTGCGCATGCTCGACAACGTGATCGACATCAACTACTACTCGGTGCCGCAAGCGAAGAACTCCAACTTCAAGCACCGTCCGGTCGGTCTGGGCATCATGGGCTTCCAGGACGCTTTGTACCTGCAGCACATCCCTTACGGTTCCGACGCTGCCGTCGAGTTCGCCGACAAGTCGATGGAAGCGGTCAGCTACTACGCGATCCAGGCTTCCTGCGACCTGGCCGACGAGCGCGGCTCGTACGAGACGTTCCAGGGGTCGCTGTGGTCCAAAGGCATCCTGCCGCTGGATTCGCAACAGATCCTGATCGAGGCCCGTGGCCAGAAGTACATCGATGTCGACCTGAACGAAACCCTGGACTGGGCACCGGTTCGCGCCCGTGTACAGAAAGGCATTCGTAACTCCAACATCATGGCCATCGCACCGACCGCGACCATCGCCAACATCACCGGCGTATCGCAGTCGATCGAACCGACTTACCAGAACCTGTATGTGAAATCGAACCTGTCGGGCGAATTCACCGTGATCAACCCGTACCTGGTTCGCGACCTCAAGGCTCGCGGCCTGTGGGACTCGGTCATGATCAACGACCTGAAGTACTACGACGGTTCGGTGCAGCAGATCGAGCGCATCCCGCAAGAGCTCAAAGAGCTCTACGCGACTGCCTTCGAAGTGGACACCAAGTGGATCGTCGACGCCGCCAGCCGTCGTCAGAAGTGGATCGACCAGGCTCAGTCGCTGAACCTGTACATCGCTGGCGCTTCGGGCAAGAAACTGGACGTGACGTACCGCATGGCCTGGTACCGTGGCCTGAAAACCACTTACTACCTCCGTGCCCTGGCCGCGACCAGCACCGAGAAATCGACCATCAACACCGGCAAGCTGAACGCTGTTTCCAGCGGCGGCAACCACGGTGAAGATTCGGTCCTGGCAGCGCCTGCCGGCCCTGCTCCAGTGCCGAAGGCTTGCGCCATCGACGAGCCGGATTGCGAAGCTTGCCAATAAGCTGAGCCGGTAAGCGCCGCAAGGCGCTTACTCGAAACCCCCGATCAGCCTCTGGCGGGTCGGGGGTTTTCTTTTGCCTCAAGGAAAGTGGTGACCGATCTGACGCTTTCGCGGGCAAGCCCGCTCCCACTGGGGACCGAGTCTTTCCAGATAAACACGATCAACTGTGGAAGCGGGCTTGCCCGCGATGGGGTCATGCCAAACACCGAAAATCGTCAGGTCTTGATGCTGACCAGACTCAGCAACTGTCCGTCCTTGACCCCGAACTGCGCATCCAGCTCGGTGCCGCTGCGCCATTCGCTGGACAAATCGGTAAGCAGTCGCAACCGCACCTCACCCGACTCACTCCACTCCAGCACTTCAGCGTGTTCGAAATAAAAGCGTTGCTGAACGATCGGATAGAGCGCCTTGAACAGACTTTCCTTGACCGAGAAAGTCAGGGTGACCAGCAACGCCCGTTGATCGTGTTGACCGGCCGCCATGCGCTGTAGCTCCGGCGGATTGAGGATTTCCCCGGCCAGGCGTTCAGCCCGTTCGGGGTTGAGCAGGTTTTCCAGGTCCATGCCCAGGCCGCGCCAATGGCTTTTGTTCGCCACGATCGCCGCGGCCCGGCCAGTGCTGTGGGTGATCGAACCAGTGATGTGCGCAGGCCAGACCGGTGCCCGGTCTTCACCAATGGCCGGGCTGAAGTCCAGGCCTTCCAGCTGTAGCAGCGCGGCCCGTGCACAGACTCGCCCGGCGAGGAACTCCGCCTGCCGTTTGGCCACCGAGCGCTGGATGCTCGCCGGCGCCTCGACGGCGCTGCGCTGAAAATCATCGCTGGCCAGTCGGGCGCTATCGAAGTGAGTACTCAGCAGGGCCGTATCGGGCAGCACAAACGGCAGCGGCCAATGGTCATCGAGGGGCGTGCAGCAGACGGGCAGGGCGGGGGAGGCATTCATGTCGGGCATTTTGCCGGGTTGCCTTGGGACTGGGTAGTAGCAGATGGCTTTTGTGGCGAGGGGGCTTGTCGGAATGCCCCCTCGCCT
>NZ_AKJL01000043.1 GCF_000282355.1 Pseudomonas sp. GM49
GGCTGATCACCTTGCGCCTGGCCGCGCCGGGGGCGGCCGCCGGCGCGGCGCTGGTGTTCCTGGCAATCACCAACGAATTGACCGCGACCCTGCTGCTGGCCCCGAACGGCACGCGCACCCTGGCGACCGGATTCTGGGCCATGACCAGCGAAATCGATTATGCCGCTGCTGCGCCCTACGCCTTATTGATGGTTGTGCTGTCGCTTCCGTTGACCGGACTTCTTTATCACCAATCGAAAAAAACGGCTGGCCGATGAACACTCTTGAATTGAATGCCCTCTACAAGTCCTACGGCGCCCATTGTGCTCTGGACAACGTCAGCCTGTCGGTTCCCAGCGGCAGTCGTACGGTCATCGTCGGCCCTTCCGGCTCGGGTAAAACCACCTTGCTGCGGATGATTGCCGGCTTCGAATTCCCCGATTCCGGGCGTCTTTCGCTCAATGGCCAGACCCTGGTCGACGGCACCCACGAAGTGCCGGCGCATCAACGCCTGATCGGCTACGTGCCGCAGGACGGTGCGCTGTTCCCGCACATGACCGTGGCGGCGAACATCGGCTTCGGTTTGTCCACCAAGGGCAATGAAAAACAACAGCGAGTCGCCGAACTGATGGACAGCGTGGCGCTGGACGCGAAGATGGCCGAGCGCTGGCCTCACGAATTGTCCGGTGGCCAGCAACAACGAGTGGCCCTGGCCCGGGCGTTGGCGCAACAGCCACGACTGATGCTGCTGGACGAGCCGTTCTCGGCGCTCGATACCGGATTGCGCGCGGCAATGCGCAAGATGGTTGCGCGGCTGCTGGAAGACGCGGGCGTCACCACCATTCTGGTCACCCATGACCAGAGTGAAGCCTTGTCGTTCGCCGACCAGTTGGCGGTGATGCGCCATGGCCGGCTTGTCCAGTCAGGGCACCCGCTGGACCTTTACCGCTATCCCGAAGACGAACAGACCGCGCTGTTTCTGGGAGATGCCGTGGTCATGCCCGCACGCATCGAGGCCGGCTGGGCCCATTGCGACCTGGGGCGGATCCCGGTCAACAACCACCGCAACAACAAGTCGGCGCAGATCATGCTGCGCCCCGAACAGCTGCAACTGGCCAGCATCCTCCCCAGCGATCTGGAAGCCAGCGGGTGCCGGGCCGTGGTCACCGACCGGGATTTCAGCGGCAACACCTGCACGCTGACAGTGGAACTCCAGTCAATGACCCGCAGCGAGCAACCGGGCCGATCACTGCTGGTGCGCAGTTCAGGGATGTATGCACCACCCGCCGGCAGTGCGGTTCAGGTCTCGACCATCGGCCATGCCCATGTACTGAGCGAGATGTAATCGTTCACAGATCGAATCGATCTACCGCCCGACGCCGCTCGTTGTCATCGCGTACATCGTAGTTGGCTGTGGTCTGGATATTGCTGTGGTGCGCCAGCTTCTGCGCAATCGACAAGTCATGCTCTTCGATCACCCGGGTTATGAAAGAACGCCGGAAGTCGTGGGGCATGATTTTCACCCCGACCTGTGCGCCCCGTTGCCGGGCGATGTAGTAAATCGCATGTTTGGTGATGCGTTCACGCGTGATGTGGCTGCCACGGCGGATGCGGTTGAACAGAAACGGGTCGTCCGACTCACCTTCCTTGAGCAACGAACGGCGCAGCTCAAGCCAGGCCTCAAGCTTGGCGAACGCCCAGGCCGGGGCGTACTTGATCAATTGTTTGTTGCCCTTGGCGGTCACCCGAAGACTGCGCTCGGTGAAGTCGACCTGGCTCAGCTCCAGGTTCACCGATTCGGACTTGCGCATCCCCGATCCGTACAGAATCCCGATGATCGCTGCATCCCGCAGGCCTTGCGGCCGCGGATCAGCCGCGCAGACCGCCATCAGTTCCTGGATCAGCGTCCGCCTGAGATTGCGCCCCTGGGACAGCCGTGTACCGGCAATACCCTTTACGGAACGCATCTTCAGCAGATGCTCCTGAGAGATCAGGCTCATGCGCCACGCTTCGTTCATCACCCCGCGCACGGCGTTGACATAGAGCGAGGAAGTGTTGGGCGCGTAGCCGTCCGAACGCAAAGTCGCCACCAGCGCGATCACGTCCTCGGGCTGCAGGTTGTGCCAGGGTATCTCCTCGATATCGTGGTCTTCGAAGCCCAGGCGGTCGGCGGCATCCTGCAGCACATAGCGCATGGTCAGTTGACTGGATGGCGCCAGCCGCGCCAGATACAGGGTCAGCGGATTGGTGAGGGGTGTGCGTGTGTCAGTTACAGGTAAGTCAATCAAACGAAACGGCCTTGAATGAAAACAGTTCAATGAAACAACTAAGTAATGAAATAACGATCATGTAAAAGACATTACTGCTGTAGGACTTTTCCTAAAAATCGCCATAAATGCGGGAAGTCTGAACAGCGGCTTAATGGCTTTCAGATAAACGATTCCCCAACCGTTTTTTCATGTTCCTTTCACAAAATCGGGCATAACCTTCCGTAAAGTCGGCGCAACCCAGATTGACGTCCAACCTGCCGGCCATGGCGAAAAAAGTCAACTGATGCAATTTTTCTACCTCCACCCAGTAACTAGTTGATTTGATGCAGATTCTGATTTAGCGTCTATGCTGATTTTTGGATCCCTTTTAGCCTCAATGGCTATTTACGTTCTCAGCCCCTGAGGTGCCCATGAGTCAGGCGTTTCTCCCTTTTTCCCGCCCCAGTATCGGCGACGAAGAAATCGCTGCCGTAGAGCAAGTATTGCGCTCCGGGTGGATCACCACCGGACCGAAGAACCAGGCACTGGAAGAACACTTCGCCAACTACGTCGGTTGCCGGCATGCCGTGGCACTTTCCTCGGCCACCGGCGGGATGCATATCACCCTGCTGGCATTGGGCATCGGTCCCGGCGATGAAGTCATTACGCCGTCTCAGACCTGGGTTTCCACCGCCAACATGATCACCCTGCTGGGTGCCACGCCGGTGTTCGTCGACGTTGACCGCGACACGCTGATGACCGACGTGGCCACTATCGAAGCCGCGATCACGCCGCGCACCAAAGCCATCATCCCGGTGCATTACGCCGGTGCGGCATTCGATCTCGATCCGCTCTACGCCCTGGCCGACAAACACGGCATTGCCGTGATCGAGGACGCCGCTCACGCGGCAGGCACTTTCTACAAAGGTCGTCACGTTGGCTCCAAAGGCACGGCGATCTTTTCGTTCCACGCGATCAAGAACATGACCTGCGCCGAAGGCGCGATGTTCGTCAGCGACGATGAAGCCCTGGCCTCGCGGGTACGCATGCTCAAGTTTCACGGGCTGGGGGTTGATGCCTACGACCGCCTGACCCACGGCCGCAAGCCCCAGGCCCAAGTGGTCGAGCCCGGCTTCAAGTACAACCTGGCCGACATCAACGCGGCCATCGCGCTGGTGCAACTGGAACGCCTGGACGAAATCAACGCCAGGCGCACTCAACTGGCCCAGACCTACTTGCAGCGCCTGGAAGGCTTGCCAGTGCAACCGCTGGCCGTTCCAACCTATTCGCAAAAGCATGCCTGGCACCTGTTCATCCTGCGTATCGATGCCGAACGCTGCGGGCTGGATCGCGAAGCGTTCATGAAAGCCCTCCAGGAGCAGAATGTCGGCACCGGCATTCACTTCATTGCAACGCACCTGCACACTTACTACCGCCAGCGTTACCCTAACTTGTACCTGCCCAACACCGAATGGAATTCGGCACGGCTGTGTTCGATCCCGTTGTTCCCCGACATGACCACCGATGATGTCGAGCGCGTCGTCGGTGCCATCGAAAACTGTATGGACAGAAGCCTTTGAGACCTTACCCAATCAACTTCGTTTCGATCGTCATTCCGGTCTACAACGAACAGGACAGCCTGCCGGAGCTGCTTCGTCGCACCGAAGCGGCTTGCCAGCAATTGCGCCAGGCCTACGAAATCGTGCTGGTCGACGACGGCAGCCGTGATGACTCCGCACAGATTCTCGAAGACGCCGCCTCCCGCGAAGGCAGCCCGGTGGTGGCGGTCATCCTCAACCGCAACTACGGCCAGCATGCGGCGATCATGGCCGGTTTCGAACAGTGCAAGGGCGATGTCGTCATCACCCTCGATGCCGACCTGCAAAACCCGCCCGAAGAAATCCCGCGGCTGGTGGCCCAGGCCGAGCTCGGCTATGACGTCGTCGCGACGGTACGCAACAACCGCCAGGACTCGGCCTTGCGCCGCTGGCCATCGAAGCTGATCAACCTCGCCGTGCAACGCTCCACCGGCGTGGCCATGAGCGACTATGGCTGCATGCTGCGCGCCTACCGGCGCACCATCGTCGACGCCATGCTCGCCTGCCGTGAACGCAGCACCTTCATTCCGATCCTGGCCAACAGCTTTGCCCGCCATACCACGGAAATCCTCGTGACCCACGCCGAGCGTGAACACGGCGATTCCAAGTACAGCCCGATGCGCCTGATCAACCTGATGTTCGACCTGGTCACCTGCATGACCACCACGCCACTGCGACTGCTGAGCATCGTCGGTGTCGGCATGGCAGCCCTGGGCATGCTATTCGCCATCGCGCTGGTTCTGTTGCGCCTGGTGTTCGGCGCCGGCTGGGCCGGTGGCGGTACCTTCGTACTGTTCGCCGTGCTGTTCGTCTTCACCGGTGGTCAATTCATCGGCATGGGCCTGTTGGGTGAATACCTGGGCCGCATGTACAGCGACGTGCGCGCACGTCCGCGCTTCTTCATTGAAAAGGTGCTGCGTAGCCAGCCCGCCTCCCCCGCTTCCGCTGTTACTGTCGACGGCCTTACTTCCACTTCTTCAGATCAGGTTCCTTCATGAGTGCAAAAGCTGTTGTCTTCGCCTACCACGATATTGGCTGTGCCGGCATCGAGTCCCTGCTCTCCTCCGGTTTTGAGATCGCGGCGGTGTTCACTCACGCCGACGACCCGAAGGAGAACGCGTTCTACGGTTCCGTTGCGCAGCTGTGCGCCCGCCACGGCATCGCCGTGCATGCACCGGAAGATGCCAACCATCCATTGTGGATCGAGCGTATCGCCAAGCTCGATCCCGACTACATTTTCTCCTTCTACTACCGCAACCTGCTGAGCGAACCGCTGCTGGCCACGGCGCGCAAAGGCGCGTTCAACCTGCACGGCTCCCTGCTGCCACGCTACCGTGGTCGCGCACCGGCCAACTGGGTGCTGGTCAACGGCGAAACGGAAACCGGCGTGACCCTGCACCGCATGGTCAAGCGTGCCGATGCGGGCGCCATCGTTGCCCAGCAAAAGGTCGCGATCGAGCGCAGCGACACGGCGCTGAGCCTGCACGGCAAACTGCGTTCGGCAGCCTCTGACCTGCTGCGCGACACCCTGCCGGCGCTGCTGCAAGGCAAAGTCAGCGAAACACCGCAAGACGAATCCAAAGCCACCGTATTCGGCCGTCGCACCCCGGCCGACGGCAAGCTGGTCTGGGCCAAACCGGCCGAAGAGCTGTTCAACCTGGTCCGCGCCGTGACCCAACCGTACCCGGGCGCCTTCTGCGCGGTGGGCGAGCACAAGCTGATTGTCTGGAGCGCCGAAGTTGCCAAGGGCAACGAAGGCCAGGCTCCGGGCCGCGTCATCAGCGTCGACCCGCTGCGCATCGCCTGCGGTGAAGACTCGCTGATCATCAACGCCGGCCAGCGCAACGACAACGGTCTGTACCTGAGCGGTCCGCAATTGGCCAACGAACTGGGCCTGGTGGACGGTTCCGTGCTGCGCGGTGCCGAATCCGGTCGTGCCCCGCGTCGCACCCGCGTGCTGATTCTCGGCGTCAACGGTTTCATCGGTAACCACTTGTCCGAGCGCCTGTTGCGCGACGACCGCTACGAAGTCTACGGCCTGGATATAGGTTCGGACGCCATCGAGCGCCTGCGCAGCCACCCGAACTTCCACTTCGTCGAAGGCGACATCAGCATCCACTCCGAGTGGATCGAGTACCACATCAAGAAGTGCGACGTGGTGCTGCCGCTGGTGGCCATCGCGACGCCAATCGAATACACCCGTAACCCGCTGCGCGTATTCGAACTGGACTTCGAAGAGAACCTGAAACTGGTTCGCTATTGCGTCAAGTACAACAAGCGCGTGATCTTCCCGTCGACCTCGGAAGTCTATGGCATGTGCCAGGACAACAACTTCGACGAAGACAGCTCCAACCTGGTGGTCGGCCCGATCAACAAGCAGCGCTGGATCTACTCGGTCTCCAAGCAATTGCTCGACCGCGTGATCTGGGCTTACGGCCAGAAGGGCCTGAACTTCACCCTGTTCCGTCCGTTCAACTGGATGGGCCCACGTCTGGACCGCCTGGATTCGGCCCGTATCGGCAGCTCCCGCGCCATTACCCAGCTGATCCTGAACCTGGTGGAAGGCACGCCGATTCGCCTGTTCGACGGTGGCGAGCAAAAACGCTGCTTCACCGACATCGCCGACGGCGTGGAAGCTCTGGCACGGATCATCGACAACGACAACGATGTCTGCAACGGCCAGATCATCAACATCGGCAACCCGGAAAACGAGGCCAGCATTCGCCAGTTGGGCGAAGAGCTGCTGCGTCAGTTCGAAGCTCACCCGCTGCGCGCCAACTTCCCTCCGTTCGCCGGTTTCCGCGATATCGAGAGCAAGGCGTTCTACGGCACCGGCTACCAGGATGTGTCCCATCGCAAGCCAAGCATCGCCAACGCCAAGCGTCTGCTGGACTGGACGCCAACCGTGGAGATGAGCGAAACCATCGGCAACACCCTGGACTTCTTCCTTCGTGAAGCCATGCTCGAAATCGCGGACAAGCGTTGATGCAGGCGGGACTGCGGATTGATGTCGACACCTACCGGGGTACCCGTGAAGGGGTACCCCGGTTGCTGGAAATCCTTGATGAAGCTCAGGTCAAGGCGACGTTCTTCTTCAGTGTCGGGCCGGACAACATGGGGCGCCACTTGTGGCGCCTCATCCGTCCACAGTTTCTCTGGAAAATGCTCCGTTCCAACGCAGCCGGCCTGTATGGCTGGGACATTCTGCTGGCCGGCACCGCATGGCCTGGAAAACCGATCGGCCGCGACCTGGGGCACCTGATGCGCCAGGCCCGGGATGCCGGGCATGAAGTTGGCCTGCACGCCTGGGATCACCACGGCTGGCAAGCCAACGCCGGGCGCTGGAGCGACGCACAACTGGTCGAACAGATACGCCGCGGCGTGGACACGCTCAGCGACATTCTCGGGGAAAAGATCTCCTGCTCGGCGTCCGCCGGCTGGCGTGCCGACGAGCGTGTGATCGAAGCCAAGCAGGGTTTCGGCTTTCGCTACAACAGCGATTGTCGCGGCCAGGGCCTGTTCCAGCCGCTATTGGCCGATGGTCGCCTGGGCGCACCGCAAATCCCGGTGGACCTGCCGACGTTCGACGAAGTGGTCGGCCCGACGGTCGCCGCCAAGGACTTCAACACGTTCATCCTGGACCGGTTCACTCCGGAAAAACTCAACGTTTATACGATTCATGCCGAGGTAGAAGGGATTCTGATGGCCAATGATTTCCGTCAACTGCTGAGCGATGCGCATCAGCGTGACATCCGTTTTCAACCCTTGGGCGACTTGCTGCCCGAGACCCCTGACAGTTTGCCGATAGGCCGTGTGGTACGTGGTGCACTCGAAGGTCGCGAAGGCTGGCTGGGAGTGCAAGGCGCATGAGCAAACGCTGGGCTGTGCCGTTATTGCTGGCCATGGTGGCGCTGGCGTACCTGCTGCCGCTGGGCAGTCATGGCTTATGGATTCCTGACGAAACCCGCTACGCCCAGATCGGCCAGAGCATGCTCCTGAGCGGTAACTGGGTGTCGCCACATTTCATGGACGTACGCTACTTCGAAAAACCGGCGGCCGGCTACTGGATGATTGCCATCGGTCAGGCGCTGTTCGGCCAGAACCTCTTCGGGGTGCGCTTCGCCTCGGCACTGAGCACCGGCTTGAGCGTGCTGCTGTGCTACCTGATCGCCCGCCGGATGTGGAGCGATGCGCGCAAGAGCTTTGCCTGCGCCATCCTGTACATGAGTTTCACGGTCATCGCCGGTCAGGCGGGATACGCCAACCTCGATCCGCAATTCACGTTCTGGGTCAACCTGAGCCTGGTGGCCTTGTGGTTTGCGCTGGACAGCGCCGGTCGTGGCCAACGCCTGGTGGCGTGGGTAGTGCTGGGCCTGGCCTGCGGCATGGGTTTCATGACCAAGGGCTTCCTGGCCTGGCTTTTGCCGGTGCTGATCGCCCTGCCCTGGATGATCTGGCAAAAACGCTGGGGTCAACTGTTGGCCTACGGCCCGGTGGCGGTGGTCGTGGCCATCGCCGTCAGCCTGCCATGGGTCCTCGCGGTGCATGCCCAGGAGCCCGATTACTGGCGGTTCTTCTTCTGGCACGAGCACATCCGTCGCTTCGCCGGAGAAGACGCTCAGCATAACGCGCCGTGGTGGTACTACTTGCCGTTGCTGGTAGCGTTCAGCCTGCCGTGGGTGGCGTTGCTGCCACCAGCGCTGAAACAGGCATGGCAGACCCGACGCCAGGCCAATATTGCGTTCCTGATGCTGTGGCTGTGGATGCCGCTGATCTTCTTCAGCCTGAGCAAAGGCAAACTGCCGTCCTACATTCTGCCGTGCCTGCTGCCACTGGCCCTGTTGCTCGGCCATGCACTGGCTGACCGCTTGAAACTGGAACAAGGCCGCGTCCTGGGCATCAATGGCCTGCTGAACCTGGTCCTGGGTGTCGTTACCCTGCTGGCCCTGGTTTATCTGCAATTGAAAAAGCCGATTTACGATCATGAACTGCACAACCTGGTGTTGGTGTTCATCGGTTTGATCGGCTGGATCATGGCCAACCTGCTGCAAGCCTTCCGCCCGCTGCAATGCTGGGCTGCCCCGGCTTTCGGCAGCCTGCTGTTCATCGGCGTGCTGCCAGCAGGGCTGCCCAACTCGGTGGTCGCCAACAAAACGCCCGACCAGTTCATCCTCGATCACGCCCAGGAGCTCGGCCAGAGTGCCAAGCTGTTGAGCAACGATCTGGGTGCCGCGTCGGCGTTGTCCTGGCGGGTGAAACGTCCCGAAGTGGCTTTTTTCAACACGATAGGCGAGTTGAAATACGGCCTTGCCTATCCTGATTCGCTTAAGCAGCGCGTCGACCCCGATCAGGTGCAACAGTGGATGCACGACGCTCGCCAGCAAGGCTCGGTCGGCGTGGTCATGCGGGTCAAGGGCGAAGAAGAGCTGCGCGAACTTGAACAGTTGCCCAAAGAAGGCAAGCGGTATGAACAAGGCAATCTGGTGATTTTGATCATCCCTCAGGCGACACTATGAGCCTGCTATTGCTACTGGTCGCCTGCCTGCTGACCTGCCTGGGCCAGATCGCCCAGAAGTACGCGGTAGAAAGCTGGCGTGGCAAACCTTCCGGGTGGATGGACAAACTGCGTTCACCCTGGCTTTGGCTGGCCCTGGCCTCTATGGGGCTGGGCCTGCTGGTGTGGCTGCTGGTGCTGCAACGCCTGGAAGTCGGGATTGCCTATCCGATGCTGAGCCTGAACTTCGTGCTGATCACCCTGGTTGCGCGTTTCGTGTTCCACGAGACCATCGACCGCCGCCACTGGCTGGGCGTGGCGCTGGTGATCGGCG
>NZ_AKJL01000044.1 GCF_000282355.1 Pseudomonas sp. GM49
CGGCTGGTGTATCGCGACGGGTTGCCGGTCGCTGCCGAGATTGCCGGCAATCAACAGTTTTGGGGGGAGCTGGATCAGCAGGCTAGTGCCGAAGTGCGCAGCAAGCTGATCCGGCATTAATGTCGTCTGGACCGGCCCCATCGCGAGCAAGCTCGCTCCCACAGTTGATTTGTGTCGTTCGCAAATCCCCCTGTGGGAGCGGGCTTGCCCGCGAAGAGGCCAGTACTGTCGACAAAAAACTATTGAGACCGCGGCCGATCCGGCATCAGCACCGCCGCATGCTCCGGCTCAGCTCCAGCCTCCAGCGGTGGCTCGACCGGATGCCGCGGCACCAGCGCCTGCTGTGGATAAGTTTGCGCGAAATGCACCCACGGGCAGTTATCCACAAGCTTTTTCAAACGCTGGTTGAAGGCCCGGCTCACTGCATATTGGCCACCGGACACCGTACGGAATTGCGCGGTCAACACCACGCCGTTGAGGTCCATTTTGTCGACGCCAAACACATCCAGCGGCCCTTGAAGGTTGTAGCGCAGGAACGGGTCGCTGCTGATGGAATGCCCGGCCTCGCGGATCAGTTCGATGGCCTTGTCGACATCGGTGTCGTAGGTGAATTGCACCGAGAAAAACGCATAGGCGAATTGCCGCGATTGGTTGGTCACGGCCTTGATCTGGCCAAACGGCACCGAGTGCACGAAGCCCTTGCCGTCGCGCAGGCGCAAGGTGCGGATGGTCAGGCCTTCGACGGTACCTGCGTGACCGGAATCGAGCACCACCCAGTCACCGATGGACAGGGTGTCTTCGATGATGATGAACAGCCCGGTAATCACGTCCTGCACCAGTTGCTGGGAACCGAATCCGATTGCCAGGCCGATGACCCCGGCACCGGCCAGGAACGGCGCGACGTTGATCCCCAGGTTGGCCATGGTAGTGATCGCGCAAATCACCACCAGGATGATTTTGATCGCGTTGCGCAGCAGTGGCAGGATGGTTTTCACCCGCGTACTGGGCTGGCGCGCCGAGCGTTTGTTGGTCGGCGGTTTCAGGGCCTCCTGAATCGCCGTGTCGAGCACCACCCAGACCATCCAGGTCACCAGCAGGATCAGGCCGATGTGGCTCAGGGAATCACTGATCGCCCGGCCCACGGCATTGCTCACCGCAAACTCGAACAGCGATACGCCCCAGATCCGCCCGAGAATATCGATGAAGACCACGGCCATGCCGATGCGCAGCAAGGCGTGGGAAAGGTTGAGGAAGCGCTCCTTGTAGGCGCCGCTGCGGCGCAGGTCCGACTCGCTGCGCGCCTTGAACAGATGATGCAGCGTGGTGCTGAGAAACACCGTGGCAATCAGCAGCACCGTGGTGAACAAGGCGCTGCGCAGCACTCTCTGATTGTCCGCCCCGGCACCGATCAGGTTGATGATCGAAACCAGTACCATCAACAGAATCGGCCAGTACCAGAGCCCGGAAAATATCCGCAGGGTTTCACGCAACGCCGGCTGACTGAGGCGCTGGGCCAGCGGCAGGATGCGGATCACATGGGCTACCGGACGACGCATGCGAATCACCAGCAAGCCGAAGGAAATCGACGCGGCCAACCCGGTAAACACGGCGATGCTGCTGGTGAGATTGTTGCCCAACTGATGGGCGATCTGCGGGCTGGTCAGAGCATCGCTCAAGGCCACCAGAAAGCCGATACCGAACAACGGCCAGGGACTTTTCTCACGGATGATCTGCACCGCGCGGCGCTTGTGGCCGGCATTGAATATCACCATCAGCGACATCACCAATGACGCGGCAAAGATCCCCGCGCTTGTGGCATAAGCCAGACACAGCGCCAACGCCCGGCCCGCCGATATCGGCAAAAACTGGCTGGCATAAATCGTCAACGGCAGACTGACCACTGCCGGAAGGGCGTAGGGCAGCACGTAACCGAGCAATGCCTGGCCCCGTTCGCGACTGAGCAGTAATCGCTGCTCACACAGGCGTCTGGCGGTCAGCCGCCCAAGCAGCCAAAGCCCGGCAAACACGGCCGCCCACACGCAGGTCAGCAGCAGGAAATCCCCGGCGACGCTCCAGGGCGAACGGGCCGATGGCTGATTGACCAGTTGCTCCACTTCTTCGGCTGCGCGATCGGCACGCAGGCGCCAGGTGTCGACCAGATTTTCGTTGAGATCGAGTTTGCTCTGGGCCTCGTCGATGCTTGAACTGATGGCACCGAGCAAACCGCCCTGTACCAGCGGCTCGGGGTGGGCCAGCGGTGTCGCGGCGGCCGGCAGCCCCGGTATCGCGGCAGCTTCCAGTTCCTCGCTGCCCAGAAGCAGTAACGCCCCCAGCAGTATCGCGCTCTTGAGCCTGATCAAAGCACCCGCTCCTTTGGCTGTGTCTGTAAGGAACTGATCGAGAAATGCCGGGCAAGTTCGGGCATTGCCAGCGGATCGCCGGATGGCGGCGCCACAAGTATGCACCCGCCTTCGCGATATTTGATCTGTACGCAAATATCAAATGCCCATCCCTGTATTTTTCCGTACGAGCCAAACCCCGACACTGCGCTCCATCGAATCAACCACCGGAGTTGCAGCCATGCCCATTGCCCTGCTCGCGCTGACCCTCAGCGCCTTCGCCATCGGGACGACCGAGTTCGTCATCGTTGGCCTGTTACCCACCATCGGCGCCGACCTCGGCGTCAGTCTGCCGTCCGCCGGCCTGCTGGTCAGCCTGTATGCCCTTGGCGTCGCCGTCGGCGCCCCGGTGCTGACCGCCCTCACCGGCAAGGTGCCGCGCAAATTGCTGCTGTTGTCGCTGATGGTGCTGTTCACCCTCGGCAACCTGCTGGCGTGGCAAGCACCGAGCTACGAGTCGTTGATCCTCGCCCGGATTGTCACCGGCCTGGCCCACGGGGTGTTTTTCTCGATCGGCTCGACCATCGCAACCAGTCTAGTGCCGAAGGAAAAAGCCGCCAGCGCGATTGCCATCATGTTCACCGGCCTGACCGTGGCGCTGGTCACCGGCGTGCCGCTGGGGACATTCATCGGCCAGCATTTCGGCTGGCGTGAAACCTTCCTTGCCGTTTCGGCACTGGGTGTCATCGCCTTCATCGGCAGCCTGATCTACGTGCCGAAAAATATCGCCCACAGCAAACCCGCGTCGTTGTTGCAGCAATTGCAGGTGCTCAAGCAACCTCGCCTGTTGCTGGTGTATGCGATGACGGCCGTTGGCTACGGCGGCTCGTTCACCGCCTTTACCTTTCTCGCGCCGATTCTTCAGGACCTCTCCGGCTTCAGCGCCAGCACCGTCAGCCTGGTGTTGCTGGTCTATGGCATCTCCGTGGCCGTCGGCAATATCTGGGGCGGCAAACTGGCGGACAAACGCGGTCCGATCAGCGCCCTGAAACTCATTTTTGCCCTGCTCGCCGCCGTGCTGTTCGCGCTGACCTTCACTGCCGGAAATCCTTGGCTGGCGCTGGCCACCGTGCTGGTCTGGGGTGCCGTGGCATTCGGCAACGTGCCGGGATTGCAGGTGTACGTGGTGCGCCAGGCCGAACATCACACACCGCAGGCCGTGGATGTGGCATCCGGCCTGAACATCGCGGCGTTCAACCTCGGCATTGCCGGTGGTGCCTGGGGCGGTGGCCTAATCGTCGCCCACATGGGGTTGATTCATACCGCGTGGATCGGTGGCCTGGTGGTGCTGGTGGCGCTGGCATTGACCGCGTGGAGTGGTCGTCTTGATCGCCTCGGCCCGGTGTATGCCGAACCGGCTGAAGGCTCCTCACGCGTTGTAACAGGACACTGATAAACCCTGTGGGAGCGGGCTTGCTCGCGAAGGCGTCGGCACACTCAACAATGAGGTGACTGACACACCGCTTTCGCGAGCAAGCTCGCTCCCACACTTGTTCGGTGGTGCTCTGTAGAAAATGTACCGTCCGTAGTCCCATCGAAACTTTCGCCGCTACCCCGCAGTCACCCAAAGACAGGGGTAGTCAGGCGACAGGTGACATGACAGCGAATCACACCGGTATTCCCGCACACTCAAATGCAACCGACTTGCCGGTACAGGGTCCGTCCGTCACTTGTCGTTTCACGGTGCTGACGGTCAACACCCATAAAGGTTTCACCGCGCTGAACCGGCGTTTCATCCTGCCGGAACTGCGTGAAGCGGTGCGCAGCGTGTCTGCCGACGTGGTGTTTTTGCAGGAAGTCCACGGCACCCACGAGCAGCACCCCAGGCGCTACACCAACTGGCCAGCGATGCCGCAATACGAGTTCCTCGCCGACACCCTGTGGCCGCAGTTCGCCTATGGACGCAATGCGGTGTATCCGGCGGGCGATCACGGCAATGCGCTGTTGTCGAAATTCCAGATCATCCGCCACGACAACCTCGACGTGTCCATCAGCGGGCACGAGAACCGCGGGCTGTTGCATTGCGTGTTGCGTTTGCCCGGCGACGGCCAGGAGGTGCATACGATTTGCGTGCATCTGGGGTTGCGCGAAACCCACCGCACGGCACAACTGAAATTGCTCGCCCAGCGTCTGGACGCCCTGCCGGGCGATGCCCCAGTGATCGTCGCCGGCGACTTCAACGACTGGCGCCAGCGCGCCGATGCGTTGCTCAAGCCCAGCGGTTTGCGTGAAGTCTTCGCCGCGCACCATGGCAAACCGGCGCGCAGTTTCCCCGCGCGCTTGCCGGTATTGCGCCTGGACCGTATCTACGTGCGCAACCTCAAGGCCAGCCATCCACGCGTGCTGAAAATCCGGCCCTGGTCGCACCTTTCCGACCACGTCCCACTGTCGGTGGAGATCGAGCTATGAGCAGCCAGTCGATGGAAAAAACCACGCTGGAACACATCCCTGCTCCGCCCACCCGCGAGCCAATAGCGGTCGATATCGAATACGGCTGGCAAGGCAGCAATCGCGTCGAGTTGCTGGAAAACGGCGAAGCGTATTTTCCCCGGGTTTTTGAAGCCCTGCGCCGGGCGCAAAGTGAAATCCTGCTGGAAACCTTCATTCTGTTCGAGGACAAGGTCGGCAATGAGCTGCAACAAATCCTGATCGAAGCCGCTCAACGTGGTGTTCGCACCACCGTCAGCCTCGACGGTTTTGGCTGTGGCGAACTGAGTAGCGGATTCCTCACCGCCCTGACCGCAGCCGGCGTGCACCTGCAAATGTTCGACCCGGCACCGAAACGCCTGGGCATCCGCACCAACTGGTTCCGGCGCCTGCACCGCAAGATTGTGGTGGTGGATGGCAGCGTCGCATTCGTCGGCGGGATCAACTTTTCCGCCGATCATCTGGCCGACTTCGGTCCCGAGGCCAAACAGGATTATTCCGTAGAAGTTCAGGGTCCGGCCGTTGCCGATATCCATCACTTCGCCCTGCTGCAATGTGGTCGCCCGGTGCGGGCAAAATACTGGTGGCAGCGGCGCCGGGTGCGACGTTCGGAACTGGCCCTCAACGATCATGATGGCCAGGTGCGGTTGGTGTACCGCGACAACGGGGAACACCCGAACGACATCGAAGAGGTTTACCGCCAGGTGTTGCGTCAGGCACAGCGCAGGGTGGTGATCGCCAACGCCTACTTCTTTCCCGGTTTCCGCTTGCTGCGCGAGATCCGCAACGCGGCCCGCCGTGGCGTTGATGTGCGGCTGATCCTGCAGGGACAGCCAGACATGCCGGTGGCCAGGCTCGCCGCGCGCATGACTTACGATTACCTGCTCAAGTCCGGGGTGAAGATCTACGAATATTGCGACCGCCCGCTGCACGGCAAAGTCGCGCTGGTGGACGAAGACTGGAGCACCGTCGGTTCCAGCAACCTGGACCCGTTGAGCCTGTCGATGAATCTGGAAGCCAACGTGCTGATCCGCGACCAAGGCTTCAATCGTCATTTGTTCGATCGCCTGGAAGACCTCAGCGACAACCATTGCAAGGCCATGTCTCCCGATATCGCGCCACGAGGTCGCGTCTGGCACATGACCGTCGGTTTTCTGGTGTTTCACTTCCTGCGGCATTTCCCGGCGTGGGCCGGTTGGCTGCCGGCGCATAAACCTCGCCTGAAACCCTTCCCTCCTCCGACCGGGAGCGCTGACCATGAACCGCGCTGAGAGCCACGCGTCAGCCTCCGCCAAACACTCGGGCAAGCCCCACTGGAGCCGCTGGAAACGACCGCTGACGATGCTGTTTTTCCTGATGCTGATCGTGCTGTTCACAATGCTCGCCCAGCGCATCGAGTGGGACGAAGTGTTCGATAACCTGGCCGATTTCAAGGTGCGTACGCTGATCATTGCGTCGGGGCTGACCCTGGTGAGTTTTCTGGTGTACGCCTGCTTTGACCTTATCGGCCGCACCTACATCCGCCAGAACCTGACGTGGAAACAGATCCTGCCCGTGGGAATCATCAGCTATGCCTTTAACCTGAATCTAAGCGCCTGGGTCGGCGGCATCGCCATGCGTTACCGGTTGTATTCGCGGCTCGGGGTGAGCAAGAGCAACATCGCGAAAATTCTCGGACTGAGCCTGGCAACCAACTGGTTCGGCTACATGGTGATTGCCGGCGCAGTGTTCAGCAGCGGGCTGGTGCGCATGCCGCCGGGCTGGAAACTCAGCAGTAGCGCGCTGCAAGGCGTGGGGGTCTTGTTATTGCTGCTGAGCGCCGGGTACCTGGCGGCGTGCAGGTTTGCCAAACGTCGGGAGTGGGCGATTCGCGGCATGGAAATCGACCTGCCGTCGCTACGCATGGCGGTGCTGCAACTGGCGCTCGGGGCACTGAACTGGTCGCTGATGGCAGCGGTGATTTTCATGTTGCTGCCGGGCAAGCTCGACTATCCACTGGTGCTCGGGGTGTTGTTGATCAGCGCCATCGCCGGAGTCATCACGCACATCCCGGCCGGGCTCGGCGTGCTCGAGGCGGTGTTCGTTGCGCTGCTGCAACACGAGTTTTCGCGGGGCAGCCTGGTGGCGGGCTTGCTGGCCTATCGGGCGATTTATTTCATCCTGCCGTTGTTGATTGCCCTGGTGATGTACCTGCTGGTGGAAGCCAAGGCCAAGTCGTTACGGATTGCGAAGAAATCCAAATAATTTGTGGTGCATCCAGGACCGCCATCGCGAGCAAGCTCGCTCCCACCTTTGATCTGCGTAAGTCATACATTGTGAGTTCACACGGGCCCACTGTGGGAGCGGGCTTGCCCGCGAAGGCGTCCGAAAGCACAGCGCAAATCTCAGGACGATTGAATAATGCTCAACCGCTCCCCCACCACCATCTCGGTAATCCAGCCCACCAGAATCGAGGTGTAAGCCTGCTGTGAAACCGGGTCGCTCAATCCATGGTCGGCACCGTCGATGATGCGGTGGGTCAGCGAGTGAGTCTGCTGGCAGGCCGCGCGGTAACTCATGATCGTCGCGTGGGGCACGTGTTCGTCAGTCTCTGACTGCACCAACAGCACATCCCCGGTGAACAGCGAACAGGCATGCAAGGCACGATTGCTGTCGACGCACACCAGGGTGCTTCGGTAATCGCGCAGATCCAGCTTGTCCAGATCGCGCTTCGGCGTGTGCCATTGCTCGTCGCGATACAGCGCCGGCACCCGCAGTGCCAGCCAGCGAACGGGCCTGAGCGAGGTCAGAATCGCGGCCAGATAACCACCGTAACTGGTGCCGACCACGGCAATCGCCGAGGTATCGAGGGCCGGGTGCGCGAGCAAACGGTCATAGGCCGCCAGCAAGTCACGCAAATTGTCTTCCCGGGTCACCCGGGACAATGGAATGCCGGTGCCGCCGGTGCCACCGGTGTGCCCGCGCAGGTCAAAGGTCAGGCACACACAGCCCAAACCGGCGATGCCTTTGGCGCGTTCCAGGTCCCGTTCCTGACTACCGCCCCAGCCGTGCACGAAGAGCACGCCGGGGACCTTCGATTTGGGACTCAGAAAAGTCCCGCTCATGTGTTCATTGTCTATGTCGATCTGAATGGATTCGCTTCTAGCCGTCATAGGATTCAACCGTTACGTACTTGAGGAGAAAGTCATTGGTATGCGCCGGCCCGCGGTATACCTCGATGGCGTCTACCGGCAGCGGCTGATCGATGTAGGTTTCCACCGAAGCCACACGAATCGCCCGCATCCCCGGATCGTTGACGAAACTCTGCAAGGCCGCCACCTCGGCGCTGCTGGCACCGCCCATGCGCCAGGACTGTTCGAGCACGCCACTGCGCGGCTGGCCGTCACTGTCAACGCCCTGGGCAATGTCGTAGTTGCGCCGCGATGCATAAAAACCCGGATAGGCTTCATCCGCCGCCTTGTCGAAAACCTGAGCCTGATGGATCGCCAGGCGCACGTCTTCCGGCAGATCCAGCTTCAGCAATTGGTCATAGCCACCCGGCACCACCAGCAGCCTGGACCCGCCATACACCTGTTCACCCTGAGCGTCCTGGGTCAGGTATTGATCACCGCAGTAACTGAGTACCTTGTTGCCGATAAAACTCTGGCCGACGCTGTGGGTGATCACCTGGTCGAGATCCTGCTCCAGCACGACGCCTTCACTGAACAGTTTTTTGGCGTCAGGCCTGGCAAGCATCTCGTCGAACCGGTCGAGGCTGTTGATCACTTCCTGACCACGTCCGGCGCAGGCATGAATCGGCTTCAGGCGGATCGGCCCGGCGTACAACAAATGTTCTGCCGCCGGCCGTGCATCCTTCAGGGAAAACACGCTGAGGCCGTCGAGCACTACGCTGCGCACCCGCTCGGAAAACAACGGCGCCCAGCCTGGTGGTGCATGGGCATCGTGGTTCAACAAGCCGTGACTGATGGCTTTGGTGCAGATGAAGTCGTGGTCGACATAACCGCCCCACAAGTCCTCCGGCCCCTTGATCCCCAGTTGCCGGGCAGCCGCAGCGCCCACCAGAGTCCGGGTCGGCAACAGGTAGAGGTCCCGCCCTTCGTGCAACTGCGGATCGTAGCTGCCGCCGTACTTGAGCCCCAATATCTGCGCCAGCCAACGGGCCAGCGCACGGTTGGTTTCGACTTCATGCAGCGGCGCATCGGTGAGCACCGAATGGGCGACCACCAGTTTCTTGCGGTTTGTCGGGGTCATGCTTCCCCCTTCAATCGACGCTTGATGAATGTAGCGGAAGGAGTGCAGAGATCAGGCCAAGGTGCAGTACAGGGAAATACCTTTCAAATCAGCCGATTGGGTAAAACATGATGGCATGAGGCCTGTTTTATTCTGCACGATGCCCTTTGATTTGCCGGCATTTTGCACGACTCCAGCCCGCATACCCGCCCCTGTGGGAGCGAGCTTGCTCGCGATAGCGGTGTGTCAGGCACATCAATGTTGAATGTCATGCCCTCATCGCGAGCAAGCTCGCTCCCACACCGGATTTTCGCTGTACCACTTACCGTACCGCGACACCCGGCGTCACCCCGAACCGCGTCCGATAATCACTTGGCGCCAGCCCGGTGATTTTCCTGAACGTCGCGCGAAACGCTCCAGGGTCCTGATAACCCACCGTCCAGGCAATGTGGTCGATAGTGCCGTTGGTGAATTCGAGCATTTCACGGGCCTTGCCGACTCGCAGATGCTGGCAGTATTCGGTGGGCTTGAGCCCGGTGGCCGCGCGAAAGCGGCGCAGAAAGGTGCGTTCTTCCAGGCCAGCCTTTTCGGCCATCGTCGCCAGCGACACATCCGTCGCCCCGGTGCTTTGCAGCCAGTGTTGCACTTTGAGGATCGCGGCATCGCCGTGGCTGAGGATCGGCGCGAAGTTGCTGCCGCACTCGCTGGCGCTATCGCTGTGCTCCACCACCAGAAAACGTGCGGTATTGGTGGCGATGCTCGGCCCCAGCAGCCGGTTGACCAGGCGCAGACCCAATTCGGACCAGGCCATCAGCCCGGCGGTGGTAATCAGGTCGCCGTCATCGACAATCGGCGTATCGGCCTTGAGCCGGATCGCCGGATAACGTTCGGCGAAGGCTTTGGCCGAGGTCCAATGGGTGGTGGCGCTGCGACCATCGAGCAGACCGCTTTCGGCCAACAGGATAGACCCCACGCAAACCCCGCCCAGCGTCGCGCCACTGGCATGTTGCTGACGCAACCAGTGGATCAATCCCTGTGGCGCCTTGTCCTCGGAAAAACCGGTGATCGACGGCGGAATCAACACGGCCACCAGCGCGCGGTCCGGGCCAGGATGGCTGTCGAAGACCCGAACCGGCGCCTGATCGCCTTCGACCTGCCAATGGCTGACCCGCAGCAGCGGCAACTGCGCAGACTGATGTTCGGCGGCGATCCGGTTCGCCACCCCGAACAAATCCGTCAACCCATGCACCGCCGCCATCTGCGCGCCGGGATAGATCAACACCCCCAGTTCGGCGATTGCCCTTTCTGCGTCCATTGTCAGTTTTCCCCCTTCTATTGTCGGTGCGGCCAATCCCCGGATCGCCTGCCAGAGCCAATACTTCATTCCACAGCCAACACACACTTCGAGGAAACAGTCATGGCCAAGCAAGCGCTCATCGTAGTCGATATCCAGAATGACTACTTCCCCCAAGGCAAGTGGCCGCTGGTTGGCGCCGACGACGCCGCCGACAACGCCGCACGCCTGATCAAGGCCTTCCGCGACGCGGGGGATCCGGTGGTGCACATCCGCCACGAATTCACCACCGAAGAGGCGCCGTTTTTTACCCCGAACTCCGAAGGCGCGAAGCTGCACCCCAAAGTCCTCAACCGCGCCGACGAACCGGTGGTGCTCAAGCACTTCGTCAATTCATTCCGCGAAACCGGGCTGAAATCGATCCTCGACGAGCAAGACATCAAGGAACTGGTGGTCGTGGGCAGCATGAGCCACATGTGCATCGATGGCATCACTCGTGCGGCGGCAGACTTTGGCTATAAGGTCACAGTGATCCACGACGCCTGCGCCACCCGTGACCTGGAGTTCAATGGCGTGACGGTTCCGGCGGCGCAGGTTCATGCAGCTTTCATGGCGGCCCTGGCGTTTGCGTATGCCAGCGTTGTCTCGACCGACGAGTTCATCGCGGCCTGAGTCGGCGATTAAATTCCACCGTCCATAAAAAACCCGCACTTCAGACCGAAGTGCGGGTTTTGTTTTGTCAGCTTGAGGCTTGCAGCTGCTTTAGAACGGAATATCGTCATCAAAGCTGTCGAAATCCGGAGCCGGCTGAGGAGCTGCCTGCTGTGGCGCCGGGCGCGACTGTTGCGGCGCCGACTGCTGTGGACGCGGAGCCTGCTGGCGCGGAGCGGATTGCTGGTAGTTGTTACCGCCGCCCTGGCCTTGCTGGTCGCCCTGTGGACGGCCGCCCAGCAGTTGCATGGTGCCTTGCATGTCGACCACGATTTCGGTGGTGTAACGCTTGATACCGTCTTTTTCCCACTCGCGGGTCTGCAGCTTGCCTTCGATGTACACCTGCGAACCTTTACGCAGGTATTCGCCGGCGATTTCCGCCACTTTGCCGAACATCGACACACGGTGCCATTCGGTCTTTTCGACTTTCTGACCGGTTTGCTTGTCGGTCCACTGTTCGCTGGTCGCCAGACTCAGGTTGGTCACGGCATTACCGTTAGGCAAGTAGCGAACTTCGGGATCCTGGCCGCAAGTGCCGACCAATATGACTTTGTTAACCCCACGGGCCATAACGTTCTCCTAGGCTACGCACGCTGCCCCGGCCGGGTTGTTCACCAGGCACTCAAGGGTGGTGCGATCCAATAGTTCGGTGTCCAGTTTGATGTAAATCGCCGCCTCATCTGCGACGATGACTGCATCTGTTACCCCTACGACCGCCTTCAGGCGCTCGACCAGACCCGCTTCGCGGATCGCCTCGGGCGACAACGGCAAGCGCAGGCTTGTGACGTAGGGAGGTTCACGCATGGTAACAGCAAAGGCCAGCCAGAGGGCAGCCAGACCGGCGCATCCGAGGAACACAACCGACAGACCGCCATGCTGGAACAGCCAGCCACCGAGGATTCCCCCCAGTGCCGAGCCCAGGAACTGACTGGTGGAATAAACGCCCATCGCCGTGCCCTTGCCGCCTGCCGGTGAAACCTTGCTGATCAGCGATGGCAACGAAGCTTCCAGCAGATTGAATGCGGTGAAGAACACCACCGTACCGATCACCAGAGCCCGCAAGCTATCGCCGAACTGCCAGAAGAATAGCTCAGTGAGCATCAACGTCACGACGGCGCCGAGTAAAACTCGTTTCATTTTGCGTTTCTTCTCGCCATAGATAATGAACGGGATCATGGCGAAGAAAGAAATCAGCAGCGCGGTCAGGTACACCCACCAGTGCTGCTCTTTGGGCAGCCCGGCTTTCTCGACCAGCGCCAGCGGCAAGGCGACGAAGCTGGACATCAACATCGCGTGCAACACAAAAATGCCCAGGTCCAGACGCAGCAGGTCCGGATGCTTGAGTGTCGGGATCAGCGCCTGGCGCGCGATACCGGATTCGCGGTGCTGCAACGGGCCGGTGGAGCGCGGCACCATGAACATCACGATCACGATGCCGAACAGCGCCATGCCGCCGGTGGCAAGGAACAGCCCGGACAGCCCGAAGGCACGGGTCAGCAGCGGGCCGACCACCATGGCCACCGCAAACGACAGGCCGATGGTCATGCCGATCATGGCCATGGCCTTGGTCCGGTGTTGCTCGCGGGTCAGGTCGGACAGCAAGGCCATGACCGCCGCGGAAATCGCCCCGGCGCCCTGCAGGATTCGCCCGGCGATCACGCCCCAGATCGAATCGGCATTGGCGGCCAGCAGACTGCCGAGGGCAAAGACGATCAAGCCCAGGTAAATCACCGGGCGTCGACCGATGCGGTCGGAAATGAAACCGAACGGAATCTGGAAAACTGCCTGGGTCAGGCCATAAGCGCCAATCGCCAGGCCGATCAGGGCCGGTGTAGCCCCGGCCAGATCCATCCCATAGGTCGCCAGTACCGGCAACACCATGAACATGCCAAGCATACGGAAGGCGAACACCAGGGCCAGACCGCTTGCTGCGCGGGTCTCGCAGCCACTCATGCGCTCGCTGTGGGGATCGTGCATGGAAAAACCTCATGTGAACCGGCGCCGATTCTACCAGCCCCATCGATTGGCGGGGTATATCGCGACGCTTTGACGCGCATTGCTGACACACTCTTCATGTAAGACAGTAACCCTCTCGTTTGATAGTGTGCATCCATCCAGTATTTGGCCGTATACTCCTACGTTTTCGACGCCCGCCAAGCGAGGCCACCTTGGACAAGATCCTGATTCGTGGGGCTCGAACCCACAACCTGAAGAACATCGACCTGACCCTGCCACGGGACAAGCTGATCGTCATCACCGGCCTGTCCGGCTCCGGCAAGTCGTCCCTGGCGTTCGACACCCTGTACGCCGAAGGTCAGCGCCGCTACGTCGAATCGCTGTCGGCCTACGCCCGGCAGTTTCTGTCGATGATGGAAAAACCCGACGTCGACACCATTGAAGGCCTGTCGCCGGCGATCTCCATCGAACAGAAGTCCACCTCGCACAACCCGCGCTCGACGGTCGGCACCATTACCGAAATCTACGATTACCTGCGCCTGCTTTATGCACGCGTGGGCATTCCACGTTGCCCGGATCACGACATCCCGCTGGAAGCACAGACCGTCAGCCAGATGGTCGACCTGGTCCTCGCCGAACCGGAGGGCAGCAAGCTGATGCTGTTGGCCCCGGTCATCCGCGAGCGCAAAGGCGAGCACCTGTCGGTCTTCGAAGAACTGCGCGCCCAAGGGTTCGTCCGTGCCCGGATCAACGGCAAGCTTTACGAGCTGGACGAAGCACCCAAGCTCGACAAGCAGAAAAAACACACCATTGATGTCGTGGTCGACCGCTTCAAGGTCCGCGCCGACCTGCAACAACGCCTGGCCGAATCCTTCGAGACCGCGCTGAAGCTGGCGGACGGTATCGCCCTGGTAGCACCGATGGACGACGAACCGGGAGAAGAGATGATCTTCTCCGCACGCTTCGCCTGCCCGATCTGCGGCCACGCGATCAGCGAGCTGGAGCCCAAGCTGTTCTCCTTCAACAACCCGGCCGGCGCCTGCCCGACCTGTGATGGTCTGGGGGTAAAACAGTTCTTCGACATCAAGCGCCTGGTCAACGGCGAACTGACCCTGGCCGAAGGGGCGATTCGCGGTTGGGACCGGCGCAACGTCTATTACTTCCAGATGCTCGGCTCGCTGGCCTCGCACTACAAGTTCAGCCTGGAAGTGCCGTTCAACGAACTGCCCGCCGACCAGCAGAAATTCATCCTGCATGGCAGCGGTTCGCAAAACGTCGATTTCAAATACCTGAACGACCGTGGCGACATCGTCAAACGCTCGCATCCGTTCGAAGGCATCGTGCCGAACCTGGAGCGACGCTACCGCGAGACCGAATCGGCATCGGTGCGCGAAGAGCTGGCCAAGTTCCTCAGCACCCAGTCGTGCCCGGACTGCCGCGGCACCCGCCTGCGGCGTGAGGCGCGGCACGTGTGGGTCGGCGAGAAAACCCTGCCGGCGGTGACCAACCTGCCGATCGGTGATGCATCCGATTATTTTGGCGGGCTCAAGCTCACCGGCCGCCGTGGCGAAATTGCCGACAAGATTCTCAAGGAAATCCGCGAACGCCTGCAGTTCCTGGTCAACGTCGGCCTCGACTATCTGTCGCTGGATCGCAGTGCAGACACCTTGTCCGGTGGCGAGGCCCAGCGTATCCGTCTGGCCAGCCAGATCGGCGCCGGCCTGGTGGGCGTCCTGTACATCCTCGACGAACCCTCCATCGGCCTGCATCAACGCGACAACGACCGGCTGCTGGGCACCCTCAAGCACCTGCGCGATATCGGTAACACGGTGATCGTGGTCGAGCACGACGAAGACGCCATTCGCCTGGCCGACTACGTGGTGGACATCGGCCCGGGCGCCGGCGTGCACGGCGGGCATATCGTCGCCGAAGGCACACCGGCCGAGGTCATGGCGCATCCGGACTCGCTGACGGGCAAGTACCTGTCGGGCCGGGTAAAGATCGAAGTCCCGGCCAGACGCACACCGCGCAACAAGAAGCTGACGCTGTCGCTCAAGGGCGCGCGTGGCAACAACTTGCGCGATGTCGATCTGGAGATTCCGATTGGTTTGCTCACTTGTGTGACGGGCGTATCCGGCTCAGGCAAGTCGACGCTGATCAACAACACGCTGTTCCCTTTAAGCGCTACAGCGCTGAATGGCGCCACAACCCTTGAGGCGGCCGCCCACGACAGCATCAAGGGCATGGAGCACCTGGACAAGGTCGTAGACATCGACCAGAGCCCGATCGGCCGTACACCCCGCTCCAACCCGGCGACCTACACCGGACTGTTCACACCGATCCGCGAGTTGTTCGCCAGCGTACCGGAGTCCCGCTCCCGGGGCTACGGGCCGGGGCGCTTCTCCTTCAACGTCAAGGGCGGCCGTTGCGAAGCCTGCCAGGGCGACGGCCTGATCAAGGTGGAGATGCACTTCCTGCCGGACATCTACGTTCCGTGCGACGTGTGCAAGAGCAAGCGTTACAACCGCGAAACCCTGGAGATCAAGTACAAGGGCAAGAGCATCCACGAAACCCTCGAGATGACCATCGAGGAAGCGCGGGAGTTCTTCGATGCCGTACCGGCCCTGGCGCGCAAGCTGCAAACGTTGATGGACGTCGGCCTGTCGTACATCAAGCTGGGGCAATCGGCGACCACGCTGTCCGGCGGTGAAGCCCAGCGGGTGAAACTCTCCCGCGAACTGTCCAAGCGTGATACCGGCAAGACCCTGTACATCCTCGATGAACCGACCACCGGGCTGCACTTCGCGGATATCCAGCAACTGCTGGACGTGTTGCATCGCCTGCGCGATCACGGCAACACCGTGGTGGTGATCGAACATAACCTGGACGTGATCAAGACCGCTGACTGGCTGGTGGACCTGGGACCGGAGGGTGGTTCCAAGGGCGGGCAGATCATTGCCGTCGGCACGCCGGAGGAAGTGGCCGAGATGAAGCAATCCCATACCGGTTACTACCTCAAGCCGCTGCTGGAGCGCGATCGGGCTTAACCTGCCCCCATGAAAAAGCCCCTGTCACTTCATCAGTGACAGGGGCTTTTTTGTATCTGCAGGAGCGAGCTTGCTTGCGAAGTTCGTAAACGATAACGCAGCGCCTTCAGATTTTCGCGAGCAAGCTCGCTCCTACAAAAGACGTTGGGGCTTCCCCTATGCAATCAGGCGTGGGATTGCAGGTAGTTCTCAAGCCCGATCAACTTGATCAGACCCAACTGCTTCTCGAGCCAGTAGGTATGATCTTCTTCGGTGTCATGCAATTGAACCCGCAGCATCTCGCGACTGACATAGTCCTTGTGCTGCTCGCAGAGCGTGATGCCTTTGCACAGCGCAGCACGGACCTTGTATTCCAGACGCAAATCCGCTTCAAGCATCTCGGTAACGGTGGTGCCGACATCCAGATCATCAGGACGCATACGCGGCGTGCCTTCGAGCATCAGAATCCGGCGCATCAAGGCATCAGCGTGTCCGGCTTCTTCTTCCATCTCGTGGTTGATTCGTTCGTAGAGCTTGGTGAAACCCCAGTCCTCATACATCCGCGAGTGGACGAAATATTGATCACGCGCGGCCAGTTCGCCGGTCAGCAACGTGTTGAGGTAATCGATCACATCTGGGTGGCCTTGCATCGCCCTACATCTCCCTGCTTGAAAGTTGTAGTTTGAACCAACATGCCCCTATCGTCACTCGGAAGACGCAATAAAAGCGAAGATATTCTGAGAAAAGCAGCTTAAATAACGCAAAAAACCGCCCAAACAAGGGCGGTTCTGCTTCTCATTTAGACTTCGTTAAGCTGTACGTTGAGCAGCTTTGCGATTGCTTCTCCATACGCCGGATCGGCTTTGTAGAAATGCTGCAATTGGCGGTCAACCACATCGCTCGACACACCCGCCATCGCTCCGGCGATGTTGCTGACCAGCAGTGATTTCTGCTCCTCAGTCATCAAGCGAAACAACGCGCCAGCGTGACTGTAGTAATCGGTATCTTCACGGTGGTCGTAACGATCGGCGGCACCACTGAGGGCCAGCGCCGGTTCTGCGTAACGAGGCGCCTGCTTCGGCGACTCGACGTAGCTGTTGGGCTCGTAGTTCGGCGAGGCACCGCCATTGCTGCCAAAAGCCATCGAGCCATCGCGCTGGTAAGTGTTCACCGGACTGCGCGGAGCGTTGACCGGCAACTGTTGGTGATTGGTGCCGACACGGTAGCGGTGAGCGTCCGCGTAGGCGAATACCCGGCCTTGCAGCATACGATCCGGCGAGAGTCCAACACCTGGCACCATATTGCTGGGACCAAACGCCGCTTGCTCGACTTCCGCGAAGTAGTTCTGCGGATTGCGATTGAGCTCCAGCTCACCGACTTCAATGAGTGGAAACTCTTTTTGCGACCAGGTTTTGGTCACATCAAACGGGTTCTCGTAATGCGCCGCCGCTTGAGCCTCGCTCATGATCTGAATGCACACGCGCCATTTCGGAAAATCACCGCGTTCGATGGCATTGAACAAATCGCGCTGGGCGTAATCCGGATCAGTTCCCGCCAGGCGCGCAGCCTCGGCAGGAGCAAGGTTCTTGATCCCTTGTTTGGTCTTGTAGTGCCACTTCACCCAGTGACGCTCACCTTGGGCGTTGATGAGGCTGTAAGTGTGGCTGCCAAAGCCATGCATGTGGCGGTATCCGTCAGGGATGCCCCGGTCGGAGAACAGGATGGTGACCTGGTGCAGCGCCTCGGGCGAATGCGACCAGAAGTCCCACATCATCTGGGCACTCTTCAGGTTACTTTGCGGCAAACGCTTCTGCGTGTGGATAAAGTCTGGAAACTTCAGTGGATCGCGAATGAAGAACACTGGTGTGTTGTTGCCGACGATGTCCCAGTTGCCTTCCTCGGTGTAGAACTTCAAGGCAAATCCGCGTGGATCACGTTCGGTATCGGCCGAGCCGCGCTCACCACCCACGGTGGAAAACCGCAGGAACGTTGGAGTTTGCTTGCCGACCGCATCAAACAGCTTCGCGCTGGTGTATTGAGTGATATCGCGCGTCACGGTGAACGTACCGTAGGCACCCGAACCTTTGGCATGTACACGGCGCTCAGGGATGTTTTCACGGTTGAAGTGGGCAAGCTTCTCGATCAGATGAAAGTCGTCGAGCAGCAGCGGGCCGCGAGGGCCGGCGGAACGGGAATTCTGGTTATCGGCAACAGGAGCGCCACTGGCGGTGGTAAGCGTTTTGTTCTGGCTCATGAGATCTTCCTTCCTCTGTCGGTCTTGAACTGCCGGCTATCGGCTGAGAAGGAGTATTGATCATCAATGTTACACCTACAAATTCATTAACTTGCAGGCATCGATAGAAAATTACTAATGATCACCCCCCAACCGATAATATGACAACGGGAAGGATCCAAGGATTATACGAAGGTACATTTCTTACAGACACAAAAAACCGGGCACTAGGCCCGGTTCTTTGTTTCAGACTGACGTCTTACTCGGCAGATACAGCTTCGCCAGCAGTAGCACGATCAACCAACTCGACGTACGCCATAGGCGCGTTGTCGCCAGCGCGGAAACCGCACTTGAGGATGCGCAGGTAGCCACCCTCACGGGTAGCGTAACGCTTGCCCAGGTCGTTGAAGAGCTTACCAACGATAGCTTTCGAACGAGTACGGTCGAAAGCCAGACGGCGGTTAGCAACGCTATCTGTCTTGGCCAGAGTGATCAGCGGCTCGGCAACGCGGCGCAGTTCTTTGGCTTTTGGCAGAGTAGTTTTGATCAGCTCGTGCTCGAACAGCGACACCGCCATGTTTTGGAACATGGCCTTGCGGTGCGAGCTGGTGCGGCTCAGGTGACGACCACTTTTACGATGACGCATGGTTCATTCCTTACCAAACACTACGTTCGGTGATTACGACGATCAGGCAGTCGCCTTGTCGTCCTTCTTAAGACTTGCAGGCGGCCAGTTGTCGAGGCGCATGCCGAGGGACAGACCGCGGGAGGCCAGAACGTCCTTGATTTCAGTCAAGGATTTCTTGCCCAGGTTCGGAGTCTTCAACAGCTCTACTTCGGTACGCTGAATCAGGTCACCGATGTAGTAGATGTTTTCCGCCTTAAGGCAGTTAGCCGAACGTACAGTCAGTTCCAGATCGTCAACCGGGCGAAGCAGGATCGGATCGATCTCGTCTTCCTGCTCGACAACCACTGGCTCACTGTCACCTTTGAGGTCGACGAACGCAGCCAACTGCTGTTGCAGGATGGTTGCAGCGCGGCGAATTGCCTCTTCAGGATCCAGGGTACCGTTGGTTTCCAGATCAATAACCAGCTTGTCCAGGTTAGTACGCTGCTCGACACGGGCGTTTTCCACCACGTATGCGATACGGCGAACCGGGCTGAACGAAGAGTCAAGCTGCAAGCGACCGATGCTGCGGCTTTCGTCTTCATCGCTCTGACGCGAGTCTGCCGGTTCATAACCACGACCACGAGCTACTACGAGCTTCATGTTCAGGGCGCCGTTAGACGCCAGGTTAGCGATTACGTGATCGGGATTAACGATCTCGACATCATGATCCAGCTGAATATCGGCAGCGGTAACCACCCCCGAACCCTTCTTCGACAAGGTCAGCGTAACTTCGTCACGACCGTGCAGCTTGATAGCCAGACCTTTAAGGTTCAACAGGATTTCAATTACGTCTTCCTGTACACCTTCGATGGCGCTGTACTCGTGGAGCACACCGTCAATCTCGGCCTCGACTACTGCACAGCCGGGCATTGAGGACAACAGGATGCGGCGCAGCGCGTTGCCCAGGGTATGGCCGAAACCACGCTCGAGAGGCTCGAGAGTGATCTTGGCGCGGGTTGGACTGACAACCTGCACATCAATGTGGCGGGGTGTCAGGAACTCATTTACCGAAATCTGCATGGATGCACCTATTTTCTAGCCCTTACTTGGAGTAGAGCTCGACAATCAGGCTTTCGTTGATGTCGGCGGACAGATCACTGCGAGCTGGAACGTTCTTGAAAACGCCCGACTTCTTCTCAGTGTCTACTTCTACCCATTCTACGCGGCCACGTTGGGCACACAGATCGAGAGCTTGGACAATGCGAAGTTGATTTTTTGCTTTCTCGCGAACAGCAACCACGTCACCAGCACGAACCTGGTAGGACGGAACGTTAACGGTCTGACCGTTTACGCTGATCGACTTGTGCGATACCAGCTGACGGGATTCGGCACGAGTCGAACCAAAGCCCATACGGTATACAACGTTGTCCAGACGGCATTCGAGCAGTTGCAGCAGGTTTTCACCGGTTGCACCTTTCTTGCCAGCAGCTTCTTTGTAGTAGCCGCTGAATTGACGCTCGAGAACGCCGTAGATACGACGGACCTTCTGCTTTTCACGCAGTTGGGTGCCGTAGTCGGACTGGCGACCGCGGCGTTGGCCGTGGATACCAGGTGCTGCTTCAATGTTGCACTTCGATTCGATCGCGCGCACGCCGCTCTTCAGGAAGAGATCGGTGCCTTCGCGACGAGCGAGTTTGCATTTTGGACCAATGTAACGAGCCATTCTTTACAATCTCCTGGATTACACGCGGCGCTTCTTCGGCGGACGGCACCCGTTGTGCGGGATTGGCGTCACGTCGGTGATGCTGGCGATCTTGTAGCCACAGCCGTTCAAAGCGCGGACTGCGGATTCACGACCTGGACCTGGACCTTTGACGTTGACGTCGAGGTTTTTCAGGCCGTATTCCAGCGCAGCTTGACCAGCACGTTCAGCAGCTACTTGAGCAGCAAACGGGGTGGACTTGCGGGAACCGCGGAAACCCGAACCACCGGAGGTAGCCCAGGAAAGAGCGTTACCTTGACGGTCGGTAATGGTCACGATGGTGTTGTTAAAAGATGCATGGATGTGGGCGATGCCATCAACCACTGTCTTTTTAACTTTTTTACGAGGACGAGCAGCAGGTTTTGCCATGATTAAATTCCTGTCGATTCGCTGGGGCGATTACTTGCGGATCGGCTTACGCGGACCTTTACGGGTACGCGCGTTGGTCTTGGTACGCTGACCGCGCACTGGAAGACCGCGACGATGACGCAGACCGCGATAGCAACCGAGGTCCATCAAGCGCTTGATTTTCATGTTGATTTCGCGACGCAGGTCACCTTCAGTGGTGAACTTCGCCACTTCGCCACGCAGCTGTTCAATTTGCTCGTCGCTCAGATCTTTGATCTTTGCTGCTGGGTTTACCCCAGTCTCTGCACAAATTTTCTGTGCAGTAGTGCGACCAACACCATAGATGTAGGTCAGCGAGATAACAGTATGCTTGTTATCTGGAATGTTAACGCCTGCAATACGGGCCATTCAGTGGGACTCCAATTGACAGCTACCTACGCCCCGGAAGCCAAGAAATAGGGCGCGAGATAATATCGCTGTAATAACAAATAATCAACCCGGCAGCGCACTAGCTGCCGGGCTTGAAGCACAATCACACTCAGCCTTGGCGCTGTTTGTGACGCGGTTCCGCGCTGCAAATTACTCGAACAACACCTTCGCGGCGAATAATCTTGCAGTTACGGCACAGCTTTTTCACCGATGCACGAACTTTCATCACCAACTCCTCGAACCTTATGGGTCAGCGCAGCATGCCGCTGCCGTAACCCTTCAGGTTGGCTTTCTTCATCAGGGATTCGTACTGGTGCGAAACGAGGTGCGATTGTACTTGGGACATGAAGTCCATCACAACCACGACGACGATCAGCAACGAGGTCCCGCCAAGGTAGAACGGTACGTTGGCTGCAACCACCAGGAACTGGGGCAACAGGCAGACGGCCGTCATGTAAAGAGCACCGAACATGGTCAAGCGGGTCAGAACGCCATCAATGTAGCGCGCAGACTGCTCACCTGGACGGATGCCCGGAATAAAGGCACCGGACTTCTTCAGGTTTTCCGCTACGTCTTTCGGATTGAACATCAACGCCGTATAGAAGAAGCAGAAGAAAATAATCCCTGCACTAAACAGCAGAATATTCAACGGCTGACCAGGAGCGATCGACTGCGAGATGTCCTGCAACCAGCCCATACCTTCAGACTGACCGAACCAGGCACCCAACGAAGCCGGGAACAGCAAAATGCTGCTCGCGAAAATAGCCGGAATAACACCGGCCATGTTCACCTTCAGCGGCAAGTGGCTGGTCTGCGCAGCGAAGACCTTGCGGCCCTGCTGACGCTTGGCGTAATGAACAGCAATACGACGCTGACCACGCTCAATGAACACCACGAAACCGATAATCGCTACTGCCAGCAAACCGATGGCAACCAGGGCGAAGATGTTGATATCACCCTGACGTGCAGACTCGAAAGACTGCCCGATCGCTCTCGGAAGACCGGCGACGATACCCGAAAAAATCAACATCGAGATACCGTTGCCAACACCACGCTCAGTAATCTGCTCACCCAGCCACATCATGAACATCGCACCAGCCACAAACGTGGATACCGCGACGAAATGGAAGCCAAAGTCACCAGTGAACGCAACGCCCTGCCCCGCCAGACCAATGGACATGCCAATAGCCTGGACGAGAGCGAGGACGACAGTGCCGTAGCGGGTGTACTGGCTGATCTTGCGACGGCCAGCTTCACCTTCCTTCTTCAACTGTTCCAGCTGCGGGCTGACGGCGGTCATCAGCTGCATGATGATCGATGCCGAGATGTACGGCATGATCCCCAGTGCAAAGATGCTCATCCGTTCCAGCGCGCCGCCGGAAAACATGTTGAACAAGCTAAGAATGGTCCCCTCATTCTGTCGAAACAGGTCCGCGAGTCGGTCCGGGTTGATACCTGGAACCGGGATGTGTGCGCCTATTCGGTAGACGATAATCGCCAGGAACAGAAAACGCAGACGAGCCCAGAGTTCAGACATACCGCCTTTGCCGAGCGCAGAGAGAGCACCTTGCTTAGCCATTTATTCCTCGAACTTGCCGCCAGCTGCTTCGATAGCCGCACGCGCACCTTTGGTGGCGCCGATTCCCTTGCCGATAGTGACAGCGCGAGTCACTTCACCGGACAGCATGATTTTCACACGCTGTACGTTGACGTTGATCACGTTGGCATCTTTCAGGGACTGCACGGTGACGATGTCGCCTTCCACTTTAGCCAGCTCGGACAGACGCACTTCTGCGCGATCCATGGCTTTCAGGGAAACGAAACCGAACTTCGGCAGGCGACGATGCAGCGGCTGTTGACCGCCTTCAAAGCCTGGAGCAATGGTGCCACCGGAGCGAGAGGTCTGACCTTTGTGACCACGGCCACCAGTCTTACCCAAACCGCTACCGATACCACGGCCCGGACGATGCTTTTCGCGACGGGAACCCGGCGCTGGACTCAGATCATTGAGTTTCATCGATTAACCCTCGACACGCAGCATGTAGTAAGCCTTGTTGATCATCCCGCGATTCTCGGGAGTATCCTGGACTTCTACAGTGTGACCGATGCGACGCAGACCCAGACCCTTAACGCACAGTTTGTGGTTAGGGATGCGGCCGGTCATGCTTTTGATCAGCGTAACTTTAACGGTAGCCATGATCAGAAGATCTCCTTGACGCTTTTGCCACGCTTGGCGGCAATGGATTCAGGAGACTGCATTGCTTTCAAACCCTTGAAAGTGGCGTGAACCACGTTTACCGGGTTAGTCGAGCCGTAGCACTTGGCCAGAACGTTCTGAACGCCAGCAACTTCGAGGACAGCACGCATAGCGCCGCCAGCGATGATACCGGTACCTTCAGAAGCAGGCTGCATGTACACCTTCGAAGCGCCGTGAGCGGACTTCATTGCGTACTGCAGGGTGGTGCCGTTCAGATCAACCTGGATCATGTTGCGGCGAGCAGCTTCCATTGCCTTCTGGATCGCAGCAGGCACTTCACGCGACTTGCCACGGCCGAAGCCAACACGGCCTTTACCATCACCAACCACGGTCAACGCGGTGAAAGTGAAGATACGGCCGCCTTTAACGGTTTTGGCTACGCGGTTAACTTGAACCAGCTTCTCGATGTAGCCTTCGTCGCGCTTTTGGTCGTTATTTGACATAACTTAGAACTCCAGCCCAGCTTCACGAGCAGCATCAGCCAGCGCTTTAACGCGGCCGTGGTACTTGAAGCCAGAGCGGTCGAAAGCCACCTGCGAGACGCCAGCGGCCTTAGCACGCGTAGCGACCAGCTGGCCAACCTTAGTGGCCGCGTCGATGTTGCCGGTGGCACCATCACGCAGTTCTTTATCCAAAGTCGAGGCGCTTGCCAGGACTTTGTTGCCGTCGGCCGAAATGACCTGGGCGTAGATGTGCTGCGAAGAGCGGAACACGCAGAGACGCACGACTTCGAGTTCGTGCATTTTCAGGCGTGCTTTGCGAGCGCGACGCAGTCGAGTAACTTTTTTGTCGGTCATTTGCTATGCCCTACTTCTTCTTGGCTTCTTTACGACGGACGACTTCGTCCGCGTAGCGCACACCTTTGCCTTTGTACGGCTCTGGTGGACGGAAGTCGCGGATCTCGGCGGCCACTTGACCTACCAGCTGCTTGTCGATGCCCTTGATCAGGATATCGGTCTGGCTAGGAGTCTCAGCGGTGATGCCTTCCGGCAGTTCGTAATCCACTGGGTGCGAGAAGCCAAGAGCCAGGTTCAGCACTGTGCCTTTTGCTTGCGCTTTGTAACCAACACCGACCAGCTGGAGCTTGCGCTCGAAGCCTTGGCTTACGCCTTGGACCATGTTGTTTACCAACGCACGAGTGGTACCAGCCATTGCGCGAGTCTGTTGATCGCCATTGCGAGCAGCGAAACGCAGCTCACCAGCTTCTTCAACGATCTCAACGGACGAATGGATGTTCAGTTCGAGAGTGCCCTTGGCACCCTTCACCGAAAGCTGTTGGCCTGCGAATTTTACTTCGACACCGGCTGGCAGCTTAACGGGGTTCTTAGCGACGCGAGACATGCTTATCCCCCCTTAGAACACAGTGCAAAGAACTTCGCCGCCGACACCGGCAGCGCGCGCAGCACGATCAGTCATCACACCTTTGTTGGTGGAGACGATAGACACACCGAGACCGCCACGAACTTTTGGCAGATCATCGACGGACTTGTACTGACGCAGGCCTGGACGGCTAACGCGCTTCACTTCTTCGATAACCGGACGGCCTTCGAAGTACTTCAGCTCGATGGACAGCAGTGGTTTGATTTCGCTGCTGATCTGATAACCCGCAATGTAACCTTCGTCCTTCAGGACTTTGGCAACAGCTACCTTCAACGTGGAAGATGGCATGCTTACGACGGACTTTTCAGCCATCTGGGCATTACGGATACGAGTTAGCATGTCCGCTAACGGGTCCTGCATACTCATGGGCTAGACGCTCCTAATACAAAAAAATTAGCCTTGCGGCTATTACGTGTCGCCGAGAATCTCCGGGCATGAAAAACACGGGCTCAGGCGAGCCGGGTATTCTAGACACACCCCAGAAATGAATCAAGCCCCAAAAGGGGCTTGATCCAGATTCAAGGCCACCGGTGGTCAGGATCTTGCGATCCTGGACACCGAGACTTTGACAGTACTTACCAGCTGGCTTTAACCAGACCCGGTACGTCACCACGCATGGCAGCTTCACGCAGCTTGTTACGGCCGAGGCCGAACTTGCGGTAAACGCCGTGTGGACGACCGGTCAGGCGGCAGCGGTTACGCATGCGCGAAGCGCTTGCGTCACGTGGCTGCTTCTGCAGAGCTACTGTAGCTTCCCAACGCGCTTCTGGACTTGCGTTCAGATCAACGATGATAGCTTTCAGTGCTGCACGCTTCTTGGCGTACTTGGCAACCGTGAGCTGACGCTTCAGCTCGCGGTTTTTCATGCTCATCTTGGCCATGGTCCTACTCCAATCAGTTGCGGAACGGGAATTTGAACGCACGCAGCAGAGCGCGGCCTTCATCATCGTTCTTGGCAGTGGTGGTCAGGGTGATGTCCAGACCGCGGAGAGCATCGATCTTGTCGTAGTCGATTTCCGGGAAGATGATCTGCTCTTTCACGCCCATGCTGTAGTTGCCACGACCATCGAAGGACTTGGCATTCAGGCCGCGGAAGTCGCGAACCCGAGGCAGGGAGATCGACAGCAGACGATCCAGGAACTCGTACATACGCTCACGGCGCAGGGTCACTTTGACGCCGATCGGCCAACCTTCACGGACTTTAAAGCCTGCGATGGATTTGCGAGCGTAGGTCACAACGACTTTCTGGCCGGTGATCTTTTCCAGGTCAGCAACAGCGTGCTCGATGACTTTTTTGTCGCCGATCGCTTCGCCCAGACCCATGTTCAGGGTGATTTTGGTAACGCGCGGAACTTCCATCACGTTCGAAAGCTTAAGTTCTTCCTTAAGTTTCGGAGCGATTTCCTTCCGGTAAATCTCTTTTAGTCGTGCCATGGTCTTCTACCTAGCAGTGTTCAAGCATCAACCGCTTTTTGGGTCGACTTGAAGACACGAATTTTCTTACCGTCTTCTACTTTGAAACCAACGCGGTCAGCCTTGTTGGTTTCGCCGTTGAAGATGGCGACGTTGGAAGCGTGCAGTGGCGCTTCTTTCTCGACGATACCGCCCTGTACGCCCGACATCGGGTTAGGCTTGGTATGACGCTTGACCAGGTTCAGACCACCAACAACCAGACGGTTGTCAGCAAGAACCTTCAGCACCTTACCGCGCTTACCTTTGTCTTTGCCGGCGATCACGATGATCTCGTCGTCACGACGAATCTTTTGCATGTCGGATCTCCTTACAGCACTTCTGGGGCGAGCGAGACGATCTTCATGAACTTCTCGGTACGAAGCTCACGGGTCACTGGCCCAAAGATACGGGTGCCGATCGGCTCTTGCTTGTTGTTCAACAGAACAGCAGCGTTGCCATCAAAGCGGATAATGGAGCCATCAGCACGACGTACGCCGTGACGAGTGCGGACTACAACAGCAGTCATCACTTGGCCTTTTTTCACTTTACCGCGAGGAATTGCTTCCTTCACGGTAACTTTGATGATGTCACCGATACCAGCGTAACGACGATGGGAGCCACCCAGCACCTTGATGCACATAACACGGCGAGCGCCGCTGTTATCGGCCACATCGAGCATGGATTGAGTCTGAATCATATAATTTCTCCGACCCCTAGTCCTTAGACTTCCACAGCGCGTTCGAGAACATCAACCAGCGCCCAAGACTTGGTCTTGGCCAAAGGACGAGTTTCACGAATAGTGACTTTGTCGCCGATGTGGCACTGATTGGTTTCGTCGTGCGCGTGCAGCTTAGTCGAACGCTTAACGTATTTACCGTAGATCGGGTGCTTAACGCGACGCTCGATCAGAACGGTGATGGTTTTGTCCATCTTGTCGCTGACAACACGGCCAGTCAGCGTACGGACAGTTTTTTCGGCTTCAGCCATGATTACTTACCTGCCTGCTGGTTGAGCACAGTCTTCACGCGAGCGATGTCACGCTTAACTTGCGAGAGCAGATGAGACTGCCCCAACTGGCCAGTTGCTTTCTGCATACGCAGATTGAACTGGTCGCGCAGCAGGCCGAGCAGTTGCTCGTTCAGCTGCTGTGCGGATTTTTCACGAAGTTCATTCGCTTTCATCACATCACCGTCCGTTTAACAAAGGAGGTGGCGAGCGGCAGCTTTGCAGCAGCCAGGGCGAAAGCCTCACGCGCCAGCTCTTCAGAAACACCCTCGATTTCATACAGGACTTTGCCTGGCTGAATCTGGGCAACCCAGTACTCCACGTTACCCTTACCTTTACCCATACGAACCTCGAGAGGTTTTTTGGAGATCGGCTTGTCCGGGAATACACGGATCCAGATCTTGCCGCCACGTTTTACGTGACGGGTCAGAGCACGACGCGCTGACTCGATCTGACGAGCGGTGAGACGACCACGAGCAACAGACTTCAGCGCGAACTCGCCGAAGCTGACTTTGCTACCGCGCAATGCCAGGCCACGGTTGTGACCAGTCATTTGCTTGCGGAACTTCGTACGCTTTGGTTGCAACATTTGGCGTACCCCTTACTTAGCAGCTTTTTTACGAGGCGCTGGTGCTTGTGGTTTCAGTTCTTCTTGGCGACCACCAATTACTTCGCCTTTGAAGATCCAAACCTTTACACCGATCACACCGTAAGTGGTGTGAGCTTCGTAGTTGGCATAGTCGATGTCGGCACGCAGGGTGTGCAATGGCACACGACCTTCGCGATACCATTCAGTACGTGCGATTTCAGCACCGCCGAGACGACCGCTCACTTGGATTTTGATGCCTTTGGCACCAATGCGCATGGCGTTCTGTACGGCGCGCTTCATAGCACGACGGAACATTACGCGACGCTCCAGCTGCTGAGCTACGCTCTGCGCAACCAGCATACCGTCGAGCTCCGGCTTGCGGATCTCTTCGATATTGATGTGCACAGGCACACCCATTTGCTTGGTCAGGTCCTGACGCAGTTTCTCAACATCTTCACCTTTCTTCCCGATAACGATACCTGGACGAGCGGTGTGGATGGTGATGCGTGCAGTTTGGGCCGGACGATGGATATCGATACGGCTTACGGACGCGCTTTTTAGTTTGTCTTGGAGGTACTCACGCACATTCAGATCTGCGAGCAAATAGTCCGCATAAGTCCGACCGTCTGCGTACCAGACGGAGGTGTGCTCCTTGACGATTCCCAGGCGAATGCCAATGGGATGTACTTTCTGACCCATCTCTTCGACTCCGTTACTTGTCAGCAACCTTGACAGTGATATGGCAAGACCGCTTGACGATGCGATCAGCACGGCCTTTGGCACGTGGCATGATGCGCTTCAGCGAACGCCCTTCGTTGACGAAAACAGTGCTGACCTTCAGGTCATCAACGTCTGCGCCTTCGTTATGCTCGGCGTTGGCTACGGCCGACTCCAGCACTTTCTTCATGATCTCGGCGGCTTTCTTACTGCTGAAAGCCAACAGGTTGAGCGCTTCGCCCACCTTCTTCCCGCGGATCTGGTCGGCGACCAAGCGGGCTTTCTGGGCGGAGATTCGAGCGCCCGACAACTTAGCGGCTACTTCCATTTCCTAACCCCTTAACGCTTGGCTTTCTTGTCTGCCACGTGCCCGCGATAAGTGCGGGTACCGGCGAACTCGCCCAGTTTGTGGCCGACCATGTCTTCGTTCACGAGAACTGGGACGTGCTGACGACCGTTGTGTACTGCGATGGTCAGACCGACCATTTGTGGCAGGATCATCGAACGACGCGACCAGGTTTTCACCGGTTTGCGATCGTTCTTTTCCGCCGCCACTTCGATCTTCTTCAGTAGGTGAAGATCGATAAAAGGACCTTTTTTCAGAGAACGTGGCACTGTCGTATCCCTCTATTTACTTGCGACGACGGACGATCATTTTGTCGGTACGCTTATTACCACGAGTCTTCGCGCCCTTAGTCGGGAAGCCCCATGGCGATACCGGATGACGACCACCAGAGGTACGACCTTCACCACCACCATGTGGGTGGTCAACCGGGTTCATGGCAACACCACGAACGGTTGGGCGAACGCCACGCCAGCGTTTGGCACCAGCTTTACCCAGCGAACGCAGGCTGTGCTCGGAGTTCGAGACTTCGCCCAGGGTCGCACGGCATTCAGCCAGCACTTTACGCATCTCACCAGAACGCAGACGCAGGGTCACGTAAACGCCTTCACGGGCGATCAGCTGAGCCGAAGCACCAGCGGAACGAGCGATCTGAGCGCCTTTACCTGGCTTCAATTCGATGCCGTGTACGGTGCTACCAACTGGAATGTTACGCAGTTGCAGAGCGTTGCCCGGCTTGATCGGCGCCAAGGCACCTGCGATCAGCTGGTCGCCAGCGCTCACGCCTTTAGGGGCGATGATGTAGCGACGCTCGCCATCTGCGTACAGCAGCAGAGCGATGTGAGCAGTACGGTTTGGATCGTATTCGATACGCTCGACAGTGGCAGCGATGCCATCTTTGTCGTTGCGACGGAAGTCGACCAGACGATAATGCTGCTTATGACCACCACCGATGTGACGAGTGGTAATACGGCCATTGTTGTTACGACCACCAGACTTCGATTTCTTCTCGAGCAGCGGTGCGTGAGGAGCGCCTTTATGCAGCTCCTGGTTGACCACCTTGACCACAAAACGGCGGCCAGGGGAAGTCGGTTTGCATTTAACGATTGCCATGATGCACCCCTTCCTTACTCAGCACTGCTGCTGAAATCGAGATCTTGGCCTGGCTGAAGGGAGATAACTGCCTTCTTCCAGTCATTACGCTTGCCCAGACCGCGAGCAGTGCGCTTGCTCTTACCCAGAACATTCAGGGTAGTAACACGCTCTACTTTCACGCTGAACAGGCTTTCGACGGCCTTCTTGATTTCCAGCTTGGTTGCGTCAGTAGCAACCTTGAAAACGAACTGGCCTTTCTTGTCTGCCAGAACCGTAGCCTTCTCGGAAACGTGTGGGCCAAGCAGAACTTTAAATACGCGTTCCTGGTTCATCCCAGCAGCTCCTCGAATTTCTTCACGGCCGACACGGTGATCAACACCTTGTCGTATGCGATCAGACTAACTGGATCGGAACCTTGCACGTCACGTACATCTACGTGTGGCAGGTTACGAGCAGCCAGGTACAGGTTCTGATCAACAGCGTCGGACACGATCAGAACGTCGGTCAGGCTCATGTTGTTCAGTTTGCCCAGCAGGTCTTTGGTTTTCGGCGTTTCAACGGCGAAATCCTGAACCACGACCAGACGATCAGTACGCACCAGCTCAGCAAGGATGGAACGCATTGCTGCGCGATACATCTTCTTGTTCAGCTTCTGGGAGTGATCCTGAGGACGAGCTGCGAAAGTGGTACCGCCGCCACGCCAGATTGGGCTACGGATAGTACCGGCACGAGCACGGCCAGTACCTTTCTGACGCCATGGGCGCTTGCCGCCACCACGAACGTCGGAACGGGTCTTTTGCTGCTTGGAACCCTGACGGCCGCCGGCCATGTAGGCCACGACTGCTTGGTGAACCAGCGTCTCGTTGAATTCGCCGCCAAATGTCAGTTCGGAAACTTCGATCGCTTGAGCGTCATTTACATTTAATTGCATGTCAGCTTCCCCTTAACCGCGAGCCTTGGCTGCTGGACGTACAACCAAGTTGCCGCCAGTAGCGCCAGGAACAGCGCCCTTGACCAACAACAGATTGCGTTCAGCGTCCACGCGCACTACTTCGAGGGACTGCACGGTCACGCGCTCAGCGCCCATATGACCGGACATTTTTTTGCCCTTGAATACACGACCAGGAGTCTGGCACTGGCCGATAGAGCCTGGAACGCGGTGGGATACGGAGTTACCGTGGGTGTTATCTTGCCCGCGGAAATTCCAACGCTTGATCGTACCCTGGAAGCCTTTACCCTTGGACTGACCGGTTACATCAACCAGTTGACCAGCGGCGAAGATTTCAGCGTTGATCAGATCGCCGGCCTGGTACTCGCCTTCTTCAAGACGGAATTCCATTACGGTACGACCAGCGGCAACGTTCGCTTTAGCGAAGTGGCCAGCCTGAGCTGCTGTTACACGCGAAGCACGACGCTCGCCGACAGTGACTTGCACTGCACGATAGCCATCGGTCTCTTCAGTTTTGAACTGGGTGACGCGATTCGGTTCGATCTCAATGACCGTGACCGGAATGGAGACACCTTCTTCGGTGAAAATACGGGTCATACCGCATTTACGACCGACTACACCAATAGTCATGTTGTAAACCTCATGAGTGTACGGGGCTTTCACCCGCTATGGCCGCCCATTTCAGAGCGTTACACGACTAAGACCGAGTCTTAGCCGAGGCTGATCTGCACTTCCACACCGGCCGCAAGATCAAGCTTCATAAGAGCGTCAACGGTTTTATCCGTTGGCTGGACGATGTCCAGAACACGCTTATGAGTACGGATCTCGTACTGGTCACGCGCGTCTTTGTTGACGTGCGGGGAGACCAGAACGGTGAACCGCTCTTTACGGGTAGGCAGTGGAATTGGACCACGCACTTGAGCACCAGTACGTTTCGCGGTTTCCACGATTTCCTGGGTTGATTGGTCGATCAGGCGATGGTCGAAAGCCTTCAACCTGATACGGATTTGCTGATTTTGCATTGGATTTCAGACTCCGGCTGCTATTCCCACCGGGCGCAATACGCCCGTTAAAAGGAGGCGCAATTCTATAGACGCCCCAGATGGGTGTCAACCCAATAAAAAAGCCCCCGCTGAGCGGGGGCTTTTCAAAGCATCGAAGCTATCTCAAAAGAGATGCTTACTCGATGATTTTGGCTACGACGCCAGCGCCGACGGTACGACCGCCTTCACGGATAGCGAAACGCAGACCGTCTTCCATTGCGATGGTCTTGATCAGGGTAACTTCCATCTGGATGTTATCACCTGGCATTACCATTTCAACGCCTTCTGGCAGCTGGCAGTTACCAGTCACGTCAGTAGTACGGAAGTAGAACTGTGGACGGTAGCCTTTGAAGAACGGAGTGTGACGACCGCCTTCTTCCTTGCTCAGAACGTAAACTTCTGCGGTGAACTTGGTGTGCGGCTTAACCGAACCTGGCTTGACCAGAACCTGGCCACGCTCAACGTCGTCACGCTTGGTACCACGCAGCAGAACGCCGCAGTTCTCGCCAGCACGACCTTCGTCGAGCAGCTTGCGGAACATTTCAACACCGGTGCAGGTGGTGGTGGTGGTGTCACGCAGACCAACGATTTCCAGTGCATCCTGAACGCGAACGATACCGCGCTCGATACGACCAGTTACAACAGTACCGCGACCGGAGATCGAGAATACGTCTTCGATTGGCATCAGGAACGGCTTGTCGATAGCACGCTCTGGCTCTGGGATGTAGCTGTCCAGAGTTTCTACCAGCTTCTTGACGGCAGTGGTGCCCATCTCGTTGTCATCTTTGCCTTCCAGCGCCATACGGGCCGAACCAATGATGATTGGAGTGTCGTCACCTGGGAAGTCGTAAGTGCTCAGCAGATCGCGCACTTCCATCTCTACCAGTTCCAGCAGCTCAGCGTCGTCTACCAGGTCAGCCTTGTTCAGGAAAACCACGATGTACGGAACGCCTACCTGGCGGGACAGCAGGATGTGCTCACGGGTTTGTGGCATCGGACCATCAGCGGCCGAGCAAACCAGGATCGCGCCGTCCATCTGGGCAGCACCGGTGATCATGTTCTTCACATAGTCAGCGTGACCTGGGCAGTCAACGTGAGCGTAGTGACGAATCTTCGAGTTGTACTCGACGTGCGCGGTGTTGATGGTGATACCACGAGCTTTTTCTTCTGGCGCGCTGTCGATCTTGTCGAATTCAACGATTGCGGAACCGAAAACTTCGGAGCAAACGCGAGTCAGAGCTGCGGTCAGAGTGGTTTTACCGTGGTCAACGTGACCGATAGTGCCAACGTTGACGTGCGGTAGGGAACGATCAAATTTTTCTTTAGCCACGACAATTAACTCCTTGCCTAAAGGACTGAATCAGCCTTGTTTTTTGGTTACAGTTTCGACGATGTGCGACGGAGCTGTATTGTATTTTTTGAATTCCATAGAGTAGCTTGCGCGACCCTGGGACATGGAACGAACGTCGGTCGCATAACCGAACATCTCGCCCAGCGGAACTTCGGCACGAATTACTTTGCCGGAGACCGTGTCTTCCATACCCAAGATCATGCCGCGACGACGGTTAAGGTCGCCCATCACGTCACCCATATAGTCTTCAGGCGTAACAACCTCTACCGCCATGATCGGCTCGAGCAACTCACCACCGCCCTTCTGGGCCAGTTGCTTGGTCGCCATGGAAGCAGCCACCTTAAACGCCATCTCGTTCGAGTCGACGTCGTGGTAAGAACCATCAAACACGGTAGCCTTCAGGCCGATCAGCGGATAGCCGGCAACAACGCCGTTCTTCATCTGCTCTTCGATACCCTTCTGGATAGCCGGGATGTATTCCTTAGGAACCACACCACCCACTACTTCGTTCACGAATTGCAGACCTTCCTGACCTTCGTCAGCAGGAGCAAAACGGATCCAGCAATGGCCGAACTGGCCACGACCACCGGACTGACGAACGAACTTGCCTTCGATTTCGCAGTTCTTCGTGATGCGCTCACGATACGAAACCTGAGGCTTGCCGATGTTGGCTTCGACGTTGAACTCACGGCGCATCCGGTCAACCAGGATGTCCAGGTGCAGCTCGCCCATGCCAGAGATGATCGTTTGACCAGTCTCTTCATCAGTCTTGACGCGGAAAGACGGGTCTTCCTGAGCAAGCTTGCCCAGAGCGATACCCATTTTTTCCTGGTCATCCTTGGTCTTAGGCTCAACGGCAACCGAAATAACCGGCTCCGGGAAGTCCATGCGAACCAGGATGATTGGCTTGTCAGCGTTGCACAAGGTTTCACCAGTGGTGACGTCCTTCATGCCGATCAAGGCCGCGATGTCACCAGCGCGCACTTCCTTGATCTCTTCACGGGCGTTTGCGTGCATTTGCACCATACGGCCCACGCGCTCTTTCTTGCCTTTGACCGAGTTGATCACGCCGTCGCCGGAGGCCAACACGCCCGAGTAAACACGGACGAAAGTCAAGGTACCCACGAATGGGTCGGTAGCGATCTTGAACGCCAGAGCCGAGAACGGCTCGTTGTCGTCTGCATGACGCTCCATTTGCTTTTCCTCGTCATCCGGGTCAGTACCCTTGATGGCAGGAATGTCGGTTGGAGCCGGCAGGTAGTCGATAACGGCGTCGAGAACCAGGGGAACACCCTTGTTCTTGAAGGAAGAACCGCAAACAGCCAGAACGATCTCACCAGCGATAGTACGCTGACGCAGAGCACCCTTGATTTCCTCGATGGTGAGTTCTTCACCTTCAAGGTACTTGTTCATCAGTTCTTCGCTGGCTTCGGCCGCAGCCTCAACCATGTTGTTGCGCCACTCTTCAGCCAGCTCCTGCAGTTCAGCAGGGATAGCTTCGCGACGCGGAGTCATGCCCTTGTCAGCATCGTTCCAGTAAACCGCTTCCATGGTCATCAGATCGATCTGACCCTGGAAGTTGTCTTCGGAACCGATAGCCAACTGGATCGGCACCGGAGTGTGACCCAGACGCTGCTTGATCTGAGCGATCACACGCAGGAAGTTCGCACCGGCACGGTCCATCTTGTTCACGTAAACGATACGTGGAACACCGTACTTGTTGGCTTGACGCCATACGGTTTCGGACTGAGGCTCAACGCCGGAAGTACCACAGAACACAACGACCGCGCCGTCGAGTACGCGCAGGGAACGCTCAACTTCAATAGTGAAGTCTACGTGGCCCGGGGTATCGATAACGTTGAAACGGTACTGGTCCTTGTGCTGCTTCGCAGAACCCTGCCAGAAGGCGGTAATGGCAGCAGAAGTAATGGTAATACCACGCTCCTGCTCCTGCACCATCCAGTCTGTGGTCGCGGCGCCGTCATGCACCTCGCCCATTTTGTGACTTTTGCCAGTGTAAAAAAGGACGCGCTCAGTGGTGGTGGTTTTACCAGCATCCACGTGTGCAACGATACCAATGTTACGGTAGCGATTAATCGGTGTTGTACGAGCCATAAAGCCCTCGCAAAATGAGTGACGCTAAAATTAGAAGCGGTAGTGCGAGAAAGCCTTGTTGGCTTCAGCCATACGGTGAACGTCTTCACGCTTCTTAACTGCAGCACCTTTACCTTCGGCAGCGTCCAACAGTTCGCCAGCCAAACGCAGAGCCATAGACTTCTCGCCGCGCTTGCGGGCGTAGTCTACCAACCAGCGCATTGCCAGAGCGTTACGACGGGAAGGACGAACCTCGACCGGAACCTGGTAAGTAGCACCACCAACGCGGCGCGACTTCACTTCGACCAGCGGAGCGATGGCGTCGAGTGCTTTTTCGAAGAGTTCCAGGGGATCGGTGCCGGCCTTACGAGCCTTCACGGTATCCAGGGCACCATAAACGATACGCTCGGCAACGGCTTTCTTGCCGCTTTCCATTACGTGGTTCATGAATTTGGCGAGGATTTGGCTTCCGTATTTCGGATCGTCCAGAATCTCACGCTTGGCTGCTACGCGACGTCTTGGCATTGATAAGCCCTCAAACGGTCTTCAGGTTAGCCCGGGACAGATCCTGTGGATACGTGCCCGACCTTACTCTTATCGACTCAATAAAATTAAATACTGCAAAACGACCGATTACTTCGGACGCTTGGTACCGTACTTCGAACGACCCTGGTTACGACCTTTAACACCGGAAGTATCCAACGAACCGCGAACGGTGTGGTAACGAACACCTGGCAAGTCTTTTACACGACCGCCGCGGATCAGTACCACGCTGTGCTCTTGCAGGTTGTGGCCTTCACCACCGATGTACGAGGAAACCTCGAAACCGTTGGTCAGACGCACACGGCATACTTTACGCAGTGCCGAGTTAGGTTTTTTCGGCGTGGTGGTGTACACACGGGTGCACACGCCACGGCGTTGCGGGCAGTTCTGCAGCGCAGGCACGTCGGATTTCTCGACGATACGCTTACGCGGCTGACGTACCAGCTGGTTGATAGTTGCCATCTACTAGCTCCACTGTTGTCTTGCGACGCTATTGTCTTGCAAGAAAAGCAAAATGGCAGGAACGAGTTCCCGCCAAATTTAGGGGTACAAGAGTCTAAAGAGGATCTTGTCCCCAGTCAAGGCAAGGCCCCGCCCTCCCCGCTCATCCAATCCCGACAAATTGTCTCGATTCGATGAACGGAGCGACCAGGGCCTCACACTCATTTACCGCAGAACTCAGTTACCGCTCGAGTTCAGCGCTTCGGTCAGTGCAGCTTCCACTTCACTGGCGCTTACGCGCAACGGCTTGTCTGCATCACGGCGGCGCTTACGCTCGCTGTGATAAGCCAGACCGGTACCGGCCGGGATCAGACGACCCACGACCACGTTTTCTTTCAGGCCGCGCAGGTAATCGCGCTTGCCGGTTACCGCCGCTTCGGTCAGTACGCGAGTGGTTTCCTGGAAGGAAGCCGCCGAGATGAACGATTCGGTGGACAACGACGCCTTGGTGATACCCAGCAGAACGCGAGTGAACTTGGAGACAAACTTGTCTTCGCCGCTCAGACGCTCGTTCTCTACCAGTACGTGAGTCAATTCCATCTGGTCGCCCTTGATGAAACTGGAATCGCCGGATTCAGCGATCTCAACTTTACGCAGCATCTGACGCAGGATGGTCTCGATGTGCTTGTCGTTGATCTTCACGCCTTGCAGACGGTAAACGTCCTGGATCTCGTTAACGATGTACTTGGCCAGCGCACTCACACCCAGCAGACGCAGGATGTCGTGTGGATCGCTCGGGCCGTCGGAGATAACTTCGCCGCGGTTTACCTGTTCGCCTTCGAAGACGTTCAGGTGACGCCACTTCGGAATCAGCTCTTCGTACGGATCGCTACCGTCGTTCGGGGTAATGACCAGACGGCGCTTGCCCTTGGTCTCTTTACCGAACGCGATGGTGCCGCTGACTTCAGCCAGAATCGACGCTTCTTTCGGACGACGGGCTTCGAACAGGTCAGCAACACGCGGCAGACCACCGGTGATGTCACGGGTCTTCGAAGTTTCTTGCGGGATACGAGCGATAACATCACCGATCGCGATCTTCGCACCATCCGCTACACCGACCAGGGCGTTGGCTGGCAGGAAGTACTGAGCGATTACGTCAGTGCCTGGCAGCAACAGATCCTTGCCGTTGTCGTCGACCATCTTCACGGCAGGACGGATGTCCTTACCGGCAGCTGGACGATCTTTGGCGTCGAGTACTTCAATGTTGGTCATACCGGTCAATTCGTCAGTCTGACGCTTGATCGTGATGCCTTCTTCCATGCCCACGTAGGTCACGGTACCTTTCATCTCGGTAACGATCGGGTGAGTGTGCGGATCCCACTTGGCCACGATTGCGCCAGCGTCGACCTTGTCACCTTCCTTAACCGAAATCACAGCACCGTACGGCAGCTTGTAACGCTCACGCTCACGACCGAAGTCATCAGCGATGGCCAGCTCACCGGAACGGGATACGGCAACCAGGTGGCCGTCCACTCGCTCAACGTGCTTCAGGTTATGCAGACGGACGGTACCGCCATTCTTCACCTGAACGCTGTCGGCTGCGGAGGTCCGGCTTGCCGCACCACCGATGTGGAACGTACGCATCGTCAGCTGGGTACCCGGCTCACCGATGGACTGGGCGGCGATAACGCCGACCGCTTCACCGATGTTCACCTGGTGACCACGAGCCAGATCGCGGCCGTAGCACTTGGCGCAAATGCCGTAGCGGGTTTCGCAGCTGATCGGCGAACGCACGATCACTTCGTCGATGCTGTTCAGCTCGATGAACTCGACCCACTTTTCGTCTACCAGGGTGCCGGCAGGAACGATGACGTCCTCGGTACCTGGCTTGAATACGTCACGGGCAATAACACGACCCAATACGCGCTCACCCAACGGCTCTACAACGTCACCGCCTTCAATGTGCGGAGTCATCAGCAGGCCGTGCTCGGTGCCGCAATCGATCTCGGTTACAACCAGATCCTGTGCCACGTCTACCAGACGACGAGTCAGGTAACCGGAGTTAGCGGTTTTCAACGCGGTATCCGCCAGACCTTTACGAGCACCGTGAGTGGAGATGAAGTACTGGAGTACGCTCAAACCTTCACGGAAGTTCGCAGTAATCGGCGTTTCAATGATGGAACCGTCCGGCTTGGCCATCAGGCCACGCATACCGGCCAGCTGACGAATCTGTGCTGCGGAACCCCGCGCACCCGAGTCAGCCATCATGTACATCGAGTTGAAGGACTCCTGGTCGACTTCGACGCCATGACGGTCGATGACTTTCTCTTTCGAGAGGTTGGCCATCATCGCCTTGGAAACTTCGTCGTTCGCCTTGGACCAAAGGTCGATCACTTTGTTGTACTTCTCGCCCTGGGTTACCAGGCCGGAGGCGTACTGACTTTCGATCTCTTTCACTTCGTCGGTGGCTGCACCGATGATGCGGGCTTTTTCATCCGGGATAACGAAGTCGTTAACACCGATGGAAACGCCGGAAATGGTCGAATAGGCAAAACCGGTGTACATCAACTGGTCAGCGAAGATCACGGTCTCTTTCAGACCAACCACGCGGTAGCACTGGTTGATCAGCTTGGAGATCGCCTTTTTCTTCATCGGCAGGTTGACGACGTCGTACGACAGACCTTTTGGCACAACCTGGAACAACAGCGCACGGCCGACAGTGGTGTCGACGATACGAGTGTTGGTCACGCTGCCGCCGTCACGGTCGTTGACGGTTTCGTTGATCCGCACTTTGACCTTGGCGTGCAGTGCGGCTTCGCCGGCACGGAACACACGGTCAACTTCCTGCAGATCCGCGAACACACGACCTTCGCCCTTGGCGTTGATCGCTTCACGCGTCATGTAGTACAGACCCAATACAACGTCCTGCGACGGAACGATGATTGGCTCACCGTTGGCTGGCGACAGAATGTTGTTGGTCGACATCATCAACGCACGCGCTTCCAGCTGGGCTTCCAGCGTCAGCGGTACGTGCACGGCCATTTGGTCGCCGTCGAAGTCGGCGTTGTACGCGGCGCAGACCAGCGGGTGCAGCTGGATAGCCTTACCTTCGATCAGTACCGGTTCAAACGCCTGGATACCCAGACGGTGAAGGGTCGGCGCACGGTTGAGAAGAACCGGGTGTTCGCGAATCACTTCAGCGAGAACGTCCCAAACCTCTGGCAGCTCACGCTCGACCATCTTCTTGGCAGCCTTGATGGTGGTCGCGAGACCACGCATTTCCAGCTTGCCGAAAATGAACGGTTTGAACAGCTCGAGAGCCATCTTCTTCGGCAGACCGCACTGGTGCAGACGCAGGGTCGGACCTACGGTAATTACCGAACGACCGGAGTAGTCAACACGCTTACCGAGCAAGTTCTGACGGAAACGACCCTGCTTACCCTTGATCATGTCAGCCAGGGATTTCAGAGGACGCTTGTTGGAACCGGTGATAGCGCGGCCACGACGACCGTTGTCGAGCAGTGCATCGACGGCTTCCTGCAACATACGCTTTTCGTTGCGCACGATGATGTCCGGAGCGGACAGATCCAGCAGGCGCTTCAAACGGTTGTTACGGTTGATCACTCGACGATACAGATCGTTGAGGTCGGAAGTCGCGAAGCGACCGCCATCCAGCGGGACCAGTGGACGCAGATCTGGCGGCAGAACCGGCAGAACGGTCAGCACCATCCACTCTGGCAGGTTGCCGGAACCCTGGAAGGCTTCCATCAACTTCAGACGCTTGGACAGCTTCTTGATCTTGGTTTCGGAGTTGGTTTGCGGAATTTCTTCACGCAGGCGGCCAATCTCGTGCTCCAGGTCGATAGCGTGCAGCAGTTCGCGGACAGCTTCGGCACCCATGCGGGCATCGAAATCGTCGCCGAACTCTTCCAGCGCTTCGAAGTACTGCTCGTCGTTCAGCAGCTGACCTTTTTCAAGGGTGGTCATGCCTGGATCGATAACGACGTAGCTCTCGAAGTAGAGAACGCGTTCGATATCACGCAGGGTCATGTCCATCAGCAAGCCGATACGGGACGGCAGCGATTTCAGGAACCAGATGTGGGCAACAGGCGAAGCCAGTTCGATGTGCGCCATGCGCTCACGACGAACTTTTGCCAGCGCGACTTCAACGCCGCACTTCTCGCAGATCACGCCACGGTGCTTCAAGCGCTTGTACTTACCGCACAGGCACTCGTAATCCTTTACCGGGCCAAAGATCTTGGCGCAGAACAGGCCGTCACGCTCGGGTTTGAACGTACGGTAGTTGATGGTTTCCGGCTTTTTAACTTCACCGAACGACCACGAACGGATCATCTCAGGCGATGCCAATCCGATACGGATGGCGTCGAACTCTTCGACTTGACCCTGGTTTTTCAGCAAATTCAGTAGGTCTTTCAAGGCCTTTCCTCCTGGCGGAGCAGAGAGCGGGCAATCCTGCCCCGCTCTCGATTCGCGTCACGTGTTATTCGGTTTCCAGATCGATATCGATGCCGAGGGAACGAATTTCCTTGATCAACACGTTGAAGGACTCGGGCATGCCCGGCTCCATACGGTGATCGCCATCCACGATGTTTTTGTACATCTTGGTACGGCCGTTCACATCGTCCGACTTCACTGTGAGCATTTCTTGCAGAGTGTAAGCGGCACCGTATGCTTCCAGTGCCCAGACCTCCATCTCCCCGAAACGCTGACCACCGAACTGCGCCTTACCACCCAGCGGCTGCTGGGTAACCAGGCTGTACGAACCGGTAGAACGAGCGTGCATCTTGTCGTCTACCAAGTGGTTCAGCTTCAGCATGTACATGTAGCCAACGGTAACCGGGCGCTCGAACTTGTTGCCGGTACGGCCGTCGGTCAGCTGCATCTGGCCGCTTTCTGGCAGGTCTGCCAGTTTCAGCATGGCCTTGATTTCGCTTTCCTTGGCGCCGTCGAACACTGGAGTGGCCATTGGAACGCCGCCACGCAGGTTTTGAGCCAGATCCAGGATCTCCTGGTCGGAGAAGTCATCGAGGCTTTCCTGACGACCGCCGATCTCGTTGTAGATCTCGTGCAGGAATTTACGCAGCTCGGCAACCTTGCGCTGCTCTTCAACCATGCGGTTGATCTTCTCGCCCAGACCTTTGGCCGCGAGGCCCAGGTGGGTTTCAAGGATCTGACCGACGTTCATACGCGAAGGTACGCCCAACGGGTTGAGGACGACGTCGACCGGGGTGCCATTGGCATCGTGCGGCATGTCTTCAACCGGCATGATCACGGAGACCACACCCTTGTTACCGTGACGACCGGCCATCTTGTCGCCCGGCTGGATGCGACGACGGATTGCCAGGTAAACCTTGACGATTTTCAGCACGCCTGGAGCCAGGTCATCGCCCTGCTGCAGTTTGCGCTTCTTGTCTTCGAACTTGTCGTCCAGCAGACGGCGACGATCAACGATGTAGGCCTGGGCCTTCTCGAGCTGCTCGTTCAGAGCATCTTCAGCCATGCGCAGTTTGAACCACTGGCCGTGCTCAAGACCGTCGAGAACTTCATCGGTGATGTCCTGGCCTTTCTTCAGACCGGCGCCGCCTTCGGCTTTGTGGCCGACCAGAGCGGAACGCAGACGTTCGAAAGTTGCACCTTCAACGATGCGGAACTCTTCGTTCAGGTCCTTGCGGATCTCGTCCAGCTGGGACTTCTCGATCGACAGGGCACGAGCATCACGCTCAACGCCGTCGCGGGTGAAGACCTGTACGTCGATGACAGTACCTTTGGTACCGGTAGGTACACGCAGGGAAGTGTCTTTAACGTCGCTGGCTTTTTCACCGAAGATCGCACGCAGCAGTTTTTCTTCCGGAGTCAGTTGGGTCTCGCCTTTCGGAGTGACCTTACCGACCAGGATGTCGCCTGCGCCAACTTCAGCACCTACGTAAACGATACCGGCTTCGTCCAGCTTGTTCAGAGCCGCTTCACCCACGTTAGGGATGTCGGCAGTGATTTCCTCTGGGCCAAGCTTGGTGTCACGGGCCACACAGGTCAGTTCCTGAATGTGGATCGTGGTGAAACGGTCTTCCTGAACAACACGCTCGGACAGGCAGATGGAGTCTTCGAAGTTGAAGCCGTTCCATGCCATGAACGCGATGCGCATGTTCTGACCCAGTGCCAGTTCACCCATGTCGGTGGACGGGCCGTCGGCCATGATGTCGCTACGCTGAACCCGATCACCCTTACGCACCAGCGGACGCTGGTTGATGCAGGTGTTCTGGTTGGAGCGGGTGTACTTGGTCAGATTGTAGATGTCGACACCGGCTTCACCGGTTTCAACTTCGTCATCGGCAACACGAACCACGATACGGCTT
>NZ_AKJL01000045.1 GCF_000282355.1 Pseudomonas sp. GM49
GCCGGCGCAGCGGCGGCAGACGCCGATGCGCTAGCCGCGGAACACAGCATGCGTGGAGTGCGCCTGCTGGTGATGAGCGACGTTGTCAGCAACTACTTCACCCTGGTCGGTGCACAGCGCCAGGTCGCAACGCTGCGCGCAATTTCGGCGATGCAGGACGAAACGCTGCGTCTGGTCACCGCGCGTCAACAGGTGGGGCTGGCATCCGCCTTCGACGTCGAACGCGCGCAGACCGACGCCTTATCGGCGCGGGCACAGATTCCGCCACTGGAAACCCAAGCGGCGGTGGCACGTCACCGTATCGCGGTGCTCATCGCCGACCAGTCTTTCAACACCAGGAACATCCAGCCATCGAGTGATGATTTGGCCAACGTGCCGGAGGCAAAACCTGGCCAGCCCGCCGAGTTGCTGCAACGCCGACCTGACGTACTGGCGCTCATGGCACAGCTCGACGCCGCCAATGCGCGACGCCAGCAAGCGAAAGCTGAATGGTTCCCACAACTATTTCTTGGTGCGTCCTTCGGCCGCCAGGGTCTCAACCTGAACGGTGCCGATCTCGGCGCTGCGCGCTTCACCAACGTCGCGGGCCTGCTGGCGATGCCACTGTTCAACGCAGGGCGTACGCAAGCGATCAACGATGCGGCCGAAAGTGCTCAACAAGAGGCGCTGCTACGCGCCGAGGACGGCATCGTACGGGCGCTCGAGGATGTGGAAAACGCCCTCGTCACGCTTGCGCAGGAACGCCGCCGTTCCGGGTCGCTGCAATTGGCTGCCGCGTCTGCAGAGACGGCACAGAATCGCGCCCAGTCGCTCTATAACCGTGGGCAGATCGACCTGCTGCCTCTGCTGGATTCGCAGCGTGCGCGCCTGACTGCACGCCTGAGCGCCAACGAAAGCAATACCCGACTGCTGCTCGACAGCGTGCAGCTCTACAAGGCACTGGGCGGGGGCTGGCAGGTGTTCGAACAACCCTCCAATCCAACCGCATCTGCCAAAGCCGACCGGCCACCACTTTCCTGAGTATCTGTAGCTTCCAAAGAGGAACCGTCTTGAAGAACTCCCTTACTGCGGCCGGCGCCTTGGCCGTCGCCGCTTTGCTTTGCGCGTGCAGCCCGGATCAACCGTCCGTGCCGGCCCCCAGAGCGGTACGTACCGTTGAAATCAACTACGACAATGCCCGCGACGTCAGTCGCTACGTGGGCACCGTGCAGTCGCGGCATGAAGTCGAGCAATCCTTCCGTGTGGACGGCAAGGTTGCCCAACGCAATGTTGATGTGGGTCAGTTGGTGCACGAAGGCGACATACTGGCTGTGCTGGACGACAGCGACTACCGCCTCGCGGAGCAAGCGTCGCAACAGCAGTGGGCTGCTGCCGTGGAGCAGACACGTCAGGCGGAATCTGATCGTCAGCGCCTGACTGCCCTGAAGGCTGATGGCTCAGTTAGCGCGGCCGACGATGAGCGTGCGCATACCAATGCTCAGACCACGCATGCGACCGCCGAGGCTGAAGCGCGAAAGCTTGAGCTCGCACGTAACCGGCTCAAGTACACCGTGTTGCGAGCCTCTCGTAGTGGCGTGGTCACGGCGGTACGCATCGAAGCGGGACAGGTCGTTGCGCAGGGTCAGCCAGTGATCTCGATTGCGAATCCGGACGAATCCGAGATCGTCATCGATGTACCCGAGGATCAGATGTCCGCCTTCAAGGAGGCGCGTTTCAAAGCCTCGCTGGCCAGTGCGCCAAACGAAAACCTTGATGTCACCTTACGCGAACTTTCACCACAGGCTGCGGCGCAAACACGCACCTACCGTGCTCGACTCAAGCCAGCCAAGGCACTACCACTGGGTGCCACCGCAACGGTCACGGCCGAGCGCGTGATGACCAATGTCTCGGTGGCAGCGGTGCCGGCGACGGCGCTGACGCAAAGCGGTGGCCAGCCGGCGCTGTGGGTGGTCACACCCGCAGGCAAGGATCCGGTAGGCACTGTCGAACTGCTGCCCGTGGCGGTATTGGGATATCGCAACGATGAGGTGCTCGTCTCCGGACCGCAGGCCGGAGTATTAGTCGTCACCGCCGGGGTGCAGAAAATGGCATCCGGACTGAAGGTCGCGCTTCCCGACACGGCGATTGTCGATACGAACACCACGCAGCAGGCAGCCCGATGAACAATTTCAACCTCACCGACTGGGCGCTGCGCCATCGCGCCATCGTTCTGTTCATGCTCCTCATTGTCGCGGCGGCCGGTGCCTTCAGCTTCACTCGGCTCGGTCAGCTCGAGGATCCGAATTTTTCCGTGCCCTCCATGACCGCGATGGTCATCTGGCCGGGCGCTACCGCCCAGCAGTTGCAGGACCAGGTCCTCAACCGCATGGAGAAAAAATTCGAGCAGATCGACAACTTCGAGAAGGTGGTTACCTACGCGCGGCAAGGTTACGCCGGCATGACGCTCACCGTGCGCGGCGGCACCTCCAAGGCCGATCAGCGCGAGGCCTGGTACCAGGCGCGCAAGAAACTCAATGACCTGAGCCTGGAGATGCCCGACGGCGTAATCGGCCCGATCCTGAACGACGAGTACGGCGACGTGTATGGCCTGATGTACGCTGTCAAAGGCGACGGCATCGGCCACGCTGAGCTGTCGGATGCGGCCGAGGACATCAAGCGCCAGATACTGAAGGTGCCGATGGTCAAGAAGATCGATCTTATCGGCAAGCAGGCCAAGCGTGTCTACGTCGAGTTCTCTCACGAGCGCCTGGCAGCGCTGGGCATTACACCGCTGGCCATCGCCGAAAGTCTCAAGAGTCAGAATGCGATGTTGCCCGCCGGCCAGATTGACACCCGCGGCGACCGCGTCATGGTGCGCGTGAGTGGCCAATTCACCAGCGAAGAGGTAATCCGCAACGTGCCCATCTCCGCGGGAGGCCGGCTGATCAAGCTCGGCGACATCGCGACCGTTACACGCGGCTTCGAGGATCCGCCGACCTACACGGTACGCCACAACGGCCAGCCGGTGCTAATGCTCGGCATCACAATGACCAGCGACGGCAACATCGTGGACCTCGGCAAGGCGATGGACACGGCAGTCGCCAAGATCCAGTCAGAACTTCCGCACGGTGTGGAGCTGGAGCTGGTGGCTGACCAGCCAACCACGGTGAAGGATGCAATCCTGGACTTCGGGCGTGCGCTGGCCGAGGCGCTGATCATCGTGATTGCAGTAAGTCTGGCCAGCCTGGGCTGGCGCGCCGGCCTCGTGGTCGCGGCCACAGTGCCGCTGGTGCTGGGCGGCGTGGCGCTGGTGATGCTGGCGATGGGCTGGAACCTCGAGCGCATCTCGCTCGGCTCACTGATTATCGCGTTGGGACTGCTGGTGGATGACGCCATCATCGCCATCGAGATGATGGTGGCGAAGATGGAAACCGGCATGGACCGCGTAAAAGCCGCCGCCTTCTCCTATCAGTCCACCGCCATGCCGCGCCTGACCGGCGCACTCATCACCGTCGTGGGCTTCCTGCCGATTGGTCTTTCAAAGTCCACCACCGGCGAGTATGCGGGTGGCATTTTCTGGATCGTCGGCGCCGCGGTGCTGTTCTCGTGGATCTGTTCCGGCATCTTCACGCCATACCTGGCGGTCAAGATGCTGCCCGATGACTTGGGCAAGCACCAGCACGGTAATCAGCACGACACAAAGTTCTACCGCAACCTGCGCCGCCTGATCGACGCCGCCATCGAGCACCGCTGGGTGGTCATCGGTGCGACGGTGGGCGCACTGGTGCTTGCCCTGGCTTGCATCAAGTTGGTGCCGCAGCAATTCTTCCCCAACAGTTCGCGCCCTGAGCTGGTCATTGACCTGCGCGTTAAGGAAGGCTCCTCGTTCGCCGCGACGACCGAGCAGGTCAAGCACATGGAGGAGATCCTGGCGAAGGACAAAGACGTGCGCTTCTACACGGCCTACACCGGCGCCGGCGCACCGCGCTTCTATCTCTCGCTCAACCCCGAACTGCCAAACCCGGGTTTTGCCCAGTTCGTTGTAATGACCAGGGATCTGGATGCACGCGAGCGGGTACGTGCGCGACTGGTGGCCTCGTCCGACCAACAATTCCCACAGGCGTGGGTGCGGGTGACCCGGCTCGAGTTGGGGCCACCTGTCGGCTATCCGGTGCAGTTCCGCGTGGTCGGCCCCGATACGCAGGTGGTGCGCAAGATCGCCCGCGACGTGGAAAAGGTGATTGCGTCCAACCCGAAGGTGCGCGACCTCCAGCTCGACTGGAACGACCCGGTGCGTACGCTGAAAGTGGAGCTTGATCAGGACAAGGCGAGCGCGCTTGGCCTCACGCCGGCCGACGTGTCGCTGGCAACCCAGACCGTTATGAACGGCGCAACCCTGTCGCAACTGCGCGAGCGCGAGGACCTGATCGACATCGTGGCCCGTGCCGTGCCAGAGGAGCGCTTGAATCTCGACACCCTGAAAAACATCAATCTTTATACACGCCAGGGAACGGTGGTGCCGCTGTCGCAAGTCGCACAGGTGCGCTCTGAGCTGGAAGAGCCGGTACTGTGGCGCCGCAACCGCGACATGGCGATCACTGTACGTGCGGATGTGAAGGATGGAGAACAGGGTGTATCGGTGACGCAGGAAATCCAGCCGTTGCTTAAGGACATCGAAGCCAGGCTGCCGACCGGTTACCGCATCGATGTGGGCGGAGCGGTTGAGGAAAGTGACAAGGCCAACAAGGCGCTGCTCGCGGTGGCTCCATTGATGCTGATCACCATCCTGCTGTTACTCATGCTGCAACTGCAGAACTTCTCCCGCATGTGGATGGTGGTGCTGACGGCACCGCTGGGCCTGATCGGTGTGGTGCCGGCGCTGCTGTTGTTTCAGTCGCCGCTGGGCTTCGTCGCGATCCTGGGCATCATCGCTCTGGGTGGCATGATCATGCGCAACGCGGTGATCCTGATCGATCAAGTACAAATCGAGATCGCCGAGGGGCGCGACCCGTGGAACGCTGTGCTGGATGCCGCCATCCACCGAGCCCGTCCGGTGATGTTGACTGCGCTGGCCACCGTGCTCGCAATGATCCCGCTAACGCGCAGTGTGTTCTGGGGGCCGATGGCAATTGCGATCATGGGCGGCCTTACCGTCGCGACGCTGCTGACGATTTTCTTCGTCCCGGCTTTGTACGCCGCATGGTTCAAGGTGGGTCGCCAGACGACCGCTGATACCCAACAGGTAAGGGGGAACGCCGCGTTTGCTTCTGAGTGATGAGTCCATAGCGCTGTGCCCCTGAACTCACCCTGGTGGAAAGGATTGTTCAGCGCGTTTCTGAGAACAACCAAGGTCAGCCGTGAGGTTCCGCGAACGTTACTTTCTTTCGCCCCCTCGCGGCTCACAGGAAAGGCTGATAACCGGAGCTACTGACGACAGACTGCTATCGGTCGAAGGGACGGATGTTTTGCTGCCCAAGCGGATTAGTTCATTGGAGAAACACAGGCCGACGATGATCAGTGCCGCTCCCGCGTACAGGCTTTCGCGCGGTACTTCATTGAGCGCCACAAACGCCAGCAGCGCGGCGAACAGTGGCTCGGTCAGCTCCAGCGCTTGCACTTGGGATGGTTTGAGATACTCGATGGCCTTGGTGGTGCAGAAGAAGCCCAGGATTGTCGGCAGCGTGGCCAGCGCCAGCAGCGCGGCGATCGCCAGCGGCGACAGCTCGCCCATCGCGAAACCATCGGCCGCAGCCGGCATCAACAGGTACAGGCTGCCAAAGAACAACAATTGTCGGGTGAAGTGCAGCCCCCCCGACACACCCATACGCTTCATGGCAACCGAAAAGGCCCCATAGCCGCAGCCGGCCATGGAGGCGAGCGCAGCACCTTGCAGGGTAAAGCCCTGCTGCAGGTCGCCGCCGAAGATCACCGAGATACCAGCGATAGCCAGTGCGGCGCCCACGGTAGCGTTCGCGGTGATGGCGTCCTTGAGGAAAATGCGCCCCAGAATGATCGAGGAAATTGAGGCACTGGCCATCAGCACCACCACCACACCTGCCGCAGCGTAGTGTCGATAGGCGGACGTTTCGAAATGGAACAGCACAAAGATGCCAAGGAATGCGCAGATAGCCGCCTGAGTCCATTTGGTCGACGCCGCCGGGCGCTTGAGGAAAAACAGTAAGATCGAGAGAAGCACGCAACCCAGTACGGTCTTGATGACAGCGACACTGCTAGCGGTGAAACCATTACTCATGAGTACTTTGCTGAGTACACCGATCGTTGCGTTCAGTGCCGCAGCGGAGAGTGCAAATATGACGCCTTTGCTGAAAGTAGATTGCATTGATGACGATCCCTGTCGCTGAATTGTCGTTCGATAGAATGCCGCCCTACATCGACGGCGCAAAGTTTGAGGATACGAAGATCCCACCAACCCCAATATTTATTGTGGCATAAGCTGGATCGCCCAGTAGGATGCTATTCGCCTTCTTGTCGCCGCCAAGGGAGAAGTCAGAGGGCCTGGCCCTTGGCTATGCAATATGAGTTGACGAACGTTGCAGTGTGCTGCAAAGACTGACGTATATCCGGTTTGGCTATTCCATGCCTGTTGGCAAATTGCTCGACCGCCGCTGTATCAAAACGAGTGGTCTGGATAAAGTCCAAGGCTTCGGGTTTTGTATTCAAAAACCGCGCGACGGGAGGAATACTCAGTAGCAACTTCAGCAATCGGAGTGAAATGTAATGCTTGGGAGACTTTAAGCCCAAAGGTTGTGCCACCTGTACCAGGAGTTCTCGCAAGTTGGGAGTTCGGTCATCAAGCGCCAGCAGTTCCTGGCCCACCATGGCAGGATCAAAAGCACAAACCGCCACCAGCTCAACCAGGTAATCCACGGTGACCAGTGGCAGCCAGTGCTCGGCGGTACCGGGCACTGCAGTCAGCTTTCTCTGCACAAGGTTGCGTATCAACTCCACCAGCGGCTGACCGTCAAGGATATGCCCCGTGCGGCTGTGGCCACAAACCGTCGCGGGGTGGACAACGGTAATCTCCCCGCCCTTGGTGGACATGACCTCCAGGGTCGCAAAATGCGCCTCCAGCTTGCTCCCCTCGTAACCACCGACATGTCGGTAGACCGCAGGCCAATTCGTCAGCTCCGGATAACGAGGATCAATTCCGATGCGTTGCAGATGTTCATGATTTTTCAGCATGTAGCCGCCGATCATCACTAACCGGCTTTTTTGCTCAGCCGCCAACAGCGCCACGCGCTTTGCCCCTTCCACATTCACCGCACGAGAATGCTCCACTGAAAGCCCCCATGCGAAGTGGGCGCCCAGGTGGAATATGACTCGGGCGTGCCTTAGAACTTCTCGGTCAGCAAGACTCAGCCCGAGGTTGTCCCGTTCCAGATCGCCAGCTACGGCAAATACCCGGGTTGCACACCCTCCCAAATTGTCGACTTGCTCCCGCAGTGCAGCTAGTCGCTCTGGGCGACGCATCAACACCCGAATGGTGTGACCTTTTGCACTCAGATACGCCACCAAATGTTGACCGATGAAGCCGGTGCCCCCGGTGACAAAGCACTCCACGCTCATTTCCCTGCTCCTTGTTTAAGGTGAGAAATCAAGCGTAAACTATCGACCCAACTCTATAGTCAAGCGGTGTTTTCATGAAAATCGGCGAACTCGAGGCCCGCAGCGGCGCCAGCCGCCATACGCTGCGTTACTACGAGCAAATCGGCCTGATCTCACCGCTGCGGCAAACTAACAACTATCGCGTTTACACAGCGCAAACTCTGCAGGATCTGGACTTTATCCAGCGCGCGCAAAGCATGGGGTTTTCCCTGGGGGAAATAGGCGAGATTCTGGATGCGCAGCGGAACAAGCTGATCGATTGTGCTGACGGCGCTAAGCTAATTGAAAAGAAGATGGCAGAAATCAAACAGAAAATCGCCAACTTCCAAAGCATTTATTGGTATCTGGATGAAGAGCGTGCAAACCTCGAAGCCAGTGCTGCCAAGCAACTTGAGCTTCAGCAGCTGAACAACTCTTCCAACTGAACTGTCAGCATCCGGGAAACGGAAGCTGCAGCCTGCTTCCAGTTTCAAGCCCATCGCTTACGCACTTTCTAAAACCTTGTGGCCAGGCCCTGGACAGTAAGCGTCCGCCCAAAAGACCTCGTGTGGTTAAACGGGCGCCCATCTATGCGGCAGCAACTCGATAATCTCGCTCGGCCGCTGCATCGGCAGTCGCGTGAGCACGCCCTTGAAATACACATACGGAACATGGCCGTTAAACCGTGCCGACTGGTTCAAACCCATAATCGCAGCCGCACGTTTGCCGCTGCGTAAGGAGCCCGCGAATAGCCAGTTTGAACGCCCGAAAGCCCATGGCCGGATTTGATTTCCACATCAGTGAATTGCTCCGGATTTGCTAGACACATGATGTCTGCTTTGGGTGGGTTTCAGCCGGTCGTGGAAGGCAGCAAAAGCCAATAGCAGCCTCTCATGTGAGGCTGCGAAACCTGGGAGCTCAAGCATCTGGATTGAGCGTCTCCCTGAGTTCCGCCCATTGCAATAGTGCATCCAATGCCGGACACAGCGCCTGGCCCCACTCTGTCATGCGATATTCCACTTTAGGCGGTACTTGCGGATAGACAGTGCGATGCACGATGCCATCCGCTTCCAACTGGCGTAACTGCTGAGCGAGCATCTTCTGGGATATCTCGGGGATTAGCTTTTCCAGCTCGGAAAAGCGTTGCACCTGACCACCGAAGAGGTGGAACAGGATCACCAGCTTCCAACGTCCTTCGAGTTGCTTGAACACTGCTTCTACTTCGCTAGCCGCAGTAGAGGGCGTATAGATTTTTCTCATATTTCCCTGGCTTACTTTTTCGTGCGTTCTTGCCATCGGGTATGGCCGAAAGCGAACATGTGGATGAAGAAATCCTTACATCCGTGAGGTGAAATCACCATGAAAATCGAATTGCCTGAACCGCTCGCCAGCTACCTTGCGGCCGAAAAGATTACTGACACCGAGGTGTTGGAGCGCTGCTTCGCCAAAGATGCCACCGTGCGCGACGAAGGCCAGACGTACAAGGGGTTGGAGGCCATCAAGTCCTGGAAGCAAGCTTCGCAGGCCAAGTATCAATACAGCATCGAACCATTGAGCAGCTCGCAGGAAGGACAGGCCGTCACCCTGCTCGCTCGGCTGAGCGGGAACTTTCCTGGTAGCCCCGTCGAGCTCACCTACACCTTTGTACTCGTTGACGACAAGATCGCATCCCTGGAGATTCGCTGATGAGCATCGCACTGGAACTCGAAGACCTCCGGGCGCTGGTCACCGGCGGAACCAAAGGCATTGGAGAAGCCGTCGTCTCCCGACTTCGCGAGGCTGGCGCAAAAGTCCTGACAGCTGCGCGCTCGCGTCCCGAGCACCTTCCCGAGGACCTCTTCGTCGCGGCGGACATCACCACCAGCGAGGGATGTGCCAGCGTCATTGATGCCGTCCATGATCGTCTCGGCGGGCTCGATATCATCGTTCATGTCGCTGGCGGCTCATCGGCTCCCGCCGGTGGCTATGCGGTGCTCGACGACCAGGAATGGCAACGGGCTCTGGACCTGAACCTGCTCTCGGCAGTTCGCCTCGACCGAGCACTACTGCCCATGCTGCTCAAGCAGGGTTCGGGCGTCATCATCCATGTCACTTCTATCCAGAATCAGCTGCCGCTACCTGAATCCACCCTGGCGTATGCCGCCGCCAAGGCAGCGCTTTCGAACTACAGCAAGGGTCTTTCCAAAGAGGTCAGCCCCAAGGGCGTACGCGTAGTCAGGGTTTCACCGGGATGGGTGGAGACGCAGGCATCAGTCGCCTTTGTAGAGGGGATTGCAAGGCAGAGCGGCACAGATTATGAGGGTGGCCGCCAAGTCGTAATGGGCTCACTGGGCGGCATCCCGATCGGACGTCCCGCTAAACCAAGGGAAGTAGCCGATCTCATCGCATTCCTCGTCTCGCCGCTTGCCAGCTCCATTACTGGTACTGAATACGTTATCGATGGTGGAACGGTTCCCACGGTGTGATGCCTTCCTTTAGTTAGCATGAAGTAAGGCAGTGAGCGTGCTCCGGGTTATGCGCCCTACGGTACTAGCGATGGTTGCGATAGCGTTCGGTCAAGGACTGCACGAGGGTAACGTAGGATTGCGTCTCGGCGTAGGGAGGCACCCCGTTGTACTCGACCACGGACGCTTCGCCGGCGTTGTAACCTGCCAACGCCAGCATCTGGTTGCCGTTGAAGCGCTTGAGCAGCCAGGCCAGGTAGCGCACGCCGCCACGAATGTTCTGTCGTGCGTCGAACGGATCGTCCACGGCGAAGCGCTCGGCGGTGGCGGGCATCAACTGCATCAGCCCCTGGGCGCCGGCTTCGGAAATGGCGTTGGGGCGAAACGCCGATTCGGCATGTATCACTGCGCGGACCAGCGCCCTGTCGACACCATAATGACCCGAAGCGGCTTCGATCTCCCGCCGATAGGAATGGGTGTCCAGGCGCAGTGAGGTGACCTTGAAATCCTTCGGCGCCATGCACAGATAGCAGCCCTTGATGTAATAGAGCTCAAGGACATCGACCCGTGCGGAGATCCCGACGGGGCGCCGGCTCACATATTGACGAATACCCCTGTGGATGAAGGTGAACACCCGAATCTGCACCGCGCCTGAGTCGTCCTCCCGCACAAGCCGTGGCAGGGCCATTGCCTTGGCGCCGACACCGGCGCCCGCCATGCCGTTCAGGCGAGTGCAGCGGGCGCTGGCGATGGCTTGGCTGGTGTAGCTGATGGCTCCGTCCCTGGCTTGGCACTTGAACATGGCGCTGGCGCACAGTGGAGCGGCCAGCAAGGCCAGCTCGATGCAGCCAAGAAGGCTCTTGCGAGCCCATCGCCATGCTCTGGAACTCATCACATTGCTCCGCGCCGCGCCGCAGGCGGCCGATCAGGCCTGGGGCGCCTGGCCCGGGCGCTGCCTTTGGAGGGCCTATTCTGGATGACCCGCCTTTTATTCTGTTAGTTATACCCCTTGTAACCGGCCTTGGAACTTGCGTTGACGTACGGGCTGCCGGCGTTCCCTGCTCGCACGACGCGTTGTCCCGGCTTGCCAGGGCCGGGCGCAAGTCCGATCCGCGGGTGACGGACCCGGAGCCGGGGCAGGACAGGCCCAGGTAGGCAACGGCAAAGTTGTCATCGTTATCCCCCCGGCCCGAAGCAGTTCTACCCGCAAGGAGAGCGATCTTATGAAGCCCGTCAGAACTCGTACCCTACAAAGTGCTGATGCTGAGGCGTTGCTGACATTCGAACTGGACAATCGTGAATGGTTCGAGCGCCACATTGACGCGCGCGGCTCTGCTTTTTACTCGGTGCAGGGCGTCACCGACCACATTGCCGCTTATTTAGCTGATTTTACCGCCGGAACCTGGCACCCATTCGTCATCGAAGATGACGGCGGAAACATCGTGGGTCGGGCGAACCTCAAAGGCATCGACATGACCGAGCGGTCGGCAGAAGTCGGCTACCGGATTGCCCAAAACGCTTGCGGACAGGGACTGGCAACGCTGGCGGTGAGGCATCTGATCCAGGAGGCGCAGTTGCATTGGAACCGTAAACAACTGGTTGCCACCGTATACGCTGGAAATATCGGCTCGGCAAACGTGCTCAAACGGTGTGGCTTCTTGATCGAACATATATCCCGACAAGAAGGGACAGAGCACGAATGTCGGTTTGGTCTTTCGATTTAGATGGGTGAAGTTCCAGTAACTGCCTTTCGTACGGGGGCATGATGCCCTCATTGCCGCCCTACCTGAGCCGCGAATACAGGCTGACAGCCAAAAAGCGATTAATCGGGTGCGTCCAAAAAAACAGGAACCATTCAAACCTGTTGTTCTGATCAACGATCAAGGCGCTCCCCTAATGACTCTGCCATCCGAACCAAATCAGCAAACGACTTTGCGTGCATTTTTTTCATTGCATGCCCGCGGTGAATTTTCACGGTGATCTCGCTCAGATTCATCTGCCCTGCAATCTGTTTATTCATCAGACCTTTGGCTGCAAGGGCCATTACTTCTTTCTCACGAGCTGTCAGCGTCTGATAGTGGGCATGCAGATCTGAAAACTGCTGCTCAATTTGCCGGCGTTTGACATCTGCCTGCAGTGCGGCAGACACCGCGTCCAAAAGGTCCTGTTCTCGGAACGGCTTTGTCAAAAAATCCACCGCGCCGGCTTTCATCGCCTTAACAGACATTTCGATGTCACCATGTCCAGTGATGAAAATAATCGGAATATTTGCATTGGACTTGACCAACTGGCTTTGGAACTCAAGACCACTATTACCTTGAAGTCGTACATCAAGGATTAAACAGCTTGCGCAAGCTGCCTTTGGCTGTTGAAGAAATTCCGCAGTGGATGAGAACGTCTCGACCTGGATGCCGGCGGAGCGTAAAAGATTGCTTAATGCGTTGCGCATGGAAGCGTCGTCATCCACCACGAATACCATAGAACCGTTATTGTCTGGCTCATTCTCGTTGATTGGTGGATTTCCGCTCATGCACAACCCCTCTGATCAGTTGAAGAAAAAGTGTAGCACAACACTTTATGTTGTGTAAGCGCGCACACAAACATGGTTATACCCGAAAACACTGGGAAAATCATGCAACAAAATACAATTCTAACGCCAAGATAAAAGAAAGCAGATAACGTGGGCAATGGAGAAACGCCCTGACTTGAGCACTAAAACTTCTCCCACTAATACACCAACTGCAAAAATGTTCGCAGTTATTAGACAGAATCCTGTATTGACTTTCACCTATTCTTGAACGCGCACGACTAACAATTTCATCGCTTGAAAATTCACATGACTCCTGCATCACCCAGACTGGTTTGCCGCTTGCGAAGCTTTCAAGATCAGTCACTTCGATGGGGCCTGGCTTGAATGAACCGCTAAATCCAGAGTAATGAGCTACGTCTCCACACCCAAGGTATATTCCATGATGCACATAAAATTTGCGCGGGCTAATCAAGTGCGAGCCTATTGGCAAATCACCTGTGTCCTTTTCTACATGCACTAACCTTAATGGAAACATGAAAGAACTTCTTGGCAACTCACTGCTATCGCAGCGCTCGGCGAGCAAGCAACTTTCAAGCACCCGCGACTTCAAAGAGCCGGCGAATTCCATTGCCATTAGCGTCAGACAGAAAACGATTCCTGAACGAAGTGATGAAAACCCACCTACCAACTTAACAGCTAGAGTATTCATGACAAATTCCCCGCAGCCCTTGACATGAAATATATCGTCAGGGCTGCGAAGTTTCATTTGTACATGTGCTTACTTCAAGCAACCATTCATATACTTCCCCCTAAACCTAAGTATTACGCCGAGTACATGGTTGCAGATGAACAGAATGCCGTGGATTCAATGATGCTCGACAGGTAGTGTGAATTGAACAGTAGCACCGCGGGGTTGGTTGACGCTTGCCCACAAGCGGCCGCCATGCGCCTCGATGATCGAGCGACAGATTGATAACCCCATGCCCAATCCGGTGGGCTTGGTGGTGTAGAAAGAAGCGAAAATCTGCTCGGTGTTCTCCGAGGCGAATCCTGGCCCCGAATCGCTCACACTGACGAGCACACAACCGGCGTCATTTAACTGAGCGCTGATGCGCAATTGGCGTTCACCCTCGCTCACACCATTCATGGCCTCGAGCGCATTCATGATCAAGTTGAGCAGCACCTGTTGCAGTTCGACCCGGTCGCCTTCGATCAAGGGCAAATCGTCGTTGAGTTGAGTCAGAATCAAGGCCCCATTCTTCATGATCTGGCCACGGGTGAATTCGACCATCTCGCGAATCGCAGCATTGATGTCCACCGCCCCCTTTTGCGGTGGTGCCTTGCGGATATGCCGACGAATCCGACCCAATACATCGGCTGCTCGATTGGCATCCGTGATGAGACTGCCAAGCACTGTCCGGACCTCTTCGACCTCCGGCGGCTGCATGTTCAGCCAACGCAGCGCGGCGTCGGCATTGAGGATGGCCGCCGCAATCGGTTGATTGACTTCGTGAGCAATCGAAGCCACAAGCTGCCCCATGGTCGCGACGCGGTTCGCGTGGGCCAACTCCGTTTGCACCTCACGATAGCGTCGTTCGCTTTCGCGGATTTTTTCTTCCGCCTGCTTGCGCTCGGTCAGATCCAGCACGAAAGCAACCCCTTCCTTGCTGCTGGCTTCGAACATAGCCAAACCGACAATCACCGGCAGGCGACTACCATCCTTTCTGAAATATTCCTTCTCGTAGGGTTGGGCATAGCCGGTCCGCACCGCTTGCGCCAAAAAGTGCTCGCTGAGTTCACGAAATTCCGGTGTTGTCAGATCTCTCCAGCGCAGACAACCCGAGACCAGATCCTCTCGCTCGTATCCCACCATGCGAAGAAATGCATCATTGGCCTCGATGATGTCACCGTCGGCGTTCCATACGAGGATCCCGATGATGTTGGCGTCTACGAGACGCCGAATCTTCCCTTCGCGCTCCGCAACCTCACGGTACAAACGGGCATTTTCCAGCGAAATGGCAGCCTGTGAGGCCACCAGTTTCAACACGGCAATCCGGGCTGGGCTGAACACACGGGCGGTCAGATTGTTTTCGAGGTAGAGCGCACCGGTCAGTTTGGCCTGGTTCATCAACGGCAGGCAGAGAACCGATCGGACGTGGTGCTGACGTATGTAAGGGTCTTCGGCAAACGGCGCCTCGGTCAGGGCATCATCAAGAAAAACGCTCTCACCGGTGCGCAGGACATGGTAGAGAAGTGACTCCGGTAGCAGCGCCGAAGTCACCGGCTCATCGCGCAACTGCATCGAATGGCTGCCAGTGGTCACTTGCGCTGCGATGCGGTGCTCACCCGTGTCCGACAGAATCAACACGCCACGTTCGGCACCAGCCTGTTCGATGGCCGTGCGCATGATCATGTCGATGAGTTTTTCCAGGACGATTTCTCCCGACACGGCCTGCGAGACCTTTATTACAGTGGCCAGATCGAGGTGTTCGACCGGTGCGACCATCGTCGTTGTCGGGCCAAGCGTTTGCTCTTCGGTCCTCAGCAATGGATACCGCGCCTCAAGCTGCCGCACCTTGCCATCTGCGCCCCAACGCAGGTAGCCGTAGCGGGCATCTTGCAGGTAAACGCGGGCTACTTTCCCAAGACCGCGGGCCGCGTAGAAGCGAGACGCCAGTTCGTTGGCAAGCGCTTCGATATGGACAAAGCCGCTCTTCTGCGCTGAGTGGATGGCTTGTTCGTAAAGCAACTCGGCCTCGATCATCCGCCCTTCGACGCGGGCGATTTCGGCGTCGACCAGCGCGGCCCGGCTCGCGAAATTCTCTGGGCACTGTTGAGCCCGGATCTGGAGTTTCCGGTGATCCGTCGCCATTGCGATCAAGTGCTGTGCACGCTCGTCCATCGGGACACTGTCGCACCATCGGGCACGAGCCAGCGCGTCATAGAAGTAAAATTCAGCCTCCTCGAAGAACAGGTATGACGTCCATAGCAACTGCTGTGCCTTTGCCGCGGCTTGCATGGCTGCCCCGGGGTCGTCGGCCAGGTAGCAGGCTTGTAATTTGCGGACCCAATACCAGCACTCGGCCAATGCCAGGTCCGGATTGCTGGACAGGTGGATTTCGGTGCCTGACTCATCAAATTGTTCATCATCAAAACAACCGAAAATTGGTGTCGAACCCCGGAGCATCCGGATCAGCGCCAGTTGTGTGCCAATGAAATCGGTGACCAGCCCGAAACGCACCTTCCTGGCGTAATCCAGGCCACGTTCGGCTTCGTCCTGTACCTCGGACAATGGCTCGCCGGCGAAAAGGGAGTCGGAGGTAAGGCTGTTACCCGCATAAGCACCATACGGCAGATCACCGATCCGGTTCGCCGCAACAAATGAACGGCGCAGCAGGTCACGGCATTGCTCTACGGGCTTCATCCAGCGCACGGCAAAATTCGAGAAGCAAAGATAGGTACTGGCTTCGAATCGCTTCAGGCCTCGTTGTTCAACGAGTTCGCAGCCGAGTTGGCCGAATCGAAATCCAGCCTGGTAGTCGCCGAAACGCCGTCCGGCGACTCTGAATGAATTGGCGTAATGCACACATGAGGCATCGCAGTTGCCCCCTTCGAGGCTCAGACTGACCGCCTTGCAGATCAACAGGTCCGTCAGGTTCGCATCTGTCTGCAAGGCAGGCGGGAAGAGCTTGCTCAGAGCGCTGACGGTCATGAGGGAGCCCGCATCCTCCATCAGCGGCAAATCGATGAGTTCCTCGATTTCCCGATCGCCCAGTAACGACCAGATATGGTCGTACTCCTGGCGCACTTCATCGTCGCTCGGATGGGCCGACCACTCGATGCCCACATGCCGCAGATAGGCGAGACAGACAGCGACCGCGCCGTCGCTGCGATCCATGAGCAGGTAGACATCCATTTGCAGACACACGACATTGGCTCGTTCGATCGTAGTCGTGGCGCGATCCGAGAGCGCCGCCAGGCGCTTGTCCGCAACTGATAACTGTCCAGTCAGCATCTCGCATTCGGCCCGGTTCAACTCCAGCGCGAACATCAACCCATGTAGCCGCGTCCAACAGCTGTCGTCCAACAGTTGCGCACCCGTGGTGAGATAGTTGAGCGCCGAAGCATAGGCCGTTGACGCCTTGGCACGCTGGCCGGCCATCAGGTTGAGCTCTGCCAATTGCTCCCGCTCGGCCTGATCGGTGAGCAGCACTGCGCCGCTGTTGAGCTGGCCGACGATGTCAAAGATCGCCTCCTCCCGCCCTTGCAGGGGTGTCTGCGCTGCGAGCAGCCGGCCGATTCGCAGATGAGCCTCGGCGCGAGCGCCCTTGGGGATCAGTGAATAGGCCGCTTCATGAATACGGTCATGAACAAAACCATAAGCGCCCTCCAGTCGCTGGACCAACTCCTGGCGTATGGCTTCCCACAATACCGTGCGGATCTGTGCCTGGGGGATGCCCAGAACGGTCGAAAGCGTCGTGGTCCCGGCAACGTTCCCCAGACAGGCAAGCTGCTGTAATGCCAGTTGCGTTTCAGTCGGCAAGCGGGTCAGCTTGCCGACCATCAGGTCCACGATGTTGTCGGTGTAACCCTTGGCATGGATGCGATCCGCACTCCAGCACCACTGCCTTGCTTGATGATCGAAGGTCAGCAGTTGTTCGTCAGCGAGGGTTTGCAGAAACTGGATCACGAAGAACGGGTTGCCGGCGGTTTTGTCCAGCACCAACTGCGCCAGGGGCTCAATGTGCGCAAGCTCGTCATGCAACGCATCCGCAATCAACTGCTCAATGTGTCCCTTCGCGAGCGGTACCAGAGTGATTTCATCTACCCTGCCCCCCGCGTTCCGAATGGCTTGAAGTTTGCCCGTTAGCGGGTGCGTGACATTCACCTCATTGTTGCGGTAGGCACCCACCAGCATCAGATGCCGCACATCCGAGCTGGTCAACAGATCCTCCAGCAGGTCGAGCGTTGCCGCGTCGATCCACTGCAGATCATCCAGAAACAGGGCAAGCGGATGCTCCGCCCGGGCAAATACACCGATAAAGCGCCGGAACACCAGAAGGAAACGGCGTTGCGCCTGTTGAGGCTCAAGTGCCTGCAGCGGTGGCGGCTCACCTATGATGAGTTTCAGTTCGGGAATGAGGTCAGTCATGAGCCCCGCGTTGGCATCCAGTGCGCTCTGTAATGCGTCACGCCATTGCGCCAGTTCTGTGTCGCTCTTGCCAAGCAGCGTGCGCACCAGGCTTTGAAATGCCTGCACCAGCGTCGAATAGGGAATATCGCGCCGGTATTGATCGAACTTGCCGGCAGCGAAGAGTCCTCGCGGCGGGACCAGCGCTTTGTGCAGTTCATTGACCACAGAGGATTTGCCAATACCGGAATAGCCGGTGACCAACATGAGTTCCGGCGCGCTGCTTGCGATGATCCGATCGAACGCGGCGATCAAGGTACTGACCTCATACTCGCGCCCGTAGAGTTTCTCGGGAATCATCAGCCGATCGGATGTCCCTTGCTCGCCCAACGCGAAGGCATTGATGTAGCCCAAGGTCTCCCAGTCTGCCAGGCATTGCCGCAAATCATGTTCAACACTCGCAGCCGTCTGGTAGCGCTCCTCGGCGGTCTTGGCGAGCAGCTTCATGACAATCCGGGAAAGCACATTGGGGACGGTTTCGACCCGCACGCTCGGTGGCTGCGGTTTTTTGGCGATATGGCAGTGCACCCATTCTATCGGGTCAGATGCCGTAAACGGCAGCGAGCCCGTCAGCATCTGGTAAAGCGTGACGCCGAAGGAATAGAGGTCGCTGCGCAAATCGATCGAGCGATTCATCCTGCCGGTCTGCTCAGGTGCCATGTAGGCGAGTGTGCCGGCGATGGTCTCAGGCGCCTGCCGCTCACGCGGTAACCACGAGGCGAGGCCGAACCCTGTAAGCCGAGCCTGACCGTCGGAGCAGTTCACCAAAATATGAGAGGGCTTGATGTCTTTATGGACGAGTCCGCGCTGGTGGAGCTTTCCCAATGCCTGCGCGATGCTAATCGCAAGACGCAGGAACGTTGGCGTTTCCATGGGGGCAACCAGCAGCTGCACAAGCGGCGTGCCACCCGTATCTTCCAGCAGTAAATACAACTGCCCACTTTCCCGCACCATCTCAATCGGACGCACCGCCCAAGAGCCATCCAGTTGATCCTTCAGGCCAAACTCGTGGGCGAAACGGCCAAGACAATCCGGAAGCGGTTGTTCAGCAGTGGGTCGTGCAACGAGAACACTGCGGTCGCCTTTCACACCCGAGCGCAGCTCCCGACAGAAGGTGCGCTCACCATCGTTCCATAATATCTGCATGTTGTTATCCATCGGAGCGAGCTTGCGTGGCTGCGGATGGATGCCCGGATTTTAGTTTTTTTGACGGACGCCCCCCCCTGGTTGATAGAGCCTACAACAACTTGCAGCACTATTAGAATTCAGATCTGACCCAGCCCTCCGTCAGCACAAAGGTCAATGCCAGTGATAAAGCTACTTTCATCGCTGGCCAGAAACAGCGCCGCTGCTGCCAGTTCCTCGGGCCGGCCCAGTCGTCCAAGGGGGATCATCTCGCCAAGCCCCTTCTCAAAGGCCTCCAGACGCTCATCGGGTATGCCCATTTTACCGATGATCGGTGTCTTGACCGGCCCCGGGCTCAGACAGTTGACGCGGATCCCGCGATGCTTGAGGTCATGCGCCCAACTGCGTGCAAAGGAACGTACCGCGGCCTTGGCAGCCGCGTACACACAGTGGCCTTCCAGCGCCTTGAAATGCGCAATGGAAGAAACCAATACGATAGCGCCGCCGTCGCTGAGCAATGGCAAGGCTTTTTGGGTGGTCTGAAATACCCCCCTGACATTGATATCGAACTGACTTTCGTACTGCTCCTCGGTCACTGACTCCAACGGTGCGGGATGGATGACGCCGGCATTGGCCACCAGCACATCAATGCGGCCATGCAACTGCCCCACTTGCTCATACAGACGCTCGACGTCGTCCCGCCGACTGACATCTCCCCTGAATGCTGTGGCGCGTGAACCTATTATCGCCAGCGCATCATTCAGCGTTTCCTGTCGGCGTCCGGTGATCACCACTTGCGCACCTTCCTCAACGAACCGACGCGCGATCGCCAGGCCAATGCCGCTGCCACCGCCGGTGATCACCGCTACTTTATCGTCCAGCTTACCCATTTCTAACTCCCTCCAGTTCCCTATCAAAGCCTGTGTTGTTGAGCACATCGTTCTCTCGCTCACCTGTGTTCGTCGATGCGCCCGATTGGGTGTAGCGCTCCAGTCGGTCAAACAGTCGCTGCCTTCGGTCCAACAACAATGCGAGCAAGCTGTCCAGGGCGCCCAGCTTTTCCATGTGCTGCTTCAGGCACTGACGAAATTGCTCACTGCCCGGCTCGCTGTCCTGCAGGTAGGCGAGCAGACCGTGTATTTGTCGAGTACTGAAACCGCAATCAATGAGTTCCTTGACCCAAAGGACTCGTTGCACGGCCCCTGGCGCATATTCGCGATAACCGTTTTCCCGTCGGGTCGATTCGATCAGCTTCTGCAGCTCGTAGTGGCGCAAGGCTCGATGGCTTGCACCGGTCCTGGATGCCAGTTCTCCAATTCTCATGTTGTCCTCCACAATGGGACTCTACGACCCTGACACTAATGTCAGGGTCAAGCACTGTTTGCACGACCAGCCGGGAAGCGCTTCACGGAACAACGTAGCCTCAATTCACGCTACGGCCAGAGGCACGGGCTGCTCTTGATGTTGACCGAGATAGCGACAGAAGTACGAACGCAACCAGCGTTCCCGAGGGTCGTTGTGGGCCGCGCCGCGCCAGGCCATGGACAAGTCCGGCGCCGGTAGCGTCAACGGCGCAAAGTCGGCACGCATCCCTTCCATTCGCTCCATGGCCCGGGCGACGTAGTCCGGTACGATCGCAATCATGTCGCTGCCGGCGAGCAAAGCGGGCAAGGCACTGAATTGCGGGACAGCCAGGACTACCCTGCGCTGCCGACCAACCAGGCTCAGGGCATGGTCGGCATCGTCGATGACATTTCCCATCGAAGAGACAACCACATGAGGCCGTCTGCAAAAGTCATCCAGATCAAGGGCGCCGGGGTCCGAATCGGCGCGCAATAGCATGGGGTGCATCGGCCGCAGGCTTTTGCAATGGGCACTGGCTGGCAGTTCTTGCGCAAAGCTGATACCCACGGAAATCTCTCCCGAGGCCAGCAACTGGGGTAATTGCCGATGGTCCACTCTGCGCACCACGAGCGTGATGTTTGGCGCCTCATCACGCAGATGCTTGATCAAACGTGGAAGCAGCGCGTACTCGACATCGTCAGAGAGTCCGATATGAAAGGTCTCGTCACTGGTCAGTGGGTCGAACGTCTGGGCACAACTCAAGGCGATAGCGATGCCATCCAGCGCTGGCGTCAGCCGCGCATGAATTTCTTCTGCCCGCGCAGTCGGCTCCATCACCCTGCCAGTGCGGATGAACAGCGGATCGTTGAACATCGAACGCAGTCGTCCGAGGGCTGTGCTAATAGTGGCCTGACACAAAAAAAGTCTCTCTGCGGCCCGGGTAACGTTGCGTTCGCGCATCACTGTTTCAAAGACAATCAACAGATTGATGTCGGCACGCCGCAGATCATTTCTGTTCATCACGTTCACCGCCTAGGCACAAGGCCGCATGGGTAAGGGGACATCCAACAACGGTTCGCTGCACAACCCGTTTTGCCGGAGGCCAGCGAGGTGGTTCAAGCTTATGCAGGCCAACGGCAAGACGTCACTTGTACCTGGGTTCAACCGATGCATCCCTTGGTTGTGCCGCCTAGTACATGGGTATACCCGGATCTCTTGCAAAACCGGACACGCGATTTTTCTAAAATGAATCGCGACTCCGTAGCACAAGACTCACCTGGGTGATTTCATTGAACGCTCAAGTAGAACATCTACACTTTGGTCTTAGCAGATCATACATTGGTATACTTCTATGCCTTATAAGTTGGCGTATGTTGTAGTAACGGCAGAAGATGTCACGAGCGCCCCACATGAAGCAAGATACGCAAATACGCAACTCAATGACTATCGCAATCGTCGATGATGATGACTCGGTTCGGACAGCGCTTGAAAGTTTGTTGCGATCCGCTGGTTACAAAGTTAAAACTTATTGCAGTGCTCTGGCGTTTCTCAACACGAATGACCCCGCTCAGACACATTGCCTTGTTTCCGATATCCAGATGCCGGGAATGAGCGGTTTGGAGCTTCATAAGCAGCTCGTCGCGATGGGCTTTCACATTCCCACTCTATTCATCACCGCTTACCCTGAAGCCGTCCCCTCCCTTGGCACCAATATGTCTGCGCCGATTGCCTGCCTGCCTAAACCTTGTGAAACCAAGAAGCTTCTGAGCTTCATCGAAACAGCCCTCCTCCAGCAAAACTGAAAGCACTCTGAACGCCCTCTTTTGCATCCAATACAAACCTTCGTATATCCCCATACCACTGACGTATGGATTTTCTGAACCGATGTAGAAGTGCGCCGGAAAGAATCCGGAAATAACATAAATCCACAGCGGGCGACCTCCTGAACTCAACATAGATGCCTTAACTTTCGACGCCTGTGTATCGCTCCACCAAACTTGAAGAACAACTTCAAGAACATTGAAAACCTTTTTTGAGGAACAACTGATGAAACAGCATATTCTGGTTATTGGTGCGGGGTTCGGTGGTGTATGGAGTGCATTGAGCGCCGCCCGCCTACTGGACAAGCACAGTCGTAGCGACGTGGAAATCACACTGCTGGCGCCCCAGGCGCAATTGCGCATACGTCCCCGTTTCTATGAAAGCGACGTACACAAAATGTTCGCTCCCCTGGACGGGTTGTTCGACTCGGTAGGTGTGCGTTTCATCAAAGGCACCGCCGAGCACATTGATGAACTGGCAAGGACCGTTGGCTACCGCGATGAGGCTGGCCGTTGGTGCACGTTGACCTACGACCGTCTGGTACTGGCGGCTGGCAGCCAATTATCCCGCCCGGCAGTGCCAGGTCTCGGCTCCCATGCCTTTGATGTTGATCAGATCGAATCGGCGGTGCGTCTGGAGAGCCACCTGAAATCCCTTAAAAACCGCCCCGTCAGCATTGCCCGCAACACTGTAGTCGTTGCAGGTGGAGGTTTTACCGGCATCGAGACCGGCACCGAGATGCCGGCACGCCTGCGGTCAATACTCGGTGACGATCAGGACATCCGCGTGATCATCGTCGACCGGGGTACTCGGATCGCAGCTGCCATGGGGGATGAAATTCGCCCGTCGATCGTCGAGGCCTCTGAACACCTGGGTATCGAATGGGTGCTCGACACCAGTGTGGCTGCGGTAGATGCCAACGGCGCTACCCTCGCCGATGGTCGTCGCATTGAAAGCCATACCGTGATCTGGACTGTCGGCTTTCGCGCGAGCCCGCTCACCGGACAGATGTCCAGCGTTCGTGATGCTCAGGGACGCTTGCACGTCGATGAGAACCTGAAGGTGCTTGGCCAGGAGCATGTCTACGCGGCTGGAGACGTCGCCTATGCCGCCACCGACGACCTCGGCAACTTCGCAGCAATGTCCTGCCAGCATGCGATCTCTCTAGGCCGTCACGCCGGGAACAACGTCGCTGCGGACCTGCTGGGTGTTGCGCCCACCCCCTACCGCCAGCCCAAGTACGTGACCTGCCTCGATCTGGGTGCCTGGGGCGCGGTATTTACCGAAGGCTGGGATCGCCAGCTCAAGCTGGTGAAAGAACCGGCCAAAGAGCTCAAGACGCAGATCAACACCCTGTGGATCTACCCGCCTGCAGCTGATCGGGCCACCGCCCTGGCAGCAGCAGACCCGATGATTCCGGTGGCCTGAAGACCCTGCCTGAACGTGTCGCTCGTGCCAGCACCGCGAGCTCCGCCGGGCATCGCTGTACCCCTCGAGGAAATCCGTCGCTCTCGCGCCGAGAGCGGCTTTCGCCTGAAGTTCTTGACCCAAGCAATAGGAGAACGACCATGACACAGCATCTGAACTACCTCACCCAAAAGGATGGAACGCATCAGAAAAGCAACAGTCAGCTGGAGTCGAACATGAGCTCCGAGGAGCTGGTTCCTTCACGCTATGCGCTGCGGATCGGCGAGATTGACGTGCTGGTGGTCAGCGATGGGGTGCTGCCTCTGCCGACCGAGACGATGTCCACCAATGCCGACCCAGCCGCCCGCGCGGCCTGGTTCAAGGACATGTTCCTGGGACCGGACGCGTTTGATTGGGCGCTGAACGTACTGGTGGTGCGCAGTGGCGACAAGCTCATCCTCGTCGACGCTGGACTGGGCGGGCAATTCCCTGGATTTCCGCGGGCCGGGCAGTTCCCCAAACGACTGAAGGCCGCCGGTATCGATCTTGCGTCCGTGACCGACGTGGTGATCACCCACATGCACATGGACCATATTGGCGGGCTGCTTGTCGATGAAGTGAAGAGCCAACTGCGTCCGGATCTTCGTATCCACGTTTCAGCCACCGAGGTCGCTTTCTGGGAGTCGCCCGATTTCTCCCTCACCGCCATGCCGTCGCCGGTGCCGGACGTGCTGCGGGCAACGGCCCATCAGTTCATTAACGAATACCGCAGCAAGGTGCGCACGTTCGAGGATGAGTACGAGGTGGCACCAGGCGTGGTCGTCAAGCTCACCGGCGGCCACACCCCAGGGCACAGCGTGGTCTACGTGACGTCCGGTGGTGAGCGGTTGACCTTCGCAGGCGACGCCCTGTTCCCGGTCGCCTTCGAACACCCCGACTGGCATAACGGCTTTGAACATGACCCTGAAGAATCGATTCGCGTCCGTGTCCGCCTTATGCAAGAGGCGGCGGCGAGCGGTGAGCTGTTCGTGGCTACTCCCCTGCCGTTCCCCTCCGTTGGCCGGGTGGCGGTGGACGGTGACGCTTTTCGCTGGGTAGCGGCCTTCTGGGACTACTGATCGCTTGTTGGGTTTGCGCCTGCGTCCAAGCCAAGTCAGCCCGCTCACACGGGGGGTGTAGAGGATGGGTGGAGGCGTGAATCTCCCTGAGCAACAAAACAGATCGAGAGACCGCCAATGAAAGACTCCAATCAGGAAATAGATCTCCAGCGTCGGGCCATACTGACAAGTTCAGCAGTAGTGGCCGCCAGCTTGCTGGTTCCGCTTTCCAGTTTTTCCGGGTTGACGCAGGCCGCTAACAAGCCCTCTACAACCCAACACAAACCAGATCACAAGGAGATGCACACCATGAACTCCATTACGACCAAAGACGGCACCCGGATTTACTTCAAGGATTGGGGTCCGAAAGACGCGACGCCCATCGTGTTTCACCACGGCTGGCCATTGAGCGCGGACGACTGGGACAACCAGATGATGTTTTTCTTGCTCAAAGGCTATCGGGTGATCGCGCACGACCGCCGCGGTCACGGGCGCTCGACCCAAACGTGGATGGGCAACGATATGGACACCTATACCGCTGACGTCATCGAGCTGACCGATGCGCTCGACCTTAAAGGTGCGATCCATGTCGGCCATTCGACCGGAGGGGGTGAAGTAGCGCGCTACGCCGCTCGAGCCAAACCGGGACGCGTTGCCAAGGCCGTACTTATCAGCGCGGTTCCCCCAATCATGGTCAAGTCACAGAAGAACCCCGGCGGTTTACCTCTGGAAGTGTTCGACGGATTCCGTTCGGCTCTGGCCGCCAGCCGCGCACAGTTTTACTTGGACGTGCCATCGGGGCCGTTCTACGGTTTCAATCGACCCGGGGCCAAGGTTTCGCAAGGCGTAATCGACAACTGGTGGCGTCAAGGCATGATGGGCGGTGCAAAAGCTCATTACGACTGCATCAAAGCGTTTTCCGAGACCGACTTCACCGAAGATCTGAAGACGATTCAGGTGCCAACACTGGTCATGCACGGAGAGGATGATCAGATTGTGCCGATTGCCGACTCTGCGCCGCTCTCGGCCAAACTATTGAAGCATTCCACGCTCAAGACGTACCCAGGCTTTCCTCACGGTATGCCGACTACCAACGCGGATCAGATCAACGCCGATTTGTTGGCGTTCATTCGCGGTTGAGCACTAACGCCGTGACGGCGGTCTGATCGCCGTCGCGGTGTCTGATCCTGGATCAACGATCATTTCAATCTAGCTGACAGGCAGATACCGGCCAAAAGCTGCCGGTCAACGGTCTCTGCTTAAAGCCTCCCTCGTTGGTGATCTCATCCGCATTATGTTTACCTCCCGACATCGGCAGGCCAACGTCACTTCACCTTCTCGATGTCACCGGGCTTCCAGCTCTTATCGATGGCGGGTTCCTTCGGGCCGTAGAGTCGGATGATGGCGAAATAACCTTTGCCTGGCACAGTGGCGAGCCAGTTGGCTTTCTTGCCTTCGGGTACTTTTGGTCCGAGGTAGAGGTCGGTGCTGCCGTCGGCGTTCTGCACCGGCTTGTCACGCGAACCGAGCGAGGGGAACGGCTGGCCGTTGTCGAGACCGGAAGCATTTGCGGCATCGTAAAGCGTCACCGACCAGAACAAGGCGGCAGGAATGTTGGCCGGCAGGCTCAGGTGATAGCTGGTGTCACCCGACAAGGGCGTGCCCCCGCTGTCGGTGAAACTGATCATATATTTGGCACCCTTGCCTGGGGTTTGGGACATCATTCCCGGGCTTATCGAGTAGTAGTTGGTGAACATCCAGATTCGGGCATCGAGGGCCAGGTACGGATATGCTCCGGCGACATTTTCCCAACTGTCATTCTTCGACCCGCCCGGATTCGCGGGAGTGCCGTCGGCGAAAGGATTAAGCCACTGGCGGTCTGGATAGACTCTATACGAGAGACCATTCGCCTTGTCTGAAAAGCCAATGACACGGCTCATTTCGTAGCCGGTCCTGGCGGACCGATCGAGGATCTCGCGTGTTCGCGCATCAGGATTGAACGGTTGCCCCTTGACGATGCCGATCGCCGCCAGCATGCCGAGCCAATCGGGACCGGCGAGGTTGGCGCCTTCACTGTCCACAAGCAGCTTGAGTTGATCGAAGGCATTGCCGTCGCTGCTCGGCAGCATGTTGACCGGGACGCCGGAGGCATCGGGGTATGTCATCGGTTTCGCCCCGGCCGCGCCGTTCAGTGGATATATCTTTGTCTGTTCAAGATGCGTAACCGCCGGCGTCAGATTCTTCGGGTCTTTATAGAACCCGCGCAGAAAGACAAAGACATTGTTTGTGGCAGAGCGGTACACGTAATAGCCCTCCGGCACTTCGCCCTTGTAACCGGGTGGCAAGAGGAGAAACTTGCCGCCCTTTCCCTCATCCGGTCCAAACAAACCAACGTCACCGAAGAACTTGCCACCATCGACCGGGATGGGACGCTGCCAGACATCCAGCAGGATGCCTTGCAACTCAGGCGGCGCTTCCATCACCAGCGGTCCATCCCTTCCCAAGTCGATGTAGCTCATCGCGTAGAGGACATCGGAGTTGGGGGTCGTCACCAGGGTCTTGGCGTCAAGTCTGCGCTTCCAGATCGGCAAGACGTTGTAGCCGGCGCCGAATGTCTTTTCCGAGCCCACCTGCATGCCGAGGGTGTTGATCAAAGGCAGCGCCCAGAGATACGTCTGCGTCGCCCGTTGAAAAAGCAGTTCGTCGCGTAGTATCTGCGCGGCCTCCTTCGTGGGTCGGCCTTGCGTGAACGGCAGGTCGGCGAGTTTATTGAAGCTGGCTTCCTGAGCGGAGGCCTGCGTTGCCAATTCGCTCATTACTAACGCGCTCACGAGCGCAGCGGCGATCAAGTTCTTTGGATTCATGGTTGCGTCCTCTGCCGTTTGATCACTTCACCGTCGCGATGACCGGTGGCTGCCACGTGCCGTCGAGTATGGCTTTGTCGGCCCAATAGGCACGGATGTAGAGCGAGAATGGGCCGCTGGGGGCCGGCAGCCAATTACTTTCCTTGTCCTTGCCGGGCGTCCTGGCGCCGGCATAGAGCGTCAGCGACCCGTCCGTGTTGTATTTGAGATTCTTGTTCTTCGTGCCCAGCGAATTGCGCTTTAGCGCGTTGGGATGAAACAGGTGGACGTCGTTGTATAGCGTGAGCGACCAGAAGCCCTTGACCGGTGGCAGCTGGCCCTTGCCAAAGGTGACGGCATAGGTGTTGTTTCCGTTGAGTTGCTTGCCCTGGCTATCGTTGTCCGTGTAGATATATTTCGTCTCTTCCGGGCGGTTGTCGTACATGTTCGACTTGGCGGTGGCGGTCCGGTTGAGGTAGTCGGTTCCCCATTGGGCATCGTTCACGGGCGAATTCCAACCATTGCCGGCGGCACGACCGTTGTTGCTCCACCGCAGGAACGGCGAAATCATCTCGTGCTCAGCCCCGACAGCGGTTGCCTTGAGCGTCTGCATGATTTTCGGGTCCTTGGCGGCTGCATCCAGCACACTGCCGATCCAGTTATAGAGGGCTTCCTCGCCTGGCAGCGGCGGCACGCTTTTCATCACCGCAGGTAGTTCGTCGAAGAAGGTTTCCGGGTTCACCCACGAGGCCTCCCCTTTGCCGGTGGCCTTCGGCGTGGGGAAATGCGGTAGCTTGCTCCAGTCCTTGGACTTCATCTTGCCGTCGAACTCCGACAACGGGTAGTAGACGATCTGGCTGATCACCGGCTGGACGGCTTTTTGGTCCTCAGCGCTGTCATCGATGAAGATACGCGGAACGACAAAGGCCAGCGACGTGGAGGAGCGCACCACTGCCGTAATGCCGGCTGGAGTTTCGCCCTTCCAGTTTGGGCCGACCATCATGTAGAAGCCGGGTTTGGTGTCGTAGGCCTTACCGATCTCGGAAAATTCGTCGGTGCGCGCGTCATAGTGAGCGTAGACCCAGAAACGATCACCAAAATCCGGGACCTGGAAGACGATGGGCTCTTTGTCCAGCGTCATGAAGCCGGCGCCGTACGCGACATCCTGGTTGGGGCAAGCGATGAAGGTTTGGTCCGGGCTGACGTACCCGGTCAACATTGCGTTCCGGTTGAATGCGATCGGTATCACGCCACCCAGTAAGCCGGGTTCGGGGGCCTTCGAAAAAGCGTTGCCGCGGTTGGCCATGTTGACCAGCGGCCAGCCCCACAGGTAGGCCATGCGCCCCACCGATTGCACATAGGCCGTGGTCATGGCGGTGCCGCTCGCCGGGCCGGGAACTTCGCTGGCGGTTGTAGGGATCGCCACCTGCTGCGCCTGAGCGTTACCCGCCAGCATCAGGAAGGCTGCCCCGACGCCCAGTAAAACGGTTAAGGATCGACGATCAGTTTCCTTGACCCGATAATATCCTCGGCTGGCAGCGCAAGAATCAGTCGACATGTTTAACCTCCAAACTCCGTGAATACGTGAATGGATGCCGAAAAACATGCGGAAAAGAAGGGGTCAAACTTTGTGGCGACTGGCCCCCTGCGACAGCACCGCGGCGGCACGCCGATTGATTGTAGCAGCCCGGAATCAGACATCTTGGGCTATTCGGCCAGCGCTCAACGGGTGCAGCCGCTAACGTTCGCC
>NZ_AKJL01000046.1 GCF_000282355.1 Pseudomonas sp. GM49
TGTTTAGCCAAGTCTCCGGGTTATTGGCCAGCTCGACCAGCTCAGCCATTTCCGGAATGGCGATGGTTTCCAGCACTTCGCGAGTCAGCAACAGCTCCGCACGGGGTGCATTGGCCTGAGGCAGGCGATAGAAACCGGCGATTTCGTGACACAGGCCCAACAGCGCTCCGTACAGGTGAAACAGCGCGGATTCGCGTCCGGCCTGGATCAGCGCCAGCGAATTCATCGCCCGCCCCTCTTCAGTGCGGGCCAGCGCTTCGAGCGACAAGCCGGCGAAATAAATCTTCTGATTGGTGCGGGTATACAGTTCGTGGGCCATGACGGCAGCCTCCACAACGAAATAATTGCTTCATGCAGGTCCTGTAGGAGCGAGCTTGCTCGCGATGGCCGTCAACGATGACGCGGGAAGCCTGGCACCCCGCAGTGGTCTCAGGCTCATCACGAGCAAGCTCGCTCCTACAAGGGTCTTGCGATTCTACGCCTTCGCAGTTCCCATGCGGCCTTTTGTAGGAGCGAGCTTGCTCCTACAGTTTCAAGCCTTGGCAGTCTTCGCCGGACGCTTATCCTCGACCACCCACTTGCCGCCGTCGTAGAACGCTTTCCAGCCAGTCGGCTTACCGTCGACTTCGGTCTGCACGTACTGTTCCTTGGTCTTGCGGCTGTAACGGATCACTGCTGGCAGACCATCCGGATCTTTCTTCGGCGCTTCACAGAGGAAGTGATACTTCGGATCGATCTCGTCCTTGTGCGGGATGATTTCCATCACCAGCGGAGCACGAGTCTCGCGGTTTTTCGGGAACTGGCTGGCCGCCAGGAACAGACCGGATGCACCGTCGCGCAGAATATAGGTGTCGTTGACCTTTTCGCACTTGAGCTCAGGCATCTTCACCGGATCCATCTTCGGTGGTGCTGCATCACCGCTCTTCAGCAGTTTGCGGGTGTTCTTGCAGGTGGCATTGGTGCAACCGAAGAACTTGCCGAAACGGCCAGTCTTGAGCTGCATCTCGCTGCCACACTTGTCGCACTCCAGGCTCGGACCTTCATAGCCCTTGATGCGATAAGTGCCCTCTTCGATTTCGTAGCCATCGCAATCCGGATTGTTACCGCAGATGTGCAACTTGCGTTTCTCATCGAGCAGGTAGGCATCCATCGCCGTGCTGCAGATCGGGCAGCGATGCTTGCCACGCAACACCAGCGACTCCGATTCACCCTCATCGTCCGCAGCGATTTCGTCGCCCGGCACCAGGTTGACGGTGGCCTTGCAGCGCTCTTTCGGCGGCAGGCTGTAGCCCGAGCAACCGAGGAACACGCCGGTCGACGCGGTACGGATCTGCATCGGCCGGCCGCAGGTGGTGCACGGAATGTCAGTCATGACGGGCTGATTGGCCCGCATGCCGCTTTCCGGGCTTTCGGCTACTTCGAGTTTCTTCTTGAAGTCGCCGTAGAACTCGTCGAGCACGTTTTTCCAGTCACGCTCACCCTGGGCCACATCATCGAGATGCTCTTCCATGCCCGCTGTGAAGCCGTAGTCCATCAGGTTGGAGAAGCTCTCGGCCAGACGCTCGGTGACGATGTCGCCCATCTTTTCCGAGTAGAAACGACGGTTGTGCAGCGCCACGTAGCCACGGTCCTGGATGGTCGAAATGATCGCCGCGTAGGTCGAAGGACGACCGATGCCGCGTTTTTCCATTTCCTTGACCAGGCTGGCTTCCGAGTAACGCGCCGGCGGCTTGGTGAAGTGCTGGGTCGGATCAAGCTTGATCAGCTTCATCGCGTCGCCCTGGGCCATGTCCGGCAGCACATCGTCGTCGCCTGGCTTGGCGATTTGCGGCATGACACGGGTGTAACCGTCGAACTTCAGGATGCGGCCCTTGGCGCGCAGCTCGAAGTCGCCGGCACCGACGGTGACGGTGGTCGACAGGTATTGCGCCGGCAGCATCTGGCAAGCGAGGAACTGGCGCCAGATCAGCTCGTAGAGGCGTTCAGCGTCACGCTCCATGCCCGACAGCTTGCTTGGCTCGGTATTGGCGTCGGAGGGACGAATCGCTTCGTGAGCCTCTTGTGCGCCTTCCTTGCTGCTGTAGACGTTCGGGGTTTCCGGCAGGTACTTCTTGCCGAACTCGCCTTCAATATAAGTACGCGCCATCGCCACGGCATCAACCGAGAGGTTGGTCGAGTCGGTACGCATGTAGGTGATGTAGCCGGCTTCGTACAAACGCTGGGCCATCATCATGGTTTTCTTCACACCAAAGCCCAGGCGATTGCTTGCGGCCTGTTGCAGGGTGGAGGTGATGAACGGTGCCGACGGCTTGCTGCTGGTCGGCTTGTCTTCGCGCTTGACGATGCTGTAGCTGGAAGACTTGAGCTTCTCCAGCGCAGCCATGGCCTGGGCTTCGTTGAGCGGCTTGAAGGCTTCGCCTTTCTCGCGGGCCACATCGAAACGCACGGTCGCGCCTTTTGCCGTGCCGAGGTCGGCATGAACTTCCCAGTACTCTTCCGGGATGAACGCGCGGATTTCACGTTCGCGCTCGACCACCAGCTTCACGGCAACCGATTGCACGCGACCGGCGGACAAACCACGAGCGATCTTGGCCCACAGCAGCGGCGAAACCATGTAGCCCACCACGCGGTCGAGGAAGCGACGTGCCTGCTGGGCGTTGACGCGGTCGATATCCAGCTCGCCCGGCTGGGAGAAGGCTTCCTGAATCGCCTTCTTGGTGATTTCGTTGAACACCACGCGCTTGTAGCGGCTGTCGTCACCACCGATGGCTTCGCGCAGGTGCCAGGCAATGGCTTCCCCCTCGCGGTCCAAGTCGGTTGCGAGATAGATGGTGTCAGCATCCTTGGCGAGCCGGCGCAGCTCTTCGATGACTTTTTCCTTGCCCGGGAGGATCTCGTACTTGGCTTTCCAGCCATGATCCGGATCGACACCCATGCGCGCGACCAGCTGCTTGCGCGCTTTTTCTTTCGGCGACAGTGCCGGCGCTTCACCCGCAGCAGCCTTGCCGCGCTTGGCGGCTGGCTCTTTGCTGGCGCTAGCCGAACCGCTGGTGGGCAGGTCTCGGATATGGCCGATACTCGACTTCACCACGTATTCGTTGCCCAAATACTTGTTGATGGTCTTGGCCTTAGCCGGGGATTCCACAATGACCAGCGATTTGCCCATGGATCAGAAAATTCCTGAATTCGAGAAGTGAAAGGCGATTGGCGCCTGACGCGGCACCGCTATATATAGTGGCAACAAGGTGAGGTCAAGCGCAGGGTATTGCGCGAACTCAGCTTATGGCTTGGTAAAAAGGCTTTCTTCGGCCTGCACCAAAGCGAAGCGTGGCACCTGTTCGCCGTCAACCTCGACGGACTCCAGGAACATGCTCAAGGGACGCACCCAAAAGCCGTAATCGCCATACAGGGCTTGATAGAAGACCACTTCTTCTTCGGTTTCCGAATGCCGCGCAACACTGAATACGCGGTACTGCGGACCTTTGTAATGTTGGTAGAGCCCAGGTTGTATCGGCATGCTTTGGCCCTCGCTGAAATTCTTTCAAAATAAAAACAAAATAAATCCGGAAAAACAAAAACCGGGGCACTTGGCCCCGGCTTCCATCAACGAGACGCTTAAACGCGTTCGAAGACGGTGGAGATGCCTTGGCCGAGACCAATGCACATGGTGGCTACCCCGAAGGTACCGCCATTCTGCTTCATCACATTGAGCAAAGTGCCGGAGATACGCGCACCGGAGCAACCGAACGGGTGGCCCAGGGCGATCGCGCCGCCATGCAGGTTAACCTTCTCGTTCATCTTGTCGAGCACTTTCAGATCTTTCAGCACTGGCAGGGCCTGTGCGGCGAAAGCTTCGTTGAGCTCGAAGAAGTCGATGTCGGAGATGCCCAGACCCGCGCGCTTCAGTGCTTTTTGTGTGGCCGGTACTGGACCATAGCCCATGATTGCCGGATCCACACCTGCCACTGCCATCGAGCGAATCACCGCCATAGGCTGGATGCCCAGGTCCTGTGCACGCTGCGCCGACATCACGATCATGCACGAGGCACCATCGGTGATCTGCGACGAAGTACCGGCGGTCACGGTGCCGCCCTTCGGATTGAACGCTGGCTTCAGAGCCGCCAGGCTTTCCAGGGTGGTTTCCGGACGAATGGTTTCGTCGTAGTCGAAGGTTTTCAGGAAACCGTTCTCGTCGTAGCCCTGCATCGGGATGATTTCGTCTTTGAACTTGCCTTCCACGGTCGCCTTGTGGGCGAGTTGGTGGGAGCGCACGCCGAAAGCGTCCTGTTGCTCGCGGGTAATGCCGTGCATTTTGCCCAGCATTTCCGCGGTCAGACCCATCATGCCCGAGGCTTTCGCCGCATACAGCGACATGTGCGGGTTCGGATCGACACCGTGCATCATGCTCACATGGCCCATATGCTCGACGCCGCCGACGACGAAAACGTCACCATTGCCGGTCATGATCGCTTGCGCAGCAGTGTGCAGAGCGCTCATGGACGAGCCACACAGACGGCTGACGGTCTGGCCGGCCGAAGTGTGCGGGATCTGGGTCATCAGCGACGCCATGCGTGCGATGTTCCAGCCCTGCTCCAGGGTCTGGTTCACACAGCCCCAGATCACGTCTTCGACTTCGTTCGGGTCGACCTTGACGTTGCGTTCCAGCAATTTGCTGATCAGGTGCGCCGACATGTCTTCGGCGCGGGTGTTGCGGTGCATGCCGCCCTTGGAGCGGCCCATCGGAGTACGACCGAAGTCGACAATCACGACGTCTCTAGGATTCAAGCTCATAAGTTCACTCTCACTCTAGTTGGGGGCGCTTAACCGAAGAAGCTCTGGCCGTTCTTGGCCATTTCGCGCAGCTTCGCGGTCGGGTGGTACAGCGCGCCCAAATCAGCGTACTGGTCAGCCAGGGCAACGAACTCTGCCACACCGATCGAATCGATGTAGCGCAGCGCACCGCCACGGAATGGAGGGAAACCAATACCGTAGACCAGACCCATGTCGGCTTCGGCAGCGGTTTCGACGATGCCGTCTTCCAGGCAGCGCACGGTTTCCAGGCACAGCGGGATCATCATCCAGTTGATGATGTCTTCGTCGGTGACTTCGCGCTGTTCAAAGACGATTGGCTTGAGCACTTCCAGTACCGACGGGTCGGCGACTTTCTTCTGCTTGCCCTTCTTGTCGGTCTCGTAGGCGTAGAAGCCCTTGCCGTTCTTCTGGCCCAGGCGCTTGGCTTCGTAGAGCACGTCAACGGCCGAACGACGGTCGTCTTTCATGCGATCCGGGAAGCCTTCAGCCATCACGTCACGACCGTGGTGACCGGTGTCGATGCCGACCACGTCCATCAGGTAGGCCGGGCCCATTGGCCAGCCGAATTTTTCCATGATCTTGTCGATACGGACGAAATCCACACCGGCGCTGACCAGCTTGGCGAAACCGCCGAAGTACGGGAACAGGACGCGGTTGACCAGGAAGCCCGGGCAGTCGTTGACGACGATCGGGTTCTTGCCCATTTTCTTGGCGTAGGCAACGGTGGTGGCAACGGCCAGCTCGCTGGACTTCTCGCCACGAATCACTTCCACCAGCGGCATCATGTGCACCGGGTTGAAAAAGTGCATGCCGACAAAGTTTTCCGGACGCTTGAGGGCTTTGGCCAGCAAGGTGATGGAAATGGTCGAGGTGTTGGACGCGAGGATGGTGTCCTCTTTGACCTGGTCTTCGACTTCAGCCAGAACGGCTTGCTTGACCTTCGGGTTCTCGACGACCGCTTCAACCACCAGGTCCACGTGACCGAAATCACCGTAGGACAGGGTCGGACGAATGCCGTTGAGCACTTCAGCCATTTTCGCGGCGGTCATGCGACCTTTATCAACGCGGCCAACCAGCAGTTTGGCGGCTTCGGCCAGACCCTGCTCGATACCGTGCTCGTTGATGTCCTTCATCAGGATCGGCGTGCCTTTGGAGGCCGACTGATAGGCGATACCGCCGCCCATGATGCCGGCACCGAGTACGGCGGCCTGCTTCACGTCCTTGGCGATTTCGTCGTAGGCCTTGGCCTTTTTCTTCAACTCCTGATCGTTCAGGAACAGACCGACCAGGCTCTGTGCGGCCGAAGTCTTGGCCAGCTTGACGAAACCGGCTGCTTCGATTTCCAGCGCCTTGTCGCGACCGAAGTTCGCGGCTTTCTGGATAGTCTTGATCGCTTCAACCGGCGCCGGGTAGTTCGGGCCGGCCTGGCCTGCCACGAAACCCTTGGCAGTTTCGAAAGCCATCATTTGTTCGATGGCGTTCAGCTTCAGCTTTTCCAGCTTCGGCTGGCGCTTGGCCTTGTAGTCGAACTCGCCGGAGATGGCGCGCTTGATCAGTTCCAGCGCGGCTTCTTGCAGTTTTTCCGGAGCAACCACTGCGTCGACAGCACCGACTTTCAGCGCGTCTTCAGGACGGTTTTCCTTGCCGGCGGCAATCCACTCGATGGCATTGTCGGCACCGATCAGGCGCGGCAGGCGAACAGTACCGCCGAAGCCCGGGTAGATGCCCAATTTGACTTCCGGCAGACCGATCTTGGCCTTGGTGGACATGACGCGGTAGTCCGCGGCCAGGCACATTTCCAGACCGCCACCCAATGCGATGCCGTTGATCGCGGCTACAGTCGGGACGTTGAGGTCTTCGAAATCGCTGAAAATCTTGTTGGCTTCGAGGTTGCCAGCAACAAGCTCTGCATCCGGCAGCTTGAAGTTGTCGACAAATTCGGTGATGTCGGCGCCGACGATGAACACGTCCTTGCCACTGCTGACGATCACGCCCTTGATCGAAGCATCTGCCTTGATGGTGTCTACGGCCTGACGCAGTTCGTTCAGGGTTAGACGGTTGAACTTGTTGACGGACTCACCCTTGAGGTCGAACTTCAGTTCGACGATGCCACTTTCAAGAGCCTTAACCGTGATGGCTTTACCTTCGTAAATCATCAACTGATCTCCACGATATGGAAGCTGAACAGTACACGTCGGACGCAGGCGAATGGCTCGGCAGGGACGTTGATCGTCAATGCTACGCCCATTCCCCCGGCACACCCGCCAACGCGATAGTCGGGATTCTGTAGGAGCGATCTGAAATACAAACGCTCAATTCATACGCCCGTTTGATTTGGGTACATCACCTTCACGGAATTTCCGACAATTGTCAATCGCCCGAAACACTGGTTGAAACGCGACTTTCCGGTCATATCCGTACTGCGAAGACCTTAAACACGCTTGAGCATGCGAAGTCATTCATAGGATCAATTGTTAGAAAAGTCGCCCTAATTCGCTGCAGCCCGTGCTTAACAAGCTACGCTGGCGGAACCAGGGGAAAAAGTTGAACGCTTTGGCGAACGCCCAGCGTAAGATCAGCCCACACCGTTTTACCGGCCTGCCTGGCCAACTCCAGCCCGATGATGAATGTCGGGCTTTTTATTGCCTGCAAAAAAACGGCAAATGCGCTCCTCTGTACTCTGTAGGAGCGAGCTTGCTCGCGATGAACCTGAGAGCGCCACGGGGTGTCAGGTTTCAAGCATCATCGTTCACGTCCATCGCGAGCGAGCTCGCTCCTACAGGGGATCGGGGTTCAGGCGAGGGCTTTGAGCGTTGCATCGATCTGCTGCAAAACCTCAGCCTCGCCCTTCTCACCCCAATACAAGGCGATCAATTGTTTGTCGGCCTCGACCTTGTAGACATTGCCTGGCAATTTTTCGAAATGATTGAGCAGCGACGGATCCTCACAGATTTCCTGCCATTGATTCACCCAGACACCCGGGGATTTTTGCCAGTAACTCCAGCACGCCGGCTGATTGCCTCGTCGCGGACGATGGTACTGGGCGCAGGGGCTCGGCGGCTCCTGGCTGAGCCAATGCGGCCACTCCTGAGGCGCCAACTGCATGGCCAGGCCGATGCGCCGCGCCTCCATCCGCAGGGCGATGCGCCCACTCTGGGCACGCGACGGGCGCAACCACGCCAGCGGGCTGAGCACCACCAGCAGGATTGACACCACTATCCAGACCGTCATATCTGTACTCCCGAATTTGAATGAGCCCATTGTGTCACTTTGGAACCAATGCGCTTGAAACCAGCCATACTTACCAATATTGCAACCCTCAGGAGGAGCACCTCATGCCCTACAACCATATTCTGGTCGCTGTAGATCTGACCGAAGAGTGCGACCCTGTGATCCACCGCGCTCGCGAACTGTCGGTGAGCAATGGCGCGAAATTGTCACTGGTGCACATTGTCGAGCCGATGGCGATGGCCTTCGGCGGCGACGTGCCGATGGACCTGTCACAATTGCAACAGCAGCAGTTCGATCAGGCCAAGGAGCGCCTTGACCGCCTGAAGCACAAATACTCAGAGCTTGAGAGCTCCAATTGCCACCTCACCTACGGCCAGCCACGCCAGGAAATCCATCACTTCGCCAAGGAGCAAACCTGCGACCTGATCGTGGTGGGCAGCCATGGCCGGCATGGCCTGGCACTGCTGCTGGGCTCCACCGCCAACGACGTGCTGCATGGCGCGCCTTGCGATGTGCTGGCGGTGCGCCTGCAAAACAAAAGCTGACAACACCTGCCCCCTGTAGGAGCGAGCTCGCTCGCGATGGTCGTCAACGATGACGCTGGAAACCTGATGCCCCGCGGCGCTCTCAGGTTCATCGCGAGCAAGCTCGCTCCTACAGGGGATCGAACTGACCGCATTGCATATGAAAAGCCCGGCGTTCATGCGAATGAAGCCGGGCTTTTTTATTGCAGGGTCAATCAGGCATCCAGCTCGGCCCAACGCTCGACCATCACGTCGAGTTCAGCCTGCAACTGCGCCAGTTGCGCGATCACCGCAGCCGTCTCTGCAGCCGGACGCAGGTAAAAGCCTGAATCAGCCATCTGCGCCTCGACAGCGGCGATCTGCTGTTCCATGGCTTCGATCTCGCCTGGCAACGCTTCCAGCTCGCGCTGCAATTTATAGCTGAGCTTCTTTTTCGCCACCGGCGCTTCAACGGCTGGCGCCAC
>NZ_AKJL01000047.1 GCF_000282355.1 Pseudomonas sp. GM49
GGCAGGATGTCGTTCGCCTGCCAGACACCGGCCAGCGTCAACGCCACCAGATGGGTGGAGTGCGTGTGCACCACGCCGCCGACATTCGGATTACGGTCGTAGACCTGGCGGTGCAGCGCCAGGGTCTTTGAAGGCTTGTCACCGGACACCCATTCGCCGGCCAGGTTGACCTTGGCGATGGTCGCCGGATCAAGACGCCCGAGGCACACATCCGTCGGCGTGATCAACCAGCCGTCGTCCAGTCGCGCGCTGATATTGCCGGCGCTGCCGACGGTGTATCCGCGCTCGTAAAGGCTGCGGCCAACCTCACAGATTTCTTCGCGCTGGGCGTTCTCGTTACTCATTGCACATCTCCGGCCTGGGCGAGTTGGTTCAAGGCTTTGCTAAAGAAATCCCGGCCACCGAAGTTGCCCGATTTGAGTGCCAGCGCCAAAGGTTCGTCAGTGCTGCTGACGGTCGCCGGCACACCCGGATCGATCTGCGCGCCGATCTGCAACAGCTGTACACCCAGCGCCTGAACCACTGCGCCCGAGGTTTCGCCACCGGCGATCACAAAGCGGCGTACACCGTTCTGGCGCAAACCTTGGGCAATTTCGCCAAAGGCGTTTTCCACCAGGCTACCGGCCTGCTCGACGCCCAGTTGCTGTTGCACCGACTTGACCTCATCCGGTGAGCAGGTGGCGTAGATCAATACGGTTTGTTGGTTATCACGGGCGAAGGCCAAGGCTTGCGCCACCACCGGCTCCCCCGCCGCCAAGGCCAACGGATCAATCCGCAAGGCTGGCCGACCGGCTTCTAGCCAGGCGGCCACTTGTCCATTGGTGGCGATCGAAGCACTGCCGGCCAACACCACTTCCCCGCCGGACACGGCCGGAAGTTTCGAGGCATCGAGGTCGCGCAGTTTGCCGGCGCGACGGAAGTTTTCCGGAAGCCCCAGCGCCAGCCCCGAACCACCCGTCAACAACGGCAAATCAGCACAGGCCGTACCCAGTGTGTACAGATCGCTGTCCGACAAGGCATCAGCGATGGCCATGCCGACACCCTGAGCCCTCAGTTCGGCGATTCGCGCCCGCACCTGCTCAGCGCCACGGGCAATCGTGTCGTAGCGCAACAGGCCGACATTCAGGCGGGTCTGTGACTGCAGCACTCGAACCAGGTTGGCATCGGTCATCGGCGTCAGCGGGTGGTTCTGCATGCCCGACTCACTGAGCAACTGATCCTGCACAAACAGGTGACCACGAAAGATCGTCCGGCCATTCTCCGGGAACGCCGGGCAGGCCAGAGTAAAGTCGCTACCCAGTGCGTCCAGCAGTGCTTCGCTGACCTGGCCGATATTGCCGGCCGCGGTGGAGTCGAAGGTCGAGCAATACTTGAAAAAAATCTGCTCGCAGCCTTGCTCGCGCAGCCAGGCCAGCGCGGCGAGAGACTGCTCGACTGCTTCGGCGGCCGGGGTGGTACGCGATTTCAGCGCAATAACGATCGCATCGGCATCAAGCCCGGCGGCAACTTCCGCGCTCGGGATACCAATGCTTTGCACGGTGCGCATACCGCCGCGCACCAGCATGTTGGCCAGGTCCGTGGCACCGGTGAAATCGTCGGCGATGCAGCCCAGCAGCGGGCGTGCGGTGGAGGTAGTCATGGGGTGTTCCTCAAACAGGCTCAGGCTTGGCAGTCGGCAATTCGATGCCCGGGAAAATCTTGATCACCGCCGAGTCGTCCTCACGGCCAAATCCGGCACTGGAGGCCTGCATGAACATCTGGTGGGCGGTGGCCGACAGCGGCAGCGGGAATTTGCTGGCCCGGGCGGTATCCAGCACCAGGCCCAGGTCCTTGACGAAAATATCCACCGCGGACAACGGCGTGTAATCAGCCTTGAGAATGTGCGGCACACGGTTTTCGAACATCCAGGAATTACCGGCGCTGTGGGTGATCACCTCATACAGCGCATCGGCATCGACCCCTTCACGCAGGCCCAGCGCCATGGCTTCGGCAGAAGCGGCAATATGCACACCAGCCAGAAGCTGGTTGATGATCTTGACCTTCGACCCCAGGCCATGGACATCACCCAGGCGATAAACCTTGCCGGCCATGCCAGCCAGGATCGACTCAGCCTTGGCATAGGCGTCGGCCGGGCCCGAGGTCATCATGGTCATCTCGCCAGCGGCAGCCTTGGCGGCGCCACCGGAAATCGGTGCATCCAGATACAGCAGGCCCAACGCGGCCAGGCGCTGGCCCAGGTCCACCGCGTAGGTCGGAGCGACTGTGGCGCAGCCGATCACCAGGCTGCCCGGCCGCAGAGAGGCCACGGCCCCACCCTCACCAAACAATACGGTCTCGGTCTGCTCGGCGTTGACCACCACGGTAATGATCACGTCACACTCAGCGGCCATGTGCGACGGTGACGGGCAAGCCACACCGCCCTCCCCGGCGAACTGTTCTGTCACGGCAGAACGCACATCACAGGCATGCACATTAAAACCGCTGCGCAACAACGAGCGGGCAATGCCCAGCCCCATCGCGCCCAGACCGACCACACCGACATTCTTGTTATTCATGGGGTACTCCAGAGGAAAGCAGCGACGGCTTCCACGCCTGCAAGGTGCAGACGTTGGCCGCGTTGTAGATAAGGCCACGGCAGACAGGATCAGCACCGAGCGGATTAACCCGCTGAGTGGCGCTGTCATTCAGGACGGGGGTCGGGTTCTCATTGAACATCAAGGCCATCCTGTTTTTGTCGTGTTATCAGGTTGTCATACCGGCTGGCGTAAATCATCTACCAGTGATCAGATTATGTGAAGTATTTTTTATAAATAACATTTTTTAACACTGCTTTCGCCACACAGAAAGAAAAAGTAGTGAAATGCCCACAAAAGCACTGCCGGTGCGAAGGCAAAGCAGGTCTTTGATAAGGAAAGAGATCAACCAGCCCTCCTGTACTGACTGCAAATCGATCCTGCACCTCCCCACTGCCATCGTCACCCGCGATGGCAGGCTCGTGAATGGCTGATATACGAACTGCTTTTACCTCTCCTAACATCGGGCTCACAGACCACTCGGGTGCCGATCACCTTTCGGCACACGGGCTCCAAGAATAAAAACGCAAACCCGCGAGGTTGAACCATGAAAACCCTAACCGCCAGTTCCACGGCGCAAGCTTCTGTCGTCGACGGAGTCGGTCAACTGACCGCCAACCAGCGTTACGTGACGCTGGGGGGCTCCTGGGCCGCCTGGCTGTTTGATGCCCTGGATGCCACCGTCTTTGGCTTTGTGCTTTTGGCGGTCGCCAAGACCTTCGCCGTCGGCCTGGGCGATGTGGTCTCCACGGTTGCCTGGTTTCTGCTGGCCACCGGTATCGGTGGTTTCTTCCTCGGCAATATTTCCGACAAGATCGGCCGCAAGAAAACCATGATGCTGTCGGTGTTCGTCTATGGCACCGGCACCTTGCTCTGTGCTTTTGCCGACAGCCTGTGGCAGCTCAACGTGTTCCGCTTCTGCGTGGGGATCGCCGTGGGTGGCTTGTGGTCCGCCGCGGCGGCACTGGTGTCGGAGATCTGGCCTGCGGCCGGTCGCGCCAAGGCCTTTGCGGTGATGCAGACCGGCTGGTCGGGTGGAGGTCTGCTGGCAGCGATTTTCGCCTGGAGTTTCCTCGATGGCGGGAATCCCGAATCCTGGAGAAACCTGTTCATCTATGCCTCGATCCCGGCCTATTTCACCCTGGTGTTCATCTGGCTGTTCGTCAAGGAATCGCCGGTCTGGTTGGCCAACCGCGAGTTCATGCGCCGTAACGCCGACAAGGGCCGGCTGATGGAAATCTTCCGTCCGCAATATCTGAAAGTGACCTTGCTGGGCCTGAGCATTTCGGTACTGGGCATGTACGGCTACTGGATCATCACCACCTTCATGCCGGCTTACCTGCAGAGCATTCTGAACGTGCGTATCGATCAGGCTCCGGTGTTTGTCATCTGGATCGGCATCGGCGCCACCATCGGTTACCTGGCCTACGGCTACCTGGCTGAAAGCATCGGTCGTCGCTTGTCGTTCGCGGTGTTTTTTGGCGGTATGGCAATCATGGTGCCGGTGTTTGCCTACTCGGCGACCTTGATGCCATTGACGGACGGCAAGCTGCTGTTCACCACCCAGAACGTCATCGCCCTCGGTTCGCTGGCGGCACTGCTGGGCTTCTTCACCGGTTATTTCAGCGGGTTCGGCGCCTGGTACTCGGAGTTGTTCCCGACCAGCATCCGTTCTACCGCATCGGGTTTCTGTTTCAACTTCGGCCGGGTCGGCGCCATCGCCGGCATCAAGCTGGTCCCGGTGCTGATCCCGTTCATCGGCTTCACCGCCACCATTTCCCTTGCCTCCGTTTCCTACGTCATCGCCGCTGTCATGGTGTTCACGCTGCAGGAAACCAAAGGCGTTCAACTCACCAGCGGCAACTGATCCGACCGTTCAAAGGAAAAACCCATGAAAAATTTTCGTATCGGCCAAATCGTACCCAGCTCCAACACGACGATGGAAACCGAAATCCCGGCCATGCTGACTTCGCGCTACGAACTGTTCCCCGAAGAACATTTCACCTTTCACTCCTCACGCATGCGCATGATGCACGTCAGCCCCGAAGAGCTGAAAAAGATGGACATTGACAGTGACCGTTGCGCGCTGGAACTGAGCGATGCACGGGTGGATGTCATGGCCTATGCCTGCCTGGTGGCGATCATGTGCCAAGGGCCTGGCTATCACACAGTCTCGCAAGAGCGTTTGAGCAAAACCGTGATTTCCAACCGGTCGAACGCTCCGGTACTCAGCTCCGCCGGTGCGCTGATCGACAGCCTGCACATGCTCGACTACAAGAAAATCTCGATCATTACGCCGTACATGAAACCGCTGACCCAGCAGGTCATCGACTATATCGAGGCGGCGGGCATCGAAGTGGTCGATTCCATCAGCCTGGAAGTTTCCGACAACCTTGAAGTCGGTCGTCTGGACCCGATGAACCTGGTGGCCCACGCCGATAAGCTGAATATCGGCCAGGCCGACGGTGTGGTGCTGTCGTGCTGTGTGCAGATGCCTTCACTGCCAGCGATTCAGGTGGTACAGGATCGCCTCGACAAACCGGTGCTGTCGGCGTCGGTCGCCACCGTGTACCAAATGCTGAAAACCCTCGGCCTCGAGGCCAAAGTACCGAACGCCGGCCACCTGTTGTCCGGGGCGTTCTGAGCCAATGCCGAAGGAGGTACTATGCTGGCCATTCAGGCCAAACCGGTACTTCCCATGAAACTCGATCCGGTCTCGTTGCGACTCTTTGTCAGCGTCGTTGAAGAAGGCACCATTGCTGCCGCCGCCAAACGCGAACACATCGCTGCGGCCGCGGTCAGCAAACGGCTGAGCGAACTGGAAGAGCTGCTCGACTCGAAACTGCTCAACCGCACCAACAAAGGCATCACCCCGACCGACGCTGGTCTGTCGCTGCTGTTCATGGCTCGCAGTGCATTGAACAACCTCAATGAAATCGTCGTGCAGATGCGTGACTACTCCCACGGTCGCCGTGGCTCGGTGCATGTCCTGGCCAATATTTCCGCCATCACCCAATTCCTCCCGGGCATGATCAAGTCGTTCACGGAACTGTACCCACTGATCAACATCAGCCTCGAAGAAAAGCAAAGCCTGGCCATCACCAAGGCGGTGTCCGAAAATCGCACCGACATTGGCATCTTCACCCGTCTTCCGCACGGTGCCGATATCGAGGTCTTCCCGTTTCGTACCGATCGCCTGGTGTTACTGGTTCCCCTTGGGCATCCGCTGGCGACACGCCGCTCCGTCAAATTCAGCGACACCCTGGATCACGAATACATCGCCTTGCGCAGCGGCACTCATCTCAATTTTCAGTTGATCAAGGCGGCCAACGACCTGGGGCGTTCGCTGAAAATCCGCATGGAAGTCTCCAGCTACGACGCCCTGTGCCTGATGGTTCAGGCCGGCCTGGGCATTGGCATCATGCCCGAGGGGAGCGCGGCGATTTACAAAATGGACGGTGCAAAGGCGATCAGGCTGGATGAGCCGTGGGCCTCCCGCGAACTCAGCGTGTGCGTGAGGTCGCGAGCGGCGTTGTCGGTCGCCGCGGGATTGTTCCTGGAACACTTGCTCGAAAGGGCGTAAGCGATCAGATGCGCAAGTGTGCACTCATGTAGTCAATGAAAACGCGCAACTTGGGCGAGGCATAACGGCTGGCTGGCCACAGCATCCAGAACACGACCTGGCGGTCAATGTACTCGTCCAGCACTGTGACCAGCCGGCCGCTTTCCAGCGCGTCGCGCACCAGGAAAGTCGGCAGAAAGGCAATCCCCCTGCCCTGGATTGCGGCGTAGGCAAGAGGCTCGATCGTGTTCGACGTCATTGTGGCGGGCAGCACCAGTTCAGCCTCGGAGGGTTCGAGCCGCAGCGGCCAACGTTCCAGCTTTCCCGTTGCGGGGAATTTGTGCTGCAGGCATGAATGGCGTTCCAGTTCACGCGGATACGTGGGTACACCATGTCGCTTGAGATACGTCGGCGATGCCACCAGCACATGTGCGCAGGAACCCAGGCGGCGCGCGGCCAAGCGAGAATCGGTTTGCTCGCCGGTCCGAATCACCGCGTCGAACCCCTCCTCGATCACATCGACCATGCGGTCGCAAAAATCGATATCCAGTTCGACTTCCGGATACCGCTCCATGAACCCGTCAAAGGCCGGCATCATCAGGTCGCCCAGTAGTGGAGAGCCCACGCGAAGTCGCCCACGTGGACTGCCAGCCAGGCCTGACAGCTCGGACTCGGCAGCGGTGACCTCGCTGAGGATGCGGCGGCAGCGCTCAAGGAACAGGGTCCCCTCGGCCGTCAGCGTGATGCTGCGTGTGCTGCGATGAAACAGCCGCACATGCAAGCGCTCCTCCATCCGGGCAATGGTTTTGCCCACGGTCGAGGACGATACCCCCAACTGGCGGGCGGCCTCGGTAAAGCTGCGCGTTTCGGCAACCTGCACGAACATCGAGATGCCATTCAGACTTTCCATCACTTTTCCTGCTTGCTCCGGCAGAACTCCACCAACCAGGCGGGATTACGGAAAAAACATCCGAAATGTTCGGCATCGCGGGATATTTTTCTCCGCGAATTTTACGCCTACATTGCGCCCATCCCACCACTGATAGGTATTGATGTCATGTCCAAACTGCACACGAGCATCCAGATAGGCCCATACCAGATTTCCCATCGCGTCGTTTTGGCGCCACTGACCCGTATGCGTGCCGAGCCGGGTGACATCCCTGGCCCGCTGATGGCCGAGTACTACGCCCAGCGTACCACCGCCGGTGGCCTGCTGATCGGCGAAGCTACTATCGCCGCAGCCAATGGTAATGGCTACCTCGGTGCTCCCGGTTTGTATGACGATAGCCAGATCGCCGGCTGGAAGCTCGTGACCGACGCCGTTCATGCCAAGGGCGGCAAAATCTTTCTGCAGCTCTATCATGCGGGGCGCCAGTCCAACAGCCTCCTGCAGCCGGACGGCGGCCAGCCGGTGGCCCCTTCCATCGTTGACCACGGCGGCCTCGCCTTCACCGAGACTGGCTGGACCCCCGCCAGCCCGGCGCGAGAATTGACCATCGCGGGAATCCGTGGACTGGTGGAAAGCTTCCGCACCGCCGCCGAACGCGGTATCGCAGCCGGATTCGACGGCGTGGAGTTGCACTCGGCCAACGGCTACCTGTTCGATCAGTTCCTGCAGGACGGCAGCAACAAACGTACGGATATCTACGGTGGCTCGTTCGAGAATCGCAGCCGGTTCCTGCTTGAGGCGGTAGAGGCGGTGATTTCTGTCTGGGGGAGTAATCGGGTGGCGGTACGTCTGGGTCCTAGCGGCAACTTCGGCGATATGTCCGACAGCGACCCCATTGGCCTGTTCACCTATGTCGCGCGCGCGCTGAACAAGCTGGACCTCGCCTATCTGCACCTGATCGAGCCACGCATCCTGGGTCTCATCGAAGACGAGCGCCGCGACCAGAATCCGGTGGCGTCCCAACTCATCCGCCAGCACTACAAGGGCACCCTTATCGCGGCAGGCGGCTTCTCCGGTGAATCGGCCAACGCGATCCTCGAGGTCGGCGATGCAGACCTGGTCGCGTTCGGCCGCCACTTCATCGCCAACCCTGACTTGCCGGAGCGCCTGCGCAACGGCTGGCCACTGAACCCGTACGACCGCGAGTCGTTCTTCGGTGGCACGGAAGCGGGTTACACGGACTATCCTTTCCACACTGAAGTTGCGTGATAATTTGCACCACTGGTAACTGGGGCCATAGTGCCCCAGCTGCCTCCCCGCAAAAAATCACTCACCCAAACTGCCGCGTTTCACCGTAGCTTCTGCCAGCGGCCTCAAGGTGCATGCTGGCTGTTGGATGGAGCTAACGCATGAAAGACCTTTTCTCCTACAGGCTTTTCACAAGGGTGGCACGACTGGGCAGCTTTTCGGCCGCGGCACGCGAAGTGGGCCTTTCTCAATCCCAGGTCTCCAGGATTGTGGCCGAGCTCGAAGCCGATCTCGGCACCCTGCTGCTGGCGAGATCGACACGTGCCGTCGTACCGACTGAGGCAGGGGCGGATTTTCTCTCGCGCATGGAACCCATCCTCGCCGCGGTGGAAGAAGCCGAGCAAAGCGTTCGCGGTGGCCTGGAATTGCGTGGGATCGTGCGGATCAGCATGCCAACGAGCATCGGCGTACGGGAAATCATTCCGCGTATAGCGCCGTTCGCAGCGATACACCCCAACCTGCATATCCAGGTGCTGCTCGCCGATCATTGGCAGGATCTGGTGCGCGAAAATATCGATGTAGCGATAAGGCTGGGACGGCTGGTGGACTCCAGTGCTACGAGCCGTCAGATCATGACAATCTCCAGATTCATTCTCGCCTCACCGTCCTACTTGCGCGCCGCAGGGGAGCCGACTACGCCTGAGGACCTGCAATCGCATCGAATCATCGCCGGTCCAGCCTCGACGGTCCCGAGCGGGTGGATGTTCAAACGCGATGGCGAGACCAGGACGATTCAGCTCGAAGCGCACTTCTCGACCGATGAAAACGAGGGTGCTGTCGCGGCGGCAACTGCCGGTTTAGGGATTACATCGACAACGGCCTGGGCGTGTCGGCGGGAGCTTGAAAGCGGTGAACTCGTCGCGCTGCTCACCGATTGGGAAACCGAATCCGTACCGGTGCATGCCTACTTCCCCCACGGCTCGCGTACCCGCAGGGCCGGCCGCGCCCTGATCGAACATCTTGTCGCCAGCCTGCTTGACGATGCCGGCGGTGCTTATGCATCCGACGCATAGAAGATAGCCAGCCACAGCGTCTACTCCGATCCCGCGGAAGCTGCCAGTTTAGCGCCATACCCCGCGACGCAGCGGTCGAGCTGATCGGCCTGGCAGCGTGGCGGACGCCCTGATTTTTTGTTCAAGGAAATCCCTCATGCGCATGACTGGCAACACTATCTTCATCACTGGCGGCGGCTCCGGCATTGGCCGTGGTCTGGCCGAAGCCTTCCACAAACTCGGCAATCAAGTGATCATCTCCGGTCGTCGCAAGGCGCGGTTGCAAGAGACGCTCGACGCCAACCCCGGCATGGCCGCACTTGAACTCGACATCAACGACACGGCCAGCATCCAGGCGGCCGCGCAGCACCTCATCGCCCATTACCCCGAGGTTAATGTGCTGATCAACAATGCCGGCATCATGCTGCTCGATCATGCCGAAGGTCCGGTGGACGATGAGCTTGCCCTGTCGACCGTCACCACCAACCTGCTGGGTCCGATCCGCATGACCTCGGCGCTGGTCGAGCATCTTAAGGCCAAGCCGGATGCGGTCATCGTCAACGTCTCCTCGGTGCTCGGCTTCGTGCCAATGGCCGTGACGGCGGTCTATTCGGCGACCAAGGCCGCGCTGCACTCCTACACCCTGTCGCAGCGCTACCTGCTGCGCGAATACGGCGTCCAGGTGGTCGAGATCGCACCGCCTTGGGTACGCACCGAGTTGCTCGACAGCAGCGAGGAAGAACGCGCCATTCCCCTCGACCAGTTCATTGCCGGAGCCATGGCGCAGTTCGAGAGCGGCGTGGACGAAATCCTTGTCGCGCCCGCCGAGGCGATGCGTGCCAACCCTGGCCCGAACGAGCACGCGTGGGTCAATCAGTTCAACGACATGATTGCAAGCGGACCGGCTTTCGGCTGAGACCACAAAGCGATATTGGGCGACCCTACAGTCGCCCTCCCCTTTACATTGTTAGCAGGAAACAGACCATGACTTCACATACCCCCGCCGAGAACAAGGCCATCGTCCTCGAAGGTTTCGCAACCCTGTTCAATCGCAAGGATCTGGCTGCAGCCGAACGCTTCTGGTCACCCTCCTATATCCAGCACAGTGCTCATGTGCCCCCTGGTCGCGAGGGTCTGTTCAAGTTGGTCGCCGCAGGATCACCCGATATGCGTTACGAATGTCAGTTGGCAGTCGCTTAAGGCGACTTCGTCATGTTGCACGGTCGCTTCACTGGCCTCGGACAGCCGGCGAACTGGGTCGTGGTCGATATCCTGCGCCTTGAGAACGGCGTGATGGTCGAACACTGGGATGTTATTCAGGACGAGGCGACGCGCGAAGGTTCCGCCGGCGGGTACCCAATGTTTGGGGATCAGTTCCCAGGCTAATGCTCCATTAAACAGTCTAAGGAATTCAGGCCGAACTCAGGCGACGCTCGATTGCGGGACGCATTCCTTGAGTTGAAAGAGTCTCGGTAGACAGCTATCAACGCAATCAGGCGGTCGCTTTTGATGAACATGTTATGTTATATCTTTTACAAACATGCACTATCAGTCACCACTGACAGTGCCATCCACTCCCTGCTTGCGACATTCGATGACAACCTCTATTCACATCCCGCCCATCACAAGCTTGAACCAACGCCTGCTGTCCATTGATGCCCTGAGGGGATTGGTAATCCTCCTTATGCTGCTGGATCACGTGCGCGAAACGTTCTTTTTGCACCGTCAAGTAGCAGACCCGATGGACATCGAATCCACTGAGCCGGCGCTATTTTTCAGTCGCACACTTGCCCATTTGTGTGCGCCAGTATTCATACTGCTCACTGGACTTTCCGCTTACCTGTATGGCCAAAAGCACCAGGGCAAGGGCGATGTGTCAGCCTTTTTATTCAAGCGCGGTCTGTTCCTGGTTCTGCTGGAGTTCACCCTGGTGAATTTCGCCTGGACATTTCAGTTCCCGCCTGCGGCAATTTACATGCAAGTGATCTGGGCCATTGGCATATGCATGATTGCCCTGGCCGGACTGGTTTGGTTACCCAAGCCCATTCTGTGCTGCCTGGGTCTGGTGATCGTGGCTGGGCACAACCTGCTGGATAATGTGCACTTCGCGACAGGCTCGCCAGTGCATATACCCTGGGCGATTCTGCATGATCGCGGCTGGATCGATTTCTCCGACAGCTTGCGTCTGCGTACCTCTTATCCTGTGCTTCCCTGGATCGCTGTGATCGCCCTTGGATACAATATCGGCCCTTGGTTTGATGGTCAGGTTTTGGCCGCAGAGCGTCAACGCAATCTGCTGCTTGCAGGGGCCGGGACATTGATCGGATTTGTCGCACTGCGAGCTGTCAATGGTTATGGCGAGGTGCATTGGGTCGCCCATGAAGGCCTCACACAAACCCTCATGAGTTTCTTCAACATTACAAAATACCCACCTTCCCTGCTGTTCCTTTCGCTGACGTTGGGAGTGGGGCTGTTACTGCTTCGTGCCCTGGAACGGGCTCAACAACGCAAGTGGGCCAATGCATTGGCCGTATTTGGCGCGGCGCCGATGTTCTTCTACTTGCTCCACCTTTACGTACTCAAGGCGCTGTATCTGTTCAGCGTGGCGTTGTTCGGATTGAACCAGGGAGTTTTTTTCGGTTTCGACAGCATCTGGGCTGTTTGGCTTACGGCAGTGCTCTTGGCTTTATCCCTGTATTTACCCGTGCGCTGGTTTGCGGCATTGAAGGCACGCCGTCGCGATATCGGATGGCTCAAATACTTCTGATCAAGACGTTTGCTCACAAAAGGGGCCCCTGGAGAGCCTGATGCCAGTCAGTTAAGCGGTAATGCGATCTGTAGCAGCTGCCGAGCCCGCGAGGCTGCGTTCGGCTGCATGGCAGTCGTGAATCCAGCTGACGCGGCCTGCCTGACGTACCGCAATGACTGATTTTACGACTGCTTCGCAGCCGAACGCAGCCTCGCGGGCT
>NZ_AKJL01000048.1 GCF_000282355.1 Pseudomonas sp. GM49
CTCGCCACAAAACACCTGCCTGCAAGTGCAACCACTTCTTTTATATCCCCTTGTTTCGACTTTCGATTTGCTCAATTGCAAGGCACTTCTATATTGAGGGGGTGCTCTGAACTTCCTGCCTTCTGTTGAGCCTGGCCCATGGCATCTACCGATCAGCTGATCATCTGCGAGCACTGCGACAGCGTGTACCAAAAAGTGACGCTCGCCAAACATCAGAAAACCCTGTGTACGCGCTGCGGCGGCGTGCTGCAGCGCTATAACGGCCTGACAGTGGAACAGCGTCTTGCATTGACCTTCACCGCGTTGATGCTCTGGATATTCGCCAATTTCTATCCGGTGATGAGCATCAGCCTCAAAGGCTCGAAGAACAGCGCTACCCTCTGGGACTCGGTGCTGGCCCTGAGCCTGGGACCTATCACGTTCATCGCCATGGTGGCGGCGATCGCCATGATCATCGCGCCGATTTTCCAGCTGTTGCTGCTGATCTGGGTACTGGGCTTCGCCCTCGCCCGGCAACGTGCGCCCGGGTTCAGGTTCTGCATGCGCTGGCTGGAAACCCTGAGACCCTGGAGCATGCTCGAAGTCTGCCTGCTGGGTGCCATGGTCGCGGTGATCAAGCTCGCCGGACTGCTCGATGTGCTGCCCGGCATAGGGCTGTTTGCCCTGGCTGTGCTGAGCCTGATGATGATCCGCATCGCCGGGCGCGATATCCGCGATTTATGGGACATCTTATGAGCACGCCTCCGTACGCCGACGAACTCAACCTGTGCCTGTGCCACAGCTGCGGGCTGGCCTGCGACATGACTGGCGATCCTCACGAATGCGAGCGCTGCGGCGCGCCTTTGCATCGACGCAAAACCAACTCGTTGACCCGGACCTGGGCCTACATGATTGCGGCCCTGGTGTTTTACATCCCCGCCAATTTGCTGCCGGTGATGAACACCAAAATGGTCGGTCATGGCGCCGACAGTACGATCATGAGCGGCGTACTGGAGTTCTGGCAGGCCGGGGCCTGGGACATCGCCCTGATCATTTTCATTGCCAGTATCGCGGTGCCGGGCATCAAGTTCGTTGCCATCACACTGCTGCTGGTCACCGTGCAACGCGACAGTGAGTGGGCACGTAAAGAGCGGTCGACGCTGTTCCGCTTCGTCGAGGTCATCGGCTACTGGTCGATGCTCGATGTGATCGTGGTCGCACTGGTCGCCTCGCTGGTGAAATTCCAGGCCCTGGCCGACATCGAACCGCGCCCGGGCATTCTGTTCTTTGGTCTGGTGGTGGTGTTCACCATGCTCTCGGCCATGAGTTTCGACCCGCGCATGATCTGGGACAAAGAACGGGAAAACCCAAACAATGAGGAGGTCACGGATGAAGTCACAAGCCACTGACGGGCCGCAAGCCCCCGGGCCGGCGCCGATCAAGACCCGCCGCTTCAGCGTTTCGCTGGTCTGGATCGTACCGATCGTCGCGGTGCTGGTGGGTATTTCGCTGGTGGTTCACAGCATTCTTCAGGAAGGCCCGACCATCGTTGTCACGTTCAAGACCGGGAGCGGCCTGACCGCGAATAAAACCGAGGTCAAGTACCGTAATGTGGTGATTGGCCAAGTCTCGGATGTGGAACTGAGCAATGACCAGAAGAGTGTGAACGCCACCATCAAGCTGGCCAAGCAGGCCGAAAGCTTTACCCGCGAGGACTCGCAGTTCTGGGTAGTGCGGCCGCGCATTGGAGCGGGCGGTGTGTCCGGTATCGATACGCTGCTGTCGGGCGATTACATCGGTGCCGATATCGGCCAGGCCAACGGCCGGGCAAAACACTTCACGGGGCTGGAGAACCCGCCACCCATCACCTACGGCGAGCCGGGCAAGCGTTTCACCTTGTTCACGCAGGATCTGGGGTCGCTGGATATCGGCTCTCCGGTTTACTACCGCAAGATCCCGGTGGGCCAGGTGGTGGCCTACGCGCTGGATCCGGATGGCAAAGGCGTGAACATAGAGCTGTTCATCCATGCCCCCAATGACAAGTACGTCACCGAAAACACCCGTTTCTGGAACGCCAGCGGCATTGACGTGAACGTCGGCGCCAACGGTTTTGCGGTCAAGACCGAATCGCTGTCGTCCTTGCTGGTGGGCGGCATTGCCTTCCGCGCGCCCGACTACAGCCCTGGCGATAAACCTGCTGCGGCAGAGTATGCCTACGAACTGTTCGAGGACCAGCAAACCGCCCTCGCCCCGCCAAACGGCAAACCGCAGTACCTGGCCATGCGATTCGACCAGGCAATGCGCGGGCTCAAGGTTGATGCGCCGGTGGAATTCCTGGGTGTGGAAATCGGCAAGGTGGTGGCGGTGAATCTGGATTACGACGAGAAGACTCGTTCCTTTCCGGTCAACGTCGGCATTGTGATTTACCCGCAACGCCTGGGCCGTGCCCACGACAAGATGCTCAAGGCGCTCAATCATGACCCCAATGACGAAGCCGGTGGCGTACGCCTGATCGGCACCTTCATCGATAACGGCCTGCGTGCCCAGGCCCGCACGGGCAACTTCCTGACCGGCCAGTTGTACATCTCCCTGGATTTCTACCCCAAGGCAGAAAAAGTCGCATTCGATGCAAACGCACGTCCAGTCATCATCCCGACCATACCGGGCAGCCTCGAGCAATTGCAGGAAAAACTCGAATCCATGGTCGACAAGATCAACAAACTGCCCATCGAGCGCATTGCCGGCAATCTCGACGGCAATCTCGTCGAACTGCGCAAAGGCATGGTGCAATTCAACGGCAAGATTATGCCGGGTGTGCAAACCACCTTGTTGGAAGTCAGCAAGACCCTGCAAACGGCCAATTCGACCTTGCAATCCGCCAGTTCGACCTTGGCCGAGGACTCGCCGCAACGGGAAAAACTGGGGCAGACCCTGGATGAACTGGGACGCACGTCGAGATCCTTGCGCGATCTTTCGGATTACCTGGGGCGACATCCGGAATCGCTGCTTCGCGGCCGTCCGGACAATGCCGCGCCCATGGATCTGCAAGGGCCACCGCGCAAATGAACACAGGAGCAACCCCATGGCTTTTCCGCTGAAGTTCACACTGGTTACCGCGCTGTTGCTGCTCGCCGCCTGCCGCAGTGACCCGATTCAATTCCACACCCTGACCCCGGCCCAGGTGGGCGATCACTCAAGGACCACCGTCGGGGTGATTCAGATCGAGAGCATCAGCGTGCCGCCCCAGGTCGATCGCGCGCAGATCGTCATTCGCCAAGGCAACAGTGGCCTGGCGATCCTGGAAACCGAATGGTGGGGCGCGACCCTCGTGGATGAATTGAACAGTGCGCTGGCCGATCAACTGAGCAACTATCCTGCACAAAGCGGGTATTCGGTGCGGGTCGATGTGCAGCGTTTTGACTCGGTCCCCGGTCAATACGCATTGATGGACGTGAAATGGCGCCTGCGCAGTGCCGGCGAAAGCGAACCTGCACGGGTCATTTGCCGCAGTACCTTGCAAACCCCCTCAGGCCCGAGTATCGATGAACTGGTGCTTGCCCAGCAAAACAACATCAAGCGCCTGGCCGCGCTGATCAGCCAGGCTGCCGCCAGAAAACAGGCTGGTTGCCCGTCCTCCTGACCTCGGTTTCTCCCCTTGAATCAACGGCGACAAGTTCGCCGTTGAGTTCAATCTCGTCAACCGCGTTAGTTTGCCGCTGTCTTCCCATGCAGGAGCAAAAGAAAATAATTCCCAGTAACCCGCTGATTACCCGCCCGCCCCCTCACTGCAAATTTTTCACATTCCTTTCACTGCTCCGACACCTGCGCAGATTTACTTTGTGCAGCAGTCAATTCGCTGAACTAAGTCTTGGCGGAAATTTTTTGTGTTGTTTCAGACTTTTTTAACGGCACTTTCCCTGGCGCTCCAAATGGTGGACAAACTTGGTCAACTCCGTCTCGCGTAAACCGTCTTCGCGCCTCTTCAAATCGGTAGTGGCGGTGGGTGCCCTGACCGTCGCTGCAGTGGTCACCGGTTTTTTCCTGTGGCCGAGATCCCCGGCCAACCTTGCCCATGAAGGTGCGCAAGCCCGGGCCCAACTGCTGCAACAATGGAGTGCCGGCGAGATCGCTGTGCTGGTTCGTCATGCCGAGCGTTGCGACCGTTCCAGCAATCCTTGTCTGGGCCCGGCCGACGGCATCACCCGTGTCGGCAGCGAAGCGGCGGCCGGCGTTGGGCAAGGTCTGGCACGCCTGGGCCTGACGCAAACCGACATCCTCACCAGCCCGGTGACGCGCACCGTGCAGACCGCGCATTACATGTTCAATAGCGACCCACGGACCCAGGAGTGGCTGGCGACCTGCGGCACGACCTTGCGTAACGATGTCGTGGCGCACAAGGTTGCCCATCGCAACCTGGTGCTGGTGACCCACAGCGGTTGCATCGCGGACTTTGAACAGCAGAGCGGCTTGAAGCATGCAGCGAAGGACGCCGAGTACGGCAGCGCGTTGTTTGTCCACATCGATGGCAATGGGCAACTGCAAGTGCTTGGCATTGTGAATGCCGACGACTGGAACACTCTGTTACAAGATAAAAACTGAAATTTTTACGGCTCGAAAACTTTGCAACTAAGTTATTTCAAGACGGACTGAATGAAGCCTGAACAAAACAGCGAGAAGTGTGATTCAACTTCTCGCCGTTCAATATCATTCCGACTTTCACTCTTACAAGTTGTACATCACTCTTCAACCAGCCACCTCAGCGCCAAGGTCGAGACATGACGTCAAATCAGCCATTGCCAGATTTTGCTGGCCTTTCTTCCCGCCTGCACGCCCCAACGGCGCCTGCCAACGAACGCTGGATGCTATTCGCCCTGGTACTGGCGTTCTTCGCGTTCTACTTGCTACCGCTGATGAGCCACGGTCTGTGGATTCCCGATGAAACCCGTTATGCCCAGATCAGCCAGGAAATGCTGCAGAGCGGGAACTGGATCTCGCCGCATTTCATGGGCCTTCGTTACTTCGAGAAGCCGATTGCCGGGTACTGGATGATTGCCATCGGCCAGGCGGTGTTTGGCGACAACCTGTTCGGGGTGCGCATCGCGTCGGCACTGAGTACCGGACTGAGCGTGTGGCTGACCTGGCTGATTGCCCGCCGGTTCTGGGGCGATCCGCGCAAAAGCTTTGCCTGCGCGCTGCTTTACATGAGCTTCGGGCTGATTTCCGGTCAGGCCGGGTACGCCAACCTCGACCCGCAATTCACCCTCTGGGTCAACCTGAGCCTGGTTTCCCTGTGGTTTGCCATCGACAGCCGCACCACGCGTGCCCGTCTGGGTGCCTGGGTGGTCCTGGGCATCGCCTGCGGCATGGGCTTCATGACCAAGGGCTTCCTGGCCTGGCTGCTGCCGGCGGTGATCGCCCTGCCCTACCTGGTCTGGCAGCGTCGCTTTGGCGAGCTGTTGCGTTACGGGCCACTGGCTATTGTCGTCGCCGCAGCCGTCTGCTTGCCCTGGGCGCTGGCCATTCATCATCAGGAACCGGATTTCTGGAATTTCTTTTTCTGGAACGAGCACGTCCGCCGCTTCGCCGCCGACAATGCGCAACACGCGCGCCCGTGGTGGTTCTATCTGCCGATGCTGGTGGTTTCTGTCCTGCCCTGGGCCGCGTTGTTGCCAACCACATTCATCCAGGCCTGGAACAACAAGCGTCAACCCGTCAGCGGTTTTCTCCTGCTCTGGTTGTTGTTGCCATTGGCGATTTTCAGCATGAGCAGCGGCAAACTGCCGACCTACATCATGCCGTGCCTGTTGCCGCTGGCACTGCTGATGGGCGATGCACTGACCCGCCTGTTGCAACAGGCACGGGGACGGACGATTCGCTTCAACGGATGGCTTAACGTCGTCATTGCCACGTCGGCCCTGATTGCCTTGCTGTACCTGCAATGGCGCAAAGAGATTTTCGAGAATACCGAGATGTTCAGCCTGTCCCTGGCGTTCATCGTGCTGTTGGGCTGGATCATCGCCAACGCCCTGCAAATCCTGCGGCCATTGACGTTATGGGCGATGCCGGCACTCGGCATCTGGCTGCTGGTGGCGCTGCTACCCGCCGCCATGCCGAGCCAGATTGTCGACAGCAAGATGCCCGACCGGTTTATCGCCGAACACCTGGACAGTCTGAACCAGACCACCTCGCTGCTGAGCAACGACCTGGGTGCTGCCTCGGCCTTGTCCTGGCTGACCAAGCGACCGGAGGTAGCGCTTTACAACGTCGTCGGTGAATTGAAATACGGCCTCTCGGATCCCGCCGCGGCCTCGCGCAAGGTGACCCTGCAAGACGTCGGGCGATGGATGACCGAGGCGCGGAAAAAGGGCTCGGTCGGGGTGGTGATGAGGGTCAACAGCGTCGATGAGTTTCAGGAAGTCGAGGCGCTACCCACCGACGGAAAACGCTATCAGCGCGGCAGCCTGCAGATCCTGATTTTCCCGCAAATCCAGCCCTGACAGGCAAGACGCAAAAAAACCGGGTGGCCAAAGTAGCCTCTCGGTTTTTTTGTTTTCGCCTCGTTTAAGCGACGAGCCAAACCACAATTGGCACACCGCTGCTAATCTGAATGAAAATTACATGTATTAACGGTTTTTTTGACGTTATTTTCTCATTTGGATCTCTACATTCCGTGCCATTCAAAACATGCAAATCATTCGCATTGGTAAACAGGCGTTTAAATGCGTATGATTTTCATAAAAAATGCACCTGGAGCAGCCCGCAGAATGATTCCGAAAATCCCTTCGTTCTTGAAAAAAGCCCTGCTGGCCACCGCTTTGCTGAGCGCTGGCCAGGTTTATGCAGCTGACTCCGTCGGCATCGTGGTGTACAACGCGCAACACGAAGGCCTGACCAAGGCCTGGGTCGAGGGCTTTACCCAGGAGACGGGTATTCCGGTCACCTTGCGCAACGGCGATGACACCGAGATGGGCAACCAGATCGTGCAGGAAGGCGCGGCCTCTCCGGCTGACGTTTTCCTGACCGAAAACTCTCCGGCCATGGTCCTGGTCGACAACGCAGGGCTGTTTGCGCCTGTCGACAAAACCACCCTGGAACAGATTGACTCCGCCTATCGCCCGGCCCACGGCAAATGGGTCGGGATTGCCGCGCGCTCCACGGTGTTTGTGTACAACCCGAGCAAGCTCTCGGAAGCCAATCTGCCGAAATCGATCATGGACCTGGCCGATCCTTCCTGGAAAGGACGCTGGGCTGCGTCGCCAGGTGGTGCTGACTTCCAGGCCATTGTCGCGGCCATCCTGGAGCAAAAGGGTGAAGCGGCCACGCTGGAATGGCTGAAAGCGATGAAAACCAACTATGCCAACTATCGTGGCAACAGCTCGGTACTCAAAGCGGTGAATGCCGGGCAGATCGACAGCGGCGTGATCTACCACTATTACAGCCTGGTCGATCAGTCCAAGACGGGCGAAAACAGCAAGAACACCGCCCTGCACTACTTCAAGCACAAAGACCCTGGCGCTTTTGTTAGCATCTCCGGCGGCGGCGTCCTCGCCTCCAGCAAACACAAAGAACAAGCTCAGGCGTTTCTCAAATACATTACCGGCAAGGATGGCCAGGCCGTCCTGAAAAACGGCAAGTCGTTTGAGTACGCCGTGGGCAAAGGCGCTGAATCCAACCCTAAACTGGTGCCTCTGAATCAACTCGATGCGCCGACTGTCGATGCTTCGAAACTCGACAGCAAAAAAGCCGTGGAGCTGATGACACAGGCCGGACTGCTCTAATTGATACCTGAAACCCTGCCTGCGGATGTCGCCGAGGCGACACCCGCAAATTTGCGTCGACGTTCCCGTGGAGTCCTTGCGGGGCGTGGCGGTGCATGGGTGATCGGTTTGTCGGTGCTGGTTTCATTACTGGCACTGCTACCGATCGCTTACGTTATTGGCGTGTCCCTGCAGACCGGCTGGTCAACCGTTGTGGCATTGGTGTTCCGGCCCCGGGTCGGAGAGCTGATGGTCAACACCGTGTTGCTGGTGCTGCTGACGATTCCGTTGTGCGTGGCCCTGGGTGTGACGCTGGCCTGGCTGACCGAACGCACGAATTTGCCCGGACGACGCTGGTGGTCGTTGCTGGCAACCGCGCCTCTGGCGGTGCCCGCTTTCGTTCACAGCTACGCCTGGGTCAGCCTGGTGCCGCCCATTCACGGGTTGTTTGCCGGTGTCCTGGTCTCGGTCATCGCCTACTTCCCGTTCCTGTATTTGCCGGTGGCGGCCACCTTGCGCCGGCTCGACCCGGCCATTGAAGACGTCGCCGAGTCCATGGGGCTCAAGCCCTGGAAAGTGTTTTTCCGCGTAGTGTTGCCGCAATTGCGCCTGGCGATCTGCGGTGGCGCCTTGCTGGTCGGCCTGCACCTGCTGGCCGAATATGGCCTGTACGCCATGATCCGCTTCGACACCTTTACCACTGCGATCTTCGATCAGTTCAAATCGACCTTCAACGGCGCAGCGGCGCACATGCTGGCCAGTGTGCTGGCCCTGTGCTGCCTGGCGATGTTGACGGCCGAATCTGCCGCCCGCGGTTCCGCGCGCTACGCTCGCGTCGGTTCGGGAAGCGCCCGGGAGCAGCGGGTCGTCACCCTGAAAACGACTTCAACGCTGCTGTCGCTGACGCTGCAAATCGTCACCTGCGCCCTGGCCCTGGGCGTGCCCTTGATCACCCTGGGTAAATGGCTCATCGCCGGCGGTGTGGAAGTCTGGGATATGGCTGAATTGTTGCCCGCGCTGGAGCAAACCCTGTTGCTCGGTATCGCTGGCGCGGCGCTGACCACCTGCGCGGCGATCCCGATTGCCTGGCTGTCGATCCGCTACCCTGGCCGACTGCAACGGGTACTGGAAAGCTGCAACTACATCACCAGTTCCTTGCCCGGAATTATCGTTGCGCTGGCGCTGGTGACCGTCACGATCCATTTTGCCCGGCCGATTTACCAGACCACCTTCACCGTGCTGCTGGCGTACCTGTTGATGTTCTTGCCCCGTGCCCTGGTGAGCCTGCGCGCAGGTATCGCCCAGGCCCCGGTGGAACTGGAAAACATCGCCCGCAGCCTTGGCCGCTCGCCGGCGCGGGCACTGTGGCTGATCACCTTGCGCCTGGCCGCGCCGGGGGCGGCCG
>NZ_AKJL01000049.1 GCF_000282355.1 Pseudomonas sp. GM49
ATCTACAACATCAAGGAGATCAACGGCCTGGTGAAGTCCCTGCCGCGGGTCCTGCCGGTCTACCTGACCCGCAATCAGAACGGCAATTTTGTGGTCAACGCGATTCCGCAAAAATCCCCGAAAGGTTGAAAAGGCCGCCACCCTTTCGGGAGGCGACCTTCAGTGCTCATGCAAATCTCCACTTCTTTACTGCGCGGGCACCTTTGCATCCTGCTGACTGATCGTCTGTACCTGATAGTTCGGGTCATTTAGGGTTTTACTGCACGACTGCGCGAGGACTCACGGGTTGATCACACGATGGCGACAAATTTTCTACATTTGAGCCTTCATGATTTGGGGAGCTCATACGTCTAGTCACGTAAGAGCGCCCACTTTTCCTGATCAGGCTCTGAAAAGGAGTTTTGCAATGTACAACTCGCAACTGCCAACGGACGGTAGCAATGCGCCAAAGGGTACTTCCAAGGGAGTCGACGTATTCGAGCCGCGTACCGATCGCCACGGCAACGAGCGCATCAGAGTCCTGCTCAAAAGTTTTGGTCTGCGAACCAGCCTGATCCGCCTGAAAGTCATCGATGCCCTGCTGACCGCCGCCGAAAGCGACCGCAGCCTGGGTGTGCGTGGCGTACACAGCCAATTGCTGGACCTGGATGTTCCTCTGTCCTTTCTCAGCGTGCGTGAAGTGCTAAAACGCTTGTGCAGCGAAGGCGTGATTGTCCTCAACCCCGACAAAAGCTACAGCCTGCATCCACAGGCCGCTGCCATCCTGCGCAACCAATGATCGAATGATCAGGGCTTGACCTTGCGGCGCATCACACCATTGACGACCACCACGATCACCGCCACGCCGATGGCGATGTACTGGAACATTTTTTCGCTGATGACGCCGGTGTTCTGCAACCAGGAAAGGCCAAACATGATCCCCAGCACTACCAGGGAGATCAGAATCGAGTATTTCAAACGTTGCGACTGAGTCATTGCGGGTTCCTGAATCTGAAAATGTATCCGGTTTGTATCGATACGCATGCCAGGCGCTTACCCTGTTTCGGGGGATAAGCCGCTACAAGCGGGGTCTCATGTTACAGCCGATGAAGAGTTTTAGCTTCATTGCGGCGATAACCATAGTGGACCGGGTTACTTCCAACATCGTTGATAGCTGCTCAACGTCCTGAATCCTTTCTGTAAAAGTCATTGCCGGGCTGGGCACACAGCTCCACCAGCCAATCGACAAACACACGCACCCGCCGGGACAACTGGCGGTGCGGCGGATAAAGCGCCGTCATCGGCATGCCCGGTGGCGGCACCTCCCTCAGCACTTCACACAAACGCCCTTCCTCCAGTTGCCGGGCGACGTGATAGTACGGCGTCTGCACCAGACCATATCCCGCCTCGCACGCCGCCAGATAGCCATCGGCACTGTTGACCGCCACCTGCTTGGGCAGGTCGACCGGGCGTACCTGGCCATCCACGACAAACTCCAGCCCATAGCGTTTTGCGCTGCTGCTGGAGAAATACTCGACGACCTGATGCCCGCGCAGGTCATCCAGGGTCGTTGGCGTTCCATGTCGCTGCAGATAGTCGGGACTGGCACAGGTCACCTGATCCATCATCACCAGCGGCCGCGCCACCAGCGAATCATCCAGCGCAGCGCCACCGCGCAACACACAATCGACACCTTCGCGAATCAGGTCTACCGGCCGGTCATTCAAGCCGATTTCCAGCTCGATCAATGGATAGCGGGCGGTGAATTGCGGCAGCGCCGGAATCACCACCAGGCGCCCTACTCCCGCCGGCATGTCCACGCGCAGCAGCCCCTTGGGATTGTGGCGGGCAGCACTGAACACCGCTTCGGTCTCCTCCAGATCCGCCAACAAGCGCACGCAACGCGGGTAATAGGCCGCACCGTCGAGCGTCAGGCTGATCTGCCGCGTGGTGCGTTGCAGCAGTTGCACCCCCAGATGCGCCTCCAGTTGCTTGATCAGAATGGTCACCGAAGCCCGGGGCAATTGCAGGCTGTCGGCAGCCCTGGCAAAGCCGCCGAGCTCGACGATTCGGGTAAAGACGCGCATGGCGTTGAAACGGTCCATTACTGGCTCCACCGACTGATTGTTTAGAATTAACGAATAGTGATAGCTGTTTTAGCCGGTTTATCTTGTTTCTGTCGAGGTGAACAATGGCGATTCACTTCACAAGGAGCTGATTTCATGCACACACGTCAATTGGGAAAGAACGGTCCACAGGTGTCGGCCATCGGCCTGGGCTGCATGGGCATGACCGACTTCTACACCACCGGCACCGACACCCGCGAAGCCACGGCCACCCTGCATCGCGCCCTTGAGCTGGGCGTCACCCTGCTCGATACCGCCGATATGTACGGCCCGCACACCAATGAAGAGCTGATCGGCAAGGCCATTGCCGGCAAGCGCGATCAGGTGTTCCTGGCCAGCAAGTTCGGGATCGTTCGCGACCCGGCCAACCCCACCGCCCGAGGCGTCAACGGTCGACCGGAATACATTCGCCAGTCCATCGACGGCAGCCTGAAGCGCCTGGGGGTGGACACCCTCGACCTGTACTACCAACACCGAATCGACCCGCAGGTGGCCATCGAGGAAACCGTAGGCGCCATGGCCGAACTGGTCAGTGCCGGCAAGGTGCGTTATCTGGGATTGAGCGAAGCCTCGGCGGCGACCCTGGAACGAGCGCACAAGGTTCATCCGATCAGTGCGCTGCAAAGCGAATATTCGTTGTGGAGCCGTGATCAGGAAGAAAACGGTTGCCTGGCAGCCTGCCAGCGCCTGGGCGTCGCCTTTGTTCCTTATAGCCCGTTGGGCCGAGGGTTTCTGACCGGCGCATTGAAAAGTCCGGATGATTTCGCGGCAGACGATTACCGCCGTTTCAGCCCGCGCTTCCAGGGCGAAAACTTCGCGAAAAACCTGCTGCTGGTGCAACAGGTACAAGCGCTGGCGGCAGAGAAAGGCGTGACGGCGGGCCAACTGGCGCTGGCGTGGGTGCTGGCCCAGGGTGATTACCTGATACCGATTCCGGGCACCAAGCAACGCAAGTACCTGGAAGAAAACGTGGCCGCACTGCAGGTGACGTTGAGCGCCGAAGAGCTGCACGCGCTGGAGGCGGTCTTTGGGGCGAATGCCACCGCTGGCCTGCGTTATCCGGAAGAGGTCATGAAGCTGCTCGACCGATAAGCGTCACCCTTGAGCGTCGCCGGCGGCGCTCAAGGTCCGACCTGACAATTTTGTAATGCATCCCTCATCTACCTGTCAGCGTTGATCTACGATGATCAAGCTGCCGAGCTTTGTAGTACTTCGAAACACTCCATGAATACCTGACCCGGAAAAATGGTCAGAATGCGTTTTTTTTGCCCGTTAGCCGAGACGAATCCCATGCGAAACCCTCTGCGTCTGATCGCCCTGAGCGCCCTGTTCATTTCCTCCCTGGCCCAGGCTGCCGACCTCGTTCCGATCGAGGTTCATCGCGACGCCAATTGTGGTTGCTGCAAAAAATGGATCAGCCATCTTGAAGCCAATGGTTTCAAGGTCGAAGACCACGTCGAAGCCGACATGAGTGAGTTCAAGCAACGGCACGGCGTGCCGCCGCGTCTGGCTTCGTGCCACACCGCGCTGATCAACGGCAAATTCGTTGAAGGTCATGTCCCGGCCGACCAGGTCCTGGCCTTGAGCAAGCGCAATGATCTGCTGGGCGTCGCTGCGCCCGGCATGCCCATGGGTTCGCCCGGCATGGAGATGGACGGCATGAGCGATGCCTATCAGGTCATCGGTCTGAAAAAGGACGGCACTGACGTGGTGGTTGCGGACTACCCAGCCCATTGATGTCCGGCGCGTACTTCGGACTGTTTTTCGCGGCATTCGGTGCCGCCACGCTGCTGCCGTTGCAATCCGAAGCCGTGCTGGTCGGACTGCTGCTCAGTGATCGGTATGGGCTCTGGGCTCTGTTGGCGGTGGCAACGTTCGGCAACGTTCTGGGGTCGCTGCTTAACTGGTGGCTGGGGCGTGGGATCGAGCGGTTCCGCGACCGACGCTGGTTTCCGGTGAGCCCCCTGCACCTGGAAAAAGCCCGGCTGCACTACCAACGCTACGGCCATTGGTCATTGCTGCTCAGTTGGCTGCCGGTGATCGGTGATCCGCTGACACTGGTCGCCGGGGTCATGCGCGAGCCATTGGGGCGCTTCCTGCTGATCGTCACCCTGGCCAAAGGAGCGCGCTATGGCGTACTGGCCGTGGCGACGCTGGGCTGGGTGGGTTGAACCACCGAAGGCGGCGATTGCCTGTGTTTAACGTCGCCCTAATCGACTCGATCCAGCATCGGCGGACTTTCTATGGAGTTCTCCCATGTCACGCACTTTCCCCCGCTGGTTGCCCGGCCTGTTGTTGACCGCCGCCCTGCCCGTCATCGCCCACGCCGAAGGACCGGCGTACGGCCCTGAACTGCAAGGATTCGACTATCCATACACACTCAAGCACTTCGCCTTCGAATCCCAGGGCCAAGCCCTGCAAATGGGTTACATGGACGTCGCTGCCCATGGCAAGGCCAACGGTCGCAGCGTGGTGCTGATGCATGGCAAGAACTTCTGCGGCGCCACCTGGGACGGCTCGATCAAAGCCCTCAGCGACGCCGGTTACCGGGTCATCGCCCCGGACCAGATCGGTTTCTGCACTTCAAGCAAACCGGCGCACTACCAGTACACATTCCAGCAACTGGCGACGAACACCCAGCAATTGCTCAAGGCATTGGGCATTCAGAAAGCCACCCTGCTGGGGCACTCCACCGGTGGCATGCTCGCCACCCGCTATGCCTTGCAATACCCCGAACAGGTCGAGCAACTGGCACTGGTTAACCCCATCGGCCTGGAAGACTGGAAAGCCCTCGGTGTGCCCTATCGCACGGTTGATCAATGGTACGAACGCGAACTCAAACTCAGCGCCGACAGTATCCGCAACTACGAACGCACCACCTATTACGGCGGCCGCTGGAAACCCGAATTCGATCGCTGGGTCGACATGCTCGCCGGCCTGAACAAAGGCCCGGGACATACGCAAGTCGCATGGAACTCGGCGCTGATTTACGACATGATCTTCACTCAACCGGTGTACTACGAATTCAAAGACCTGAAAGTACCGACCCTGCTGTTGATCGGTACGTCCGACACCACCGCCATCGGCAGTGACATCGCCACCCCCGAGGTCAAGGCGAAGATCGGTCACTACGACGTCCTCGGCAAACAAGTGGCCAGGCTGATTCCCCAGTCCACGCTGGTCGAATTCCCTGGCATGGGCCACGCGCCACAGATGGAAGAACCGGAAGAATTCCACCAGGCTTTGCTTGCCTGGCTGAACAAGTCCCACCCCGTGCGTTGAAGAGGAAAGGCTGATGCCGGTGCAGATTGCAGTGATCGATGATTGGCAGGATGTGGCGCGGGATGTAGTGGACTGGTCGGCGCTGGACAGCCTCGGCCAGGTGAGTTTTCTCCATGACTACCCCGCCGACAACCCGTCCCTGGCCGCGCGCCTGGCCGGGTTTGAGGTGATCTGCGTGATGCGCGAGCGCACCCGTTTCGACGAAGACCTGCTGCGCCGCCTGCCAAAACTCAAACTGTTGGTGACCGGCGGCATGCGCAACGCGGCCCTGGACCTGAAAGCCGCCACCGCGCTGGGTATTCAGGTCTGCGGCACCGACAGCTACAAACACGCCGCGCCGGAGCTGACCTGGGCGTTGATCATGGCCGCGACCCGTAACCTGGTGGTCGAAGCCAATGCCTTGCGTGCCGGCCAGTGGCAACAAGGCCTGGGCGGCGACTTGCATGGCAAGACGCTGGCCATCCTGGGTCTGGGCAGCATCGGCCAGAGAGTCGCGCAGTTCGGTCAGGTGTTCGGCATGCGCGTCATCGCCTGGAGTGAAAACCTCACGGCCGAACGTGCGGCGCAGGTCGGTGTGACCTATGTCAGCAAGCAGCAACTGTTCGAACAGGCCGACGTGCTGTCGGTGCACCTGGTGCTCAGCGAGCGCAGTCGGGGCCTGGTGGACGCAGAGGCCCTTGGCTGGATGAAGCCCACGGCTTTACTGGTGAACACCGCGCGTGGACCGATCGTCGATGAAACGGCGCTGATCAAGGCGCTGCAGAAACAACGACTGGCCGGTGCCGCCCTGGACGTCTTCGAACATGAGCCGCTGCCCGCCCACCATCCGTTCCGGACCCTGGACAATGTGCTGGCAACCCCCCATGTCGGGTACGTGAGCCAACAGAACTACCAGCTGTTTTTCTCGCAAATGATCGAGGGCATACAGGCTTGGGCGGCAGGAGCTCCAATTCGTCTGCTAGGTTGAACGAAAATCCCATGTGGGAGCGGGCTTGCTCGCTCCCACAGGGATCTTCAGCGCACACAAAACCATGCCCGTTCGCTATCGGCCGCCAGAACGTAACGAATAATTGTTCATGCTGCGGTGTTCTCATCACATCAACCTTGCACTGCGCCTGGCAGGGCGCGACCTGATCCGAACCCCATGAACCTATGGAGCAAAGCCCATGAATATTCGTTTTGCCGTTCTGATGACCCCGCTGTTGCTGACCGTTGCGTTATCCGGGTCCCTCGCCCTGGCCAACGGTGGTGGCGGCGGTGACGACATGCCCACCAGGCCCAGCTGCCCGAAAGGTCAGGTACTGGATACCAGATCGAATCGCTGCGTCAGGCAGACCAGCAACCTGGTGCCGGACGAAGACCGCACCAACTATGCCTATCAACTGGCCAAGGTCGGGCGTTATGAGGAAGCCCTGGCCCTGCTCGACACGCTGAAACAGCCAAATACGGCAAAAGCGCTGAACTATCGCGGCTACGCAACGCGTAAACTTGGACGCACCGACGAAGGCATCGGCTATTACCTGCAATCGGTGAAACTCGACCCGCAGTACGCGCAAGTCCGCGAATACCTCGGCGAGGCCTATGTAGTCAAAGGCCGGCTGGATCTCGCGCAGGAGCAACTGCAGCAGATCAAATCCATCTGCGGCAACACCCAGTGCGAGGAGTACCAGGACCTGGCCGAAGCCATCAACGGTTCATCAAAAACCTGACAACCCGAGCGGACGGAGGTCGCCATCGCCAGCGATCAGGCAATACGAACAGAACTGAACCAGCATCTGGCGCGTTTATGGCGCTACGGCCTGTTGCTGTCCCGGCAACGGCATATCGCCGATGACCTGGTGCAGGCCACCTGCGTGCGGGCGCTGGAACGGGCCGGGCAATACGTGCCGGGGACGCGGATGGACCGCTGGCTGCTGAGCATTCTGCATTCGATCTGGCTCAACGAAGTCCGTGCCCGGCGGGTGCGTCAAGGTCAGGGCTGCGTGGACGCCGATGAGGCCTTGTCGTTCGATGGTGAATCCGTGGCACAGACCCACGTATTGGCAGCGCAGGTCATCCGCCGCGTCGATGCGTTGCCCGAGACCCAGCGCGAAACGGTGTTTCTCGCCTACGTCGAAGGCTTGTCCTACCGCGAAGTCGCCGAAGTGCTGCAAGTGCCCATTGGCACGGTAATGAGTCGCCTGGCCGCCGCACGAGCGAAACTGGCCGAATATCCGCCGTTGCACGCGGTGCCCAACCCCTACCGAGGAGAACATTGATGAACGCGATACCCTCGGACGAACAACTGGTGGCTTACCTCGACAATCAACTCGATACCGAGCAGCGCTCGCGCATCGACGCGGCCATCATTGCCGATCCGATGCTCGGCCTGCGCCTGCAATGGCTGAATCGCAGCAGCCTGCCGTTCAAGGACGCCTACGATGAACTGGCCCGACAGGCACCGGTGGATCGCCTGCAAGCCATGCTCGCCACGCTGCCCTCACCCGCCCGCCCCGGCCTTAGCCGACGCTGGTTCCTTGCCGCAGCGGCCGGGATGTTGGCTGGCGGCGTGCTGGCGGACCGTTTATTCCTCGGCTGGCAAGCGAGTCGGCAGACACACAACTGGCGCGGCCTGGTGGCCGATTACATGGCACTCTACGTGCCGGAAACCCTGGATCATCTACCCAGTGATGAAGCCGCGCAACGGGCACAACTGCGGACCATCGATGCGCGCCTGGGCCTCGACCTCGCTCCGGCAAAACTGAGCCTGCCCCGTGCCGAGTTCAAGCGTGCGCAAATCCTCGAGTACGACGGCGCGCCCATTGCCCAGATCACCTACCTCGACCCGGCCCACGGCCCCATGGCGCTGTGCGTCACCCGCTCCAACAGCGGCAGGCGC
>NZ_AKJL01000050.1 GCF_000282355.1 Pseudomonas sp. GM49
AGGCAGAAGCAGCCGATGGCCTGGCCGCTGGCCAGGTCAGCCAGCCAGGTCTGTTTCTGTTCTTCGCTGCCGTAGTTGAGCACCGGCCCGCAGCCCACGGAGTTGTGGATGCTCATGAAGGCGCCGGTCGCACCGTCGCCGGCGGAAATCTCTTCTACCGCCAGGGCGTAGGCCACGTAGTCGACATAGGTGCCGCCCCATTCCTCAGGCACCACCATGCCGAGCAAGCCCAGTTCGCCCATCTTCGCCACAAGGCCGTCGTCGATCCAGCCGGCCTTTTCCCAGGCCTGGGCGTGGGGCGCGATTTCGCCACGGGCAAAATCCCGGGCCATGTCGCGGATCATGACTTGCTCTTCGCTCAATTCGATATCGTGCATGGCTCAGCTCTCGCTCTGGTCAAACCCGCTGAAGAAGCTCGCCACGTGTTCGGCGTCCAGCGCCTTGAGGGTTGGCGGGTTCCAGCGTGGTGTTTTGTCTTTGTCGATCAACAAGGCGCGCACGCCTTCGATCAGGTCGCCGCGCTCGAACCACTGGCGGTCCAGATGCAGCTCAAGGGCGAAACATTGTTCAAGTGGCAGCTCGCGTCCGCGACGCAGCATTTCCAGGGTGACGCCCATGGCCAGTGGCGAGCGGGTTTCCAGCAGGTCGGCGGTGGTGACGGCCCACTCATGGCTGTCGGCAACCGTTACCTGACGCAGTTGCTCCACAATACTCGGCACGTCGGGTTGGGCGAAGAAGTGGTCGATGGCCGGGCGCAAAGTCGCCAGTGGCGCATCGGGCAGTTGCTGTACGGCGAATTTCGCCAGCAGGCCTTGCAGGTCCTTGAGCGGCGTGTCGTGCCATTCGAGCTGGTCGAGTTTTTCGTCCAGCGTGCCCAGCTTGTCGCTTTCCAGGTACCAGTCGGCCAGGCCGCAATACAGCGCGTCGGCGGCGCGAATCTGCACGCCGCTGACGCCGAGGTAAATCCCCAGTTCACCGGGAATGCGCGGCAGGAAGTAGCTGCCGCCGACGTCGGGGAAGTAACCGATGCCGACTTCCGGCATGGCCAGGCGGCTTTTTTCGGTGACCACGCGCAGGTCCGCGCCTTGCACCAGGCCCATGCCGCCGCCGAGGACAAAACCGTCCATCAGGGCCAGCACCGGTTTGCGGTAATGATGGATCGCGAGGTCGAGGGCGTATTCTTCGACGAAGAAATCTTCATGCAGGGTATCGCCGCTTTTGAAGCTGTCATACAGCGAGCGAATGTCGCCGCCGGCGCAGAAGGCTTTTTCGCCGGCGCCGCGCAAGACCACCGCATGGACTTGCGAATCCTGGGCCCAGGCGTCGAGCTGGCGGTGCAGGTTGCGCACCATGTCCAGGGTCAGGGCATTGAGGCCGGCGGGGCGGTTGAGGGTCAGATGACCGATGTGGTTGCGAACCTCGGCCAGCACTTCGTTTTGCATGGCATCCATGGACAGCGGCCCCTTCGATGAAACCTGAGCAGTCATCACTAACTCCCTGCTTTTATTGTTCTTTATCGAGATGCTCGCGCGCGAGCGATGGCGGATCGTATCAGTGCAAATTTGCCTTGTACAACCCGGATAAGTGCAGGTCATCTGTGCATTTTTGCATGGTGATGACCGGCACTGTTTCAGCGTAGACCAAGGTGTATTCAGGCAAACGCCGCGAGCAGATCCTCTTCGAATGCCTTCTGTGCATCGCCGGCCACCTGCGCCCGGTGCCGGGCCAGATGAAACGCGACATCAAAACTCATGTCGCTGCGACGCACGGCCCTGAGCAAGCCTTTTTCTTCCCAGCCACGGGCGAAGTGGTTGGGCAAATAGCCGACATGCTTGCCGGAAAGAATGAAGGCGAGGGTGCCTTCGACCTGTTCCGAGCGTGCCGAACACCGCTTGCCCTGAAAGGGTTCGTCACTGCGCAGGAAGCGGTAGGGGTGATCGACCCGGTCGCTGGCCTGGAGGTCCTGATCGTCCGGGGCCGCGTTGGTGAACAGCGGATGGCCCGGTGCGCAATACAGGTGCTGGGTTTCTATGAACAATTGGCGGTAGTCAAAGGCGCTTTGCACTTGTGAGAAATAACCGATGGCGAGGTCCAGCCGCTGTTGCAGCAGCAAGCGTTCCATCTCGCCGGGCATGGCGCTGATCAGTTCGATACGCACCGACTCGTCCCGCTCTCGGAAGCGCCGGATTGCTTCGGCCACCCGTTGCAGCACCGATTGATCCAGGGCTTCGGACAGACCCAGGCGCACTTCGCCGATCAAGCGTCCGGCCACGCCGTTGGATTGATGGCGGAACGCTTCGATGGACTGGAACAGCCCGCGGGTGGCGCTGAGCAATTGCTCGCCCTTGGGGGTGATCCTGAATCCGCCCTTGCCGCGACTGCATAAGCGATAGCCGAGACGGGTTTCCAGCTTGGCCATTTGCTGGCTGATGCTCGACTGGCTCAACCCCAACTCGCCCTGGGCTGCGCTGAAACCGCCGCACTCCACCACGCTGACAAACAGACGCAACAATTGCAGATCCAGATCATGCAGTTGGCCGAGCATCAAACATTACTCCGTAATAAAGTCAGGTTAATTAACTTGATATTTCACCAATGTATCCGACGACGCATCCTGCAACCACTTCCTCTGGTCAGGTGTTCGTCATGGCTCCCATGTTCAAGCTGTGTTTACCCGCGCTGTTCCTTGCCATGGCCGCATCGGCCCAGGCCGAAGACAAGGTGGTCAATCTGTACAGTTGGGCCGATTACGTGGCCCCAGAAACCTTGCAACGGTTCGAGCAGGAAACCGGCATCCATGTGCGCTACGACACCTTTGATTCTTCGGAAGTGCTGGAGACCAAGTTGCTTACCGGCGGCAGCGGTTATGACGTGGTGGTGCCGTCCTCCAGTGTGCTGGCCCGGGGCCTTGCCGCCGGGGCGTTGAAACCGATCCCCCACGAGGGCCTCAAGGGTTACGCCAACCTCGATCCGGATTTGCTGGAAAAACTCGCCGCTGTCGACCCGGGCAACCGCTACGGCGTGCCTTATACCTGGGGCACATTAGGACTGGGCATGAACGTCGAGGCGGTGAAGCAGCGATTGCCGGATGTGCCACTCAACAGTCTGGATATGCTGTTCAAGCCCGAGTACGCGAGCAAGTTGAAGGATTGCGGCATCGCCATTCTCGACTCGCCCCAGGAAGTGATCGGGCTGGCGCTGCATTACCTGGGTAAAGATCCCTACAGCACCGACAAGAACGATCTGTCAGCCGCCGAGGCGTTGCTGCATCAGTTACAGCCGAATGTGCTGTACGTCGCCACCGGACGGCAGATCAGCGACCTGGCCAATGGCAGCGTTTGTCTGGCATTGACCTACAACGGTGACGCGAGCATGGCCGCCGATCAGGCGCGCAAAGCCAACAAACCCTATGAAATTGCCTACCGGATTCCCAAGGAAGGCACCATCGTCTGGCAGGACAACCTGGCCATTCCCAAGGACGCGCCGCACCCCGAAGCCGCCCGCGCCTTTATCGAGTTCATGTTGCGCCCCGAGTCCGTCGCAGCACTGACCAACACCTTGTTCTTCGCCACGGCGAACCAGGCCGCCACGCCGCTGGTGGATGAAGCGGTGCGCACCGACCCGGACATCTACCCGCTGGCTGACGTGCGTGAGCGGCTGTATGCCGACCGCAGCATGAACCTCAAGGACATGCGTCAGCGCACCCGTCTGTGGACCACTTTCCGTAGCCGCCAATAATAAAAAGGAGTCTTCAATGGACGTCCCGATGCAGAACGATCAAGCCCTTACCCGTGACAGCCTTTACGGCACGGCCGCCGAAAGCACCTACGCCGGCATTACCAGTTTCATGCGTCGCCGCTACAGCCGTGACCTGCGTGGCGTTGATGTGGCTGTCAGTGGCGTACCGTTCGACACCGCCACCAGCAACCGTCCCGGCGCACGCTTCGGGCCACGGGGCATTCGCGCCGCCTCTGCCGGGATTGCCTGGGAACGGCACTGGCCGTGGACGTTTGACCCGTTCGACCATCTGGCGGTGATCGACTATGGCGATTGCGATTTCGACTACGGCTCTCCGCAGTCGACGCCCGAAATGATTGAAGCTCACGCCGAGCACATCCTCAATGCCGGCGCTGCGATGCTGACGTTTGGCGGCGATCACTTCATCACCTATCCGCTGCTCAAGGCCCATGCGCGCAAGCACGGGGCGTTGTCGCTGATCCACTTCGACGCCCACAGCGACACCTGGCCGGACGAAGAGGGCAAGCGTATCGACCACGGCACCATGTTCTGGCACGCGGCCAGGGAAGGGCTGGTCGCCCCGTCGCGTTCGGTGCAAATCGGTTTGCGCACCACCAATGACGATCATCAGGGCTTTCAAGTGCTGGACGCACGGCAAGTGCATCGCCGTGGCTGCGAAGCGATTGTCGAGGCGATTCGCGCGCGGGTCGGCGATAACCCGGTGTACCTGACGTTCGACATCGATTGCCTGGATCCGGCGTTCGCGCCTGGCACTGGAACGCCAGTATGCGGCGGCTTGAGCACGGTGCAGGCGCTGGAGATTCTCGGCGGCCTGCGCGGGATCAATCTGGTGGGCATGGACGTGGTGGAAGTGGCCCCGGCCTATGACAGTGCGGAGATCACCTCACTGGCAGCGGCAACGCTGGCGATGGAGATGTTGTGTCTGTATGCGGCCAGACACAAGGTCGATCGGTAAACGCCGAACCCCTGTGGGAGCGAGCTTGCTCGCGATAGCGGTGTGTCAATCAGCGTAAATGTTGACTGACACTCCCTATTCGCGAGCAAGCCCGCTCCCACAGTTTTGGAGGGTGTCAGGCCACTGGAATGCTCGGCACGTCGAGGATCCGACCACCGCTAAACCGCGCGAACGAGCCGGCAATGGATTCGTGCGGCACACCTTTGGCCACGTCACTGACGCCATCGAGTCGTGCCAGCTGATCAGCACTCAACTGCACATCCAGCGCCCCCAATGTCGCGTCCAGTTGCTCACGGGTCCGGGAACCGAGGATCGGAATCAGCGCCGTGGACGAGCGCTTGGCCTTTTCCCGCAGCCAGGCGATGGCCACGTGGGTCGGGCTGGCGTCCAGTTCTGCGGCGACATCGATCAAGGTGTCGAGCAGGGCGGTTTCGCGAGCGCTTTTTTCGGCGTGAATCAGCACGCCGAGCTTGTTCGCGCGGTTGTCGCCTGCACTGTTGCGATATTTACCGGTGAGGAAGCCGCCACCCAGCGGCGACCACAAGGTCGCGGCCAGGCCCAGGGCTTCGGCCATCGGCAGTTGTTCGCGTTCGGCGGTGCGCTCGGCGAGGCTGTACTCGACCTGGATCGCGGCAATTGGCGCAAAACCGCGCACCTCGGCCAGCAGGTCGGCACGGGCGATGCGCCACGCGGGGAAGTTCGACAGCCCGGCATAATGAATCTTGCCGGCACTGACCAGATCGTCGAAGCCGCGCAGGATCTCGTCCATGGGCGTGACGCCGTCGCTCATATGAGCCCAGAACAGGTCGATATGCTCGGTTTTCAGGCGTTTAAGGCTTTCTTCGACAGCGCGCACCATGTTCTTGCGGCTGTTACCAGTGTGGGAAATGCCGGCCGCTGGTGTAGTCCCCAGGGTGTATTTGGTGGCGATGACCAGGCTATCCCGTTCTGCAGCGATGAATTCGCTGAGCATGGCCTCGGACTGTCCGCCCTGATAGCCATTGGCGGTATCGATGAAGTTGCCGCCGGCTTCCAGGTAGCCATCGAAAATGCGCCTGGCTTCGTCTCGCTCGGCGCCATGGCCCCAACCGGTACCGAAATTGCCGGCACCCAGCGCCAGTTCGGAAACACGCAAGCCGGTTTTACGACCGAAAACTTTGTAATGCATGGGATGACTCCAGAGGGATGGCGACAGGACCTAATAAATCACTAACAACATTTATAAAATATGATGCTAGTAATTTAATGAGTCAAGGCGCTTTTCCTTCCTGCACAAAACTGCCGATCACTGGTCGCGTTCTCCTTGCGCAATGGCATACTGCCGCCCATGACTATCGAATCCCCCTTGAGCGCCTGGCAGCACGCCATCGAACACAAGGGCTTCGTCCAGGACGAGGCTCAGGAACATGCCGTGTGGGCGCTGCAAAAATGCCACGAAGCGCTGCACGAAGGCCGCTCGCGCATTTGTGGCGTGTACCTGTGGGGGCCGGTCGGGCGGGGCAAAACATGGTTGATGGACCAGTTCTACCAAAGCCTGCGAGTACCGGCGCGGCGCCAGCACTTTCACCACTTCATGGGCTGGGTGCACCAGCGCTCGTTTCAACTGACCGGCACCGCCGATCCGCTCAAGGCGCTGGCCCGTGAATTGGCCGAAGAGGTTCGCGTGCTGTGTTTCGACGAGCTGTTCGTCAATGACATCGGCGACGCGATCATTCTCGGGCGGCTGTTCCAGGTGATGTTCGAACAGGGCGTGGTGGTGGTTTGCACGTCCAATCTGCCGCCGGATCAGTTGTACGCCGACGGATTCAATCGCGACCGTTTCATGCCCGCCATCACGGCGATCAAGCAACATATGCAGGTGATTGCGATAGATGGCGGGGAAGACCATCGCCTGCATCCGGGTGCCGGTTTGCAACGCTACTGGGTGGCCGAGCCCGGCCAGTCCGGCGCATTGGGTGAGGTGTTCGCGGGGTTGACTGTGGATCAGCCGGTATCGAACGGGTCGGTCAAGGTCGGTTACCGCGCCCTTGAGGTGGTCAAGACCAGCCCGACTGTGCTCTGGACCCGTTACGCCGCGCTGTGCGAGCAACCTTTCGCGGCCATGGATTTCATCGCCCTGTGCGATACCTACAGCGCTATCCTGTTGAGTGACGTGCCCAACCTCAGCGCGCAAAAACGCGCCGGGCGCATCGCCCGCGGTACCGAGGACGGTGTCGAGCGGGTGGAAGCGGGGGACCGGGAGCTGCCGCAATTGTCGGTGCATGACGACGGTGTGCGACGGTTCATTGCCCTGGTGGACGAGTGCTACGACCGCAAGGTGCCGCTGTACCTTGAGGCACAAGTGCCGATGGCAGCGCTTTATACCGAGGGTTATCTGGAATTCCCGTTCCGCCGCACCCTCAGTCGATTGCAGGAAATGCAGTTGCAACGGTTTGCCGAAGTTTGATCGGGAGCAGCACACATGAATCAGCCCCTGTCGCACCACCTGCTGACCATGGCTTATCAGAATGCCTGGGCCAACCACCGACTGGCCAAGGCCTGGAGGCAGTTGAGCCCGCAGGAGTTGATCGCCGCACGGGTCAGCTTCTTCCCCAGCATCCGTGCGACCCTCAACCACATCCTCACCTGCGACTGGTTTTATGTGGATGCCCTGGAGCGCGAAATGCGCGGCGACGATCCGCATCCCGATTGCCGGGTGTTTTTCAAGGAAGACGAACCCTGCCTCATCGCGTCGGATCTCGTTTGTGAACAGGCCCATGTCGACCGTCGATTGATCGCTTACTGCGAGCAACTGCGCGACACCAGCCTCGGCAAAATCGTGACCATCGCCCGCGACACGCCGCAACACGACAGCCGTTTGCGCCTACTGTCCCATTTGTTTGAGCACCAGATCCATCACCGCGGTCAGGTTCACGCCATGCTGAGCGGCACCTCGGTCAAGCCACCGCAACTCGACGAATTTTTCTGCGCCGGTGAGTCGCACTTGCGGGCCAAGGACTTTGCCGAACTGGGATGGACGGAAGCATTGATCTGGGGCGCTTGAGCGCCAAAGATTTCCTCGTTTGCGATTGTCGATACCACGGTGCTCGCGCTATGGTCTGCCGGCACTTCAGCGTGAAATACATGCTGGGGGCTACTTCATGTGTGATCGAGGATGGAAATGGACTCCGCAGAAATTCTTGTGCTTCAGGCCAGTTACACCAATCCGGTGCATGCCGAGGCTATTTGCCTGGTGTTGAACCACTACGCCGAGGACCCGATGGGGGGTGGCCAGCCGTTACCGGCCGATGTGCTTGAGCAACTCCCGGCAGAGCTTGCCAGGCGTCCCCACGCCTTCAGTGTGCTGGCCTTTGTCGGTGGCGAGCCGGCCGGGCTGGTCAATTGCTTCGAAGGGTTCTCCACCTTTGCCTGCCGGCCGTTGGTCAATGTGCACGATGTGGCGGTGGTGAAAAAATTTCGCGGCTTGGGCTTGAGCCAGAAGATGCTGCAAAAGGTCGAGGACATCGCCCGTCAGCGTGGCTGCTGCAAACTCACCCTGGAAGTGCTGGAAGGCAATGCCGTGGCGCAGGGCTCTTATGAAAAAGCCGGTTTCGCCGCCGGCATGTTCGACCCTGCCCATGGACGGATGCTGTTCTGGACCAAGAGCCTCTGACTCAACAGGCAAAAAAAGGGCGTCCATCAGGACGCCCGACAGTCTTCTCTGACCCTGGCTGGATCATTTCGGTCTGTAGGTTTCAGTCATTTGTGCGGTTTGATCGTCCGGAACCCGCAACTCGGTGCTTTGGATGGGGTGGCCCAGGGCTTGTTGCTGGGCCAGTCGCAGACTTTCGTAGTAATAGCGCATGCGTTCGGCTCCGCCTTCGGCAAAAGCGCTGCTTGCGCCCAAGGCCATCAGGCCGGCGAGGATCAATGCGGTGCGTTTCATGGTTTGCCTCCCACTACAGATGTCGGATGCCTTTCGTCCATGAATCAATGAAGCAGTGTCGAAATGGCATTATCCGCCGATTCGGCTAAATGGGAATTAACTTCACCCTGTAGCAGCTGCCGAACGCAGCCTCGCGGGCTCGGCAGCTGCTACAAAGGGTGTCGCGGCTAACTGACTGGCATTACGCTGAAGCGCTGTTCTTCAGATGTGAAAAAGCCCGCATCAAGCGGGCTTTTGTGTATTCGGCGGCGCCAGGATTACAGCTCTTTAACGGTACGAACCTGGTCTTTGTTGATGCGGGTCTGTTTGCCGTCGAGCTGTTCGAATTCGTAGAAACCGGAATCCTTGTCGAACTGTGGCGTGTCGACGGCCTGGATTTCGCGACCGTCATTCAAGGTGATCACCGTAGGCGATGCACAACCGGCGAGAGTTGCGAGGCCGAGTGCGAGCATGAAAGTGGCGAGGGTCCGTTGAGTCATGTGTGTGTCTCCGAATAAGAAATCTTTGGTTACTGAACCTGAGACGTGCACCGTCCGTGCAAGTTCCTGATGAAAGTCAGTCTGACACAGTGTTATGACCGCTTAACAGTTCCGGCGTATTGAGGTTGGCCAGCCGAGGGTCGTTGTCGGGGCATTGCAGCGCGGTCGCACCGAGGTTGCGCATCAACCGGCCAGGGCTGCGTTCACCTTCGATCCAGGCATTCTCGAACGCCGCCCTGTGTTCCACGGGAATCACGCACAACAACGGCTCCCAGTGATTGTCATGCCGCACCATCAGCGGTTTGTCCGGATGCAGGTTGGCGGTCTCGCGCATGTTGCCGATCAGTGCCGCATCAATGCCCGGAACGTCACATGGCAGGACCAGCAGATGAGTATGGCGAGCCGCTTTCAGACCTGCGCGAATTCCGGCCAGAGGCCCGGGAAAGTCACCCTCATCATCGTGGACCAACTGGTCGGCGTAGGGCCCATACTTTTCAAGGTTACGATTGCAGGAGATGATCAGGTCATCGGTCAGCGGACGGGTCTTGCGATGCAAGTGTGCAATCAGCGGTTCACCGTGCCAGTCCAGTAACCCTTTATCCCGCCCCCCCATACGTTGGCCACGTCCGCCCGCCAGGAGCAGAATGGAGCAGGGTGGCAATTGTGAATTCGTGGTCATGGCAGGTCTCCATGGGAGCGGCGAAAAAACGGAGCGCTGTGATATAACACCGGGCTGTTTCTCCTACAACTGGACGAGCCTATGAAAGCCAAGGCTGATGTACCTTTCGCACCGCTGAACATCGCAGTGCTGACTGTCAGCGATACCCGCACACTGGAAACCGACACCTCGGGTCAGGTTTTTGTCGACCGCTTGACCGCTGCCGGACATTACCTGGCGGCCCGGGTGTTGCTCAAAGATGACCTCTACAAAATTCGCGCGCAAGTTGCCAACTGGATTGCCGACGATGTCGTGCAGGTTGTGCTGATCACCGGCGGAACCGGTTTTACCGGGCGTGACAGCACGCCGGAAGCCGTCAGCTGCCTGCTGGACAAACAGGTTGACGGATTTGGTGAGCTGTTCCGCCAGATCTCGGTTGCCGATATCGGCACCTCGACCGTTCAGTCCCGGACTTTGGCCGGACTGGCCAACGGCACACTGGTCTGCTGTTTGCCGGGTTCGACCAATGCCGTGCGCACCGGTTGGGACGGCATACTTGCCGAGCAGCTGGATTCGCGGCATCGCCCGTGCAATTTCGTGCCTCACTTGAAACAGGCGGCGCCTTGTGAATCCCGCGGGTAAGCCTGGCAAGGCTGGCGGTCTGATGCCTGTCGAGCAGGCGTTGGCGCGCTTGCTGGAAATGGCCGAGGCCTCAAGGATTGTCGAGCGTGAACGCTTGCCGTTGGCGCAGGTACAGGGGCGTGTACTGGCTGAAGATCTGGTATCGACGCTTGATCTGCCGCCCTGGCCCAACAGCGCCATGGACGGTTATGCCTTGCGCATGGCTGACTGGACGGGAGAGCCGTTGGTGGTCAGTCAGAAGGTGTTTGCCGGTCAGGCCCCCGATCCGTTGCAGCCAGGAACCTGTGCGCGCATTTTCACCGGCGCGCCTGTTCCCGGCGGTGCCGATTGCGTCGAGATGCAGGAAAACGCCGAGGTTCAGTCCGATGGGCGAGTACGTTTCACTGGATCCTTGACCCAGGGCCAGAACATCCGTCCGCAAGGCCAGGAAACGACCGTCGGCGAGTTGATTCTGCCGGCAGGTACGCGGCTGGGACCGATCGAGCAAGGATTGGCTGCCTCCTTGGGATGCGCTGAGCTGGAAGTGGTTCGCAAGGTACGTGTGGCGGTGCTGTCTACCGGCGACGAATTGATTGAGCCCGGGCAGACGCTGGGGCCGGGACAGATCTACAACAGCAACCGGGTGTTGTTGTGCAGCTGGTTGCAACGTTTGGGGTGTGAGGTCGTCGACGCGGGGATTCTTCCGGACAATCTGGAAACCACTCGCTCCCGATTGGGTGAATTGAGGGATGTCGACCTGATTCTCTCGACCGGTGGCGTATCGGTAGGAGAAGCCGATTTCCTGGGCATCGCCTTGCGCGAAGAGGGCGAATTGACGCTGTGGAAACTCGCCATCAAGCCCGGTAAACCGCTGACGTTCGGGCATTTTCGCGGTGTGCCGGTGATCGGCTTGCCGGGCAATCCGGCATCGACCCTCGTGACCTTTGCTTTGTTGACCAGGCCCTATCTCTTGCGTCGTCAGGGTGTGGAAGACGTTGAGCCGCTGAAGGTGCAGGTGCCGGCGGGGTTTGACTGGCTCCAGCCCGGCAATCGGCGTGAGTATTTGCGCGGACGGCTGGAAAACGGCAGGGCGACGATCTACAAAAACCAGAGTTCCGGTGTGCTGCGTAGCGCTGCCTGGGCTGATGGCCTGGTAGAAGTCCTGGAGGGTCGCACGCTGGTGCAGGGCGACAGCATTTTCTTCATTCCGTTGAGCGAAGTCCTGAACTGATGGCTTCAGCGGCTTAGCCGCACAAGACCCGGTTGCTTGAACCGGGTCTTGTGTTGAAGGCAACTCAATGCGCCAGAAGCAATGAAATAACCTGCTCGAAACGGCTATTGGCGATCCAGCCAAGGAGGCCGAGGATCACCGCTGTTCCGCCGGCGGAATAGGCAAGCCTGTGCTTGATGGATTTGACGTCATCCCGGGCTTCTTCCATGTCCCTGCGAATGCTCTTGAGGTGTGTTTCCAGCTCGGTGACGCGAGGTTCCATATCAACTTCTCCCGTGGCTTTTATGCTGTTGCGGCATTCAGCCCGATGGCCTGTGATTTTATTATTTGTGAGCGGCAAGACCGAAACGGCCGGTGATGCGGGGTTTTGGGGTTGCATGGCACGTCCTTGTGATGTCCTGCTGTAACCCCAAGGTCTATCAATTCAGATTTCTGGTCAATTGAGCCGATTCCTCACGTTTTGTAAGAAAAATCCTGCCGTGTCGTTTTGCCTGGAAATAATTCATATTCTTGCGACTTTTAACGGGGGGAGGTCAACGGGACTGGCAGGATGTGGGTGGGACGTAGAAAAAACTGCTGACCGAAGGCTTCGGCATTGACAGCATGTTGGTCCGTGCGCGCCTGCCCTGGGTCGAGATCAAGGTCTCGGAAGGGCTTTATATCAATCTGGATGGTGGGCCGCTGGAAGGGGATAACCAGCGTTTCCCGGTTCGATCAGCGGCGCTGCTCGTGGATTTACTTGAGGATTCGCCGCTATTGAATGCCAGTGAGGCGACTAGTCATCAAGGCTGATGATTTGTTCGCGCACCGCAAACAGCACCAGGCCGGCCACATCGTAGATCTGCAGACGCTTCATGATCTGCGAACGGTGGGTTTCGACGGTCTTGATGCTCAGCACCAGGCCGTTGGCGATCTCTCGGGTGGATTTTCCGCGAACGATCAACCGCAGGATTTCCAGCTGACGTGCCGTCAGGTTGTGCGAGTCGGCAGGTTCGGGCTGGTGCTTCTGGTTTCGGCTCAACGCCTGATTGATCACCGTGTGGGCAATGGCCGGGCTCAGATAGCGCTCGTTGTTGCGTAAGGCATCCAGCGCGTGCTCGAGTTCGGTCGCCGTGGTGTCCTTGAGCAGGTAGCCGTGGGCTCCGGACTCCAGAGCCTGCATGATCAGGTCCGGGTCGGTGTGCATCGAGAGGATCAGGACCTTGCTCTGCGGACGCACTCGCTTGAGCTGCTGCAAGGCTTCGAGGCCGCCGGTCTGGCGCATCGAAATATCCAGCAGGACAATATCCGGGGACAGATGCCCGACCATTTCGAGCAGCTGCGAGCCGTCATTGGCCTCACCGATGACGGCATAGCCGGGCAGATCCATTACCAGGGCGCGCACGCCAGCCCTGATCAGCGAGTGGTCATCCACCAGTAGTAAATTACAAGTCAATGCATAACCTTATTCGGGCTGGCCCGTTCGAGCGCACGGGGCGCCCAGGGAAAAAGAGCTTCGATTCGAGTGCCTTTGCCCGGCTCGCTGGTAACGGTCAGTGTGCCGCCCAGTTGATCGATCCGTTCCGACATCCCGGCCATACCGCGTTGCCCTTCGCGACCTGGGTCTGGTGCAGGAGCGAAGCCCTGACCATCATCGCTGATCTGCAACTTCAGGCCTTGGGGCAGGCGTTGCAGGCATACCAGCAGGTTTTTGGCCTGGGCATGTCGCAGGATGTTGGTGACCGCTTCCTGGGTGATACGGAAAGCGGCCACGGCCATTTCCTCCGGTATGCCGGTCAGGCGCTGCTGGCATTCCAGGCTCCAGTGCACCGGGGTGTTGGCCAGGGTCTTGAGCAGGTGCGCGCGCAGACTGGCTTCCAGCCCAAGGCTGGTCAACTGCCGGGGATTGAGAATGGCGGATACGTCACGAACTTTGGTCAGGGTTTCTTCCAGTGTGTCGCAGAGGACCGAGCATTGACCCTGGAGTTCTTCGGGCATTCGGCGTTTGAGCCAGTCACTTTGCAGTTTTGCAGCAGTGAGCAATTGACCGATATCGTCATGCAGTTCCCGGCTCAGCCGGTGACGCTCGTTTTCCTGAACCTGCAACAGCCGGTCGGCCAGTTCCTGGGGCTGGAATTTGATGGATTTGCGCGAGAGGTGGTACTGCACCGCAACACTGGTCAGCGCAGCTACGTTGAGCACCAGCAACGCCAGGGGCAACGGAATGGACAAGCCATAGACCAGCAAACTGCCGAGCGTCGAGCAGGCGCATAGCAATAGCGTGAATGTGCGTGCACTTTCTCGGGAGGCTGGCCACATGGCGATTGACTTGAGACTGGCGTGCATAGCGGATGGAGCCAATGGATGTACGCTGCGGGCTGACCGGTCATGCTGGCTGACAGGCCCCTGTTTTTTAATGTGGAGCGTCGACTTCAACGGGATCTAATCTTTTTTGTTGGAGAAATCAGCCCCAGGCTGTCCGACTGCAATCACACTGCCATTAATTGGCGCCAACTAACAGGCGGCATAGTAGCACTTAAGATACCGTTGGTCGCGTTCGTATGTATGTCTGAAAGGTCAGGAACAGGGCGATGGTTCCATACGGAACAAGTTGGTTGTTGCGGTCGCAAGTTGACGATTGTCCCTGGGTTAATACCTTGGTGAAGACCGGCACGTAACTGTCGATGGGAATTAAGAGATTGTTACAAGATGTCGTTTATGGCTATGAAGTATTCATTTGCGACGTGCGCGCTCAAGTTGCAGCGCGGTATTGATAACCAAAACACACCTTACGGCATGGTTTGGCAAGTTCAGGCCTGTCGTTCCGAATAGGATACGAGTGTGAACGGCCTGGAATTGACCGGTGGTTGAAATCGGCTTTGCCCTACCTGAAAGGCAAAGGCTTCGATCAGGGTGGCCTGCTCGCTGTCGTCGAGGCTGAGTTGCCCGGTGGTCTGGTCAATGAGTTCGAGTTGCCAGGCAATCAGGGTCAGGCAGTCTTTCAGGGCACCCAGAGCCTCGTCGTGCAGGCTCATCGTGTTCTGTGCGTGGTTCAGCAGGCCATGAATATGTAGAGAAAACTCAGACACGGCCGCCAACGCCAGGGCATCGGCCTTGTTGGCCAGCTTGAGCAGTATGCTGAGCATGCAGTCGATGGCGTCCTTGTCATTGCTGATCAACTGCAGATGACTCAGGCATTCCTCGGTTTTAGCCAGGAGTGTTTCAGCTTCGACGAGAAACTCCGGGAGCCGCTGGGCCCACTCTTTACGGTCGTTCGGCATACTTATCTCCACAACGTCATGTCAAATGAGGGGATATCGTGTGTGTCGACGAGGGCGGTCGGAACCCCGGCATTACCGAGTCGTCGGGTAAACGAACTGCGGCAGGCCCGGAAGCAGGCTGGGGAACACGAGAGGGTGGTTGGCCACTGACTTGCGATCGCACACAAAAGCCTGACTCCGTTCATGCAATGAGAATGGCGTCACATTAATGGCTATTGGATATTGCGAATATCAGGTTGCACCTGATTGTTGATAGGGGAAACCCTTACGCAGCGGAACCTATCGCGTGAACTGTGGTCGCGTGGCGCAGGCGTGCAGCAAATGTAATCACGGCGTCAGTAAAGCATGATGTTAATGTGACATCAATGGCCGGGCGTGGCATTTTAGAGAGGGTCAAGCTTCGGCAAAAACAGCCGATAACCTTCTTTAAGTGAAATCATCCGAACAAGACCAGGAGTCATTGATGGCCGGCATTCTCGACACGGTAGACCAACGCACGCAACTGGTGGGTGAGAATCGCCTGGAAATTCTCATGTTCCGGCTCGCCGGACGGCAACTGTTCGCGATCAACGTCTTTAAAGTACAGGAAGTCTTGCAGCTGCCAAAGTTGACGCTGATGCCGCAGCGCCATCCTTTTGTGTGCGGCGTGGTCAACCTGCGTGGCCAGACCCTGCCGGTGATCGACCTGTCCCAGGCCATTGGCATGCGCCCGTTGGTGCCGGGGCCTGGCAGCACCATCATCGTCACCGAATACAACCGTTCGGTGCAGGCCTTCCTGGTCGGTGGCGTGGACCGGATCGTCAACATGAACTGGGAAGCCATCCTGCCACCCCCGAGCAGTGCCGGCCGCCAGCACTACCTGACGGCCATCAGCAAGGTCGATGATCAACTGGTGGAAATCATCGACGTCGAAAAGGTCTTGGCCGAAATCGTCCCGTACAGCGCCAAGGTCTCCCGCGACAAGCTCGAAGATCCGGTGCTGGAACGCGCCCGTGGCCGTGAAGTGCTGCTGGTGGACGACTCGAACGTGGCCCTGGCGCAGTTGCGCGATACCCTGGGGCAGTTGGGCGTGAAGATGCACATCGCCAGCGACGGGTTGAAGGCCTTGAACATGCTCAAGGCCTGGGCCGATACCGGCGTGGACATGACTGAAAAACTGCTGATGGTCTTCACCGATGCGGAAATGCCGGAAATGGATGGTTATCGCCTGACCACCGAAATCCGCAACGATCCGCGTCTGCGCGGTTTGTACGTGGTGCTGCACACCTCGCTGTCCGGCAGCTTCAACGACTCGATGGTGAAAAAGGTCGGTTGCGACAACTTCCTCTCCAAATTCCAGCCGGACAAACTCGTCGATGTGGTGCGCCAGCGCCTGATGCTTGACGCGATATCCGTCTGAGCCCGTGCAGGAGCGAGCTCGCTCGCGATGGTCTTGAACGATAACGCGTAAAACCAGATGCCCGGCGGCGTCCTTGGGTTTTTCGCGAGCAAGCTCGCTCCTACAGTTTTTGCTCTTTGATTCGGTGATCAAGCTCGTATAGGGTGGGGTTTTTGCCTACCAGGGAGCTGGCCATGTTGCGTCTGAGCGCGCTGTATCGTTATCCGTTGAAGTCCGCCAAGGGCGAGACGCTGCAACAGATCGGTCTCGATAAACTCGGGCTGGACGGCGATCGCCGCTGGATGCTGGTGGATGAGGCCAGCGGGCGCTTCCTGACCCAGCGCGCAGTGGCGCAGATGAGCCAGTTGTCGGCGTTGTGGAATGCCGAGGGTGGCTTGACCCTCAGCGCGCCGGGGCATTCGTCGATCGATATTGCCTTGCCTGGCAGCGATGCAGAACTGCGTGGCGTGACGATCTGGCGCGATACCTTGCGAGTCCCCGATGCAGGCGATGAAGCAGGGGCCTGGGTCAGCAGGTTCATTGGAAAACCAACACGTCTGGTACAAGTGCCGCTTGATCGGGCGCGGATGACCGAGGCTGGTTACGGCAAGGATGACGATCAGGTGGCGTTCGCCGATGGTTATCCGCTGTTGCTGATTGGCCAGGCCTCCCTCGAGGACTTGTCGCAACGGGTCGGACGTCCGTTGGAGATGCTGCGTTTCCGGCCAAACCTGGTGATCGAAGGCGGTGAAGCGTTCGCCGAGGACGGCTGGAAGCGCATCCGTATCGGCGAGGTCGAATTCCGTGTGGTCAAGTCCTGTTCACGCTGCATCCTGACCACCATCGATCCGCAAACCGGGGAGCGCAGCGAGGACCGCGAACCCTTGGCAACCTTGCAGAAGTACCGTTCGCAGGCGGACGGCGCAATGTTCGGGCAGAACCTGGTCAACGATGGCAACGGTCGACTCGAAGTCGGCATGCCGGTGGAGATCCTCGAGTAATCTTCCACAGAATAAAAAATGCCCGTGTCGAAAAACACGGGCATTTTTTATGGCGCTGGCTTTATTTTGCTGAAGCCCCGCAGGTTTAGCCGCGGTATTCGCACAGGTAAGCGGTGTCGACGGCCACTTTCAGCTGGAACTTGCTGTTGGCCGGCACATTGAACTGGCTGCCGGCGGCGAAGGTTTCCCAGTCGCTGCTGTCTGGCAATTTGACGGTCAATGCGCCGCTGACCACGTGCATGATTTCACGCTGGCTGGTGCCGAATTCGTACTCGCCCGGAGCCATGACGCCGATGGTCGCTGGACCTTCTGCGGTGCCAAAGGCGATCGACTTGACGGTGCCGTCGAAGTACTCGTTGACTTTAAACATGGGCGATTCCTCGAAAAGGGCTAAAAAGGGCCGGCCAGTATGCACAAGGCCCTGGGAGTCGTCACCTGTCTAAAGCGGAAGAACCAGCGGCAGCAGTCGTGCGGTATTGCGCGCATCTTCCAGCGCCCGGTGTTGCTGGCCGGTGAACTGCAGGCCAGCCAGTTGCAGAGCGCCGTTGAGCCCCAGCGGGCGTTCCAGGCGTCGGGCCTTGGCAAAGCGCTGCTTGAGGTTCATGTGCGGCACGTTGGCCAGCGCACTGGCGAGCCCCAGCCGCTGCCATTCCTGAAGCAGTTGTTTGCGATCGTAATCGCCCCAACTGACCCAGCCTTCAAGTCGCGTGTGGTGTTGGCCGAGCCAGCGTTCAAACGCCGGCCAGACTTCGCCCAGCGGTTGCGCGGCATCGATGTTGGCTTGGGTGATGTGCGTGAGTTCGCGGCAAAACGGTGTCAGCAACGGCCGCCGCAAGGGGCGGACGAAGCGCTGGAAGTAGTCCAGTTCGCGTCCTTTGCGGTCCACCAGGGTGGCGCCGATTTCAATGATTTCCATATCCGTTACGGGCCAACCACCCTCATCGGTGGTCGCCTCCAGATCAATGACCAGCCAGTGAGGCATTGCAGGGTTCCTGGTATCCGCGTCCTGATAGGCTTTGAGCGTAGCCAAACCCGGCGGTTCCGCCTAGCGGCTTATTCGATCTCCAACAGAATCTGCCGGTTTTTCACCTGATCCCCGACCTTTACTTGCAAGCGCTTGAGAACACCGTCGATGCCCGATTTCAACGGGTGCTCCATTTTCATCGCCTCCAGTACCACCAGTAATTGGCCTTTGGTCACCGGGCAGCCTTCATTGACCAGGACGTCGATAATCGCCCCGTCCATCGGTGCCTTGAGGGTGCCGGAGCTGACACTGGCCCGGCTGCAGACCTGCGCCTGAGTGCGATCCACGAACTGCAGACTGCCCGGACGGGTAAACAGCCAGAGATGCCCGGTCTCCAGGCGGTAAGCGTGGCGTTGGCGAACGCCTTCGATTTCGAGGGTGGCCCAGCGTCCGTCGCTGTGGATGATCTTCAGTTCGAGGCTGCGCTCGGCGACCTGAATGCGCAACGGCTCGCCCGGGATCGCCTGCAACGCTACCGGCCAGTCCTGATCGTCAAGGCCAATGCGATAGTGCAGCGGCACACTGGCGTTGTTGCGCCAACCAGACAGCGGTGCCGGATGAGCCTGCGCCGACGCCTGATAGAACAGGGCGGCTGCGATGGCCAGGTGTTGCGCGTTTGGGATGTGAGGATGCAGGCAGGCATGCTCGGAAAAATGCTGCGGGATGAACCCGGTACTGAAATCACCGCAGGCGAACTGCGGGTGTTCCAGCAAGCTGGCCAGCAGGCGTTGATTGCTTTGCAGGCCCAGCAGCACGCTGTCTTGCACCGCCCGCAGCAATTTGCGTCGGGCTTCTTCGCGGGTGGCGCCGTGGGCGATGAGCTTGCCGAGCATCGGGTCGTAGAAGGGACTGATGACCTGGCCTTCGATCAGGCCGTGGTCGATCCGCACGCCGTCCTGTAATGCCGGTTCCCAGGCCACGACGCGCCCGGTTTGCGGCAGGAAACCCCGGGCAGGATCTTCGGTATACAGGCGCACTTCCATGGCATGGCCCTTGAGTTGCACCTGCTCCTGGCGCAGCGGCAATGGTTGCCCCTCGGCAATGTTGAGTTGCCAGGCCACCAGGTCCAGCCCGGTGATCAGTTCGGTCACTGGGTGTTCCACTTGCAGCCGGGTGTTCATCTCCAGGAAGTAAAACTGCCCGCGCGCATCCAGCAAAAACTCTACGGTGCCCGCGCCAACGTACTGCACCGCTCGGCCGGCCTTGAGCGCCGCTTCGCCCATGGCCTGCCGCAACTCAGGGGTCATTACCGGGCAGGGCGCTTCTTCGATGACTTTCTGATGCCGGCGCTGCACTGAACAATCGCGCTCACCGAGGTAAATCAGGTTGCCATGCCGGTCGCCGAACAGCTGAACCTCGACGTGACGTGGTTCGACCAGTGCCTGCTCAAGAATCAGTTCGCCGCTGCCAAATCCGTTCAGGGCTTCGGAGCGCGCAGTGCGAATCTGTTCCAGCAAATCGTCGGCATTGTGCACCAGGCGCATACCGCGTCCACCGCCGCCAGCGCTGGCCTTGATCATCAATGGATAGCCGATGCGCTCGGCTTCGCGATTCAGGGTGGCGTCGTCCTGTTCGGCACCTTGATAACCGTTGATGCAGGGCACGCCTGCTTCGATCATGGCGATTTTCGACAGGCGCTTGCTGCCCATCAGTTCGATGGCCTCGGGGCTGGGGCCGATGAAGGCGATGCCGGCGTCCCGGCAAGCGAGGGCAAACCCGGCGTTTTCCGAGAGGAAACCGTAGCCCGGATGGATCGCATCCGCACCCGTGCGCCGGGCCGCTTCGAGGATCGCCGGGATGTTCAGGTAAGACTGTTGCACGGGGGCCGGGCCGATGTTGACCGCTTCGTCGGCCATCTGCACGTGCAGGGCATTGGCGTCGGCACCGCTGAATACGGCGACCGTGCGATAGCCCTGCGCCTGGGCCGTGCGCTGGATGCGGCAGGCGATTTCACCGCGGTTGGCGATGAGGATTTTTTTCAGTCCGGGCATGGGTTGGCTCTCTGGTTTTTGCGGTGTCTGGTCGGGCCTCATCGCGAGCAAGCTCGCTCCCACATTTGAAATGCATTCCAGTGTGGGAGCTGGCTTGCCAGCGAAGCTTTTAAGAGGCCCACCCCGGTTTGCGTTTTTGCACGAAGGCCAGCGTTCCCTCGACGCCTTCTGCCCCGGTCACCGCTTCGCTGAACCATTCGGCAGCCTGATCCAGCATGGCATCCGACGGCTGGCCGGTACTCGCCAGCAACAGTTTCTTGGTCATCGCATTTGCCTCTGGCGCACAACACAACACATGGGCCAGGACCTCATCGAGACGTTCGGCCAAGGCTTGCGGATCATGTTCGACAAAATGCACCAGCCCCATGCGCCGTGCCTGGTGACCATCAAAACGGGCTGCGGTCAGGGTCAGGCGCCGGGCCTCGGTCAGGCCGATGCGCTGGACCACGAATGGCGCGATCTGCGCCGGCAGCAGGCCGAGGCTGGTTTCCGGCAGGCCGAACTGCGCCTGGTGATCGGCCAGGGCGATATCGCTGACACAGGCCAGGCCGAAACCACCGCCAAGTACCGCGCCTTGCAGCACCGTGATCACCACTTGCGGGGCGTGTTGCACCTCTTGCAGCAGCGCACCGAACAGCCGGTTCAAGTCGCGGTGCGCACTGGCACCTTGAACGCGGGCGTTGGTCATGTCCTTGAGGTCGCCACCGGCACAGAAATGACCGCCGGCACCGCCGATCACCAGAGCGCGAACCCCTCGGTCATCGCGCACGGCTGTCAGCACCGAGCGCAACTCGGTGACCATCTGCAAGCTCATCGCATTGCGGCATTCCGGGCGGTTGAGGGTGATGTGCAGCACGCCGTTGTGCAGTTCCAGGAGCAAGGTCTGGCAAATCGGCAGGCTGCTCATTTCTTTTTCCCCGGCAGAATGCCCATCAGTTTGCAGATGATCCCCAGCATGATTTCGTCGGCGCCGCCGCCGATCGATACCAGCCGTACATCGCGGTAAGCCCGGGCCACCGGGTTGTCCCACATGAAGCCCATGCCGCCCCAATATTGCAGGCAACTGTCGCTGACTTCGCGGCCCAGTCGGCCGGCCTTGAGCTTGGCCATCGACGCCAGGCGCGTGACGTCCTGGCCTTTGACGTATTGCTCGGTGGCCTGATAGACCAGCGCCCGCAGGCATTCGATTTCGGTTTGCAGTTCAGCCAGTCGGAAGTGGATCACCTGGTTGTCGATCAGCGCGTTACCGAAGGTTTTGCGCTCCTTGCAGTACTCGATGGTGCTGTCGACGCAATATTCCAGGCCCTTGATCATGTTGGCCGCGCCGAACAGGCGTTCCTCCTGGAATTGCAGCATCTGCATCATGAACCCCGCGCCTTCATGGCCGATGCGGTTGCGCTGCGGTACGCGCACATTGTCGAAAAACACCTGGGCGGTTTCCGAGCTGCGCATGCCGAGCTTGTCCAGATGCGAACTCAAACTGATGCCCGGTGTGTTCATCGGCACCATGATCAGCGATTTGTTGATGTGCGGTTTGTCGTCCGACGTGTTGGCCAGCAGGCAGATGAAGTCGGCGCCAGGCGAGTTGGTGATCCACATCTTGCTGCCGTTGATCACGTAATCGTCGCCGTCCTTGCGCGCGGTGGTTTTCAATCCGGCGACGTCGGAGCCGGCACCGACTTCGGAAACGCCGATGCAACCGACCTGCTCGCCGCTGATGGCCGGGCGCAGGAATTCGTCGCGCAATTCATCGGAGCCGAAACGTGCCAGCGCCGGCGTGCACATGTCGGTCTGCACGCCGATGGACATCGGGATGCCGCCGCAATGAATGGTGCCGAACTCTTCGGCGGCAACGATCGAGTAGCTGTAGTCGAGTCCCATGCCACCGTATTTTTCCGGTTTGGAAATCCCCAGCAGGCCAAGGTCGCCGGCCTTGCGGAAAATTTCGTGGATGGGGAAGCGCCCGGCCTTTTCCCACTCTTCGACGTGCGGATTGATCTCGTGCTCGACGAATTGGCGCACGGTGCGGCGCAGTGCTTCGTGTTCCTGGGTGAAGATCATTTTTATTGTTCTCCTTGAGCCGGCCTAGAGCCGCGCTACGCCAAAACTGTTGGCTTGCAATGGCCGCACCTCGGCCTCGTGACAGATATCCAGCAAGTAACCGAGCAGCGTCCTTGTATCCCGCGGGTCGATCAAACCGTCGTCCCACAGATTGGCACTGCCGTAGAGCGCGGTGGACTGGCTGTCGAGTTTCTGCGCGGTGACCTGTTCCAGCATGTCGAGCATTTTCGGGTCGGGCACCAGACCGTCCTTGGCCTGTTTGGCCTCGGTGACGATGCGCAGCACTTTGCCCGCTTGCGCGCCACCCATCACGGCGGTGCGGCTGTTGGGCCAGGCGAAGATGAAACGCGGGTCGAGGCCGCGTCCGCACATTGCATAGTTGCCCGCGCCGTAGGAGCCACCGACGACGATGGTCAGCTTCGGCACCCGGGCATTGGCCACCGCTTGAATCATCTTCGCGCCGTGTTTGATCACACCTTGTTGCTCCGATTCGGTGCCGACCATGAACCCGGTGGTGTTGTGGAAAAACAGCAACGGCGTGCGGCTCTGGTCGCAAAGCTGAATGAACTGCGCGGCCTTGCTCGCACCCTTGGGCGTGATCGGGCCGTTGTTGCCGATGAAGCCGCAGGCGCGGCCCTGAATTTTCAGGTGGCCGCACACGGTCTGCTGATCGAACTCGCCTTTGAATTCAAGAAAGTTCGAAGCGTCGGCGAGACGGGCGATGATTTCGCGTACGTCGTAGGGTTTTTTCGGGTCATCCGGGATCAGGCCCAGCAGTTCGTCGATGAGGTAAAGCGGCTCCTCCCAATGCCGTTCGGGCAGGCGGGGCAACTGCTGGTTCCACGGCAGCAGGCTGACAATCTCGCGTACCTGACGCACACCGTCGGCGTCGTTTTCAGCCAGGTATTCGGCGGTGCCGGCGGTTTGTGCGTGCATCTCGGCGCCGCCCAGTTCTTCATCGGTCGCGACCTCGCCGGTGGCGGCCTTGAGCAGTGGCGGGCCGGCGAGAAACAGCTTGGCCTTGCCGCGCACCACCACCACGTAATCCGACAATCCCGGCTGATAGGCGCCGCCCGCCGTGGCCGAGCCGTGCACCACGGTGACCTGAGGCAACCCCATGGCCGACATCCGCGCCTGATTGGCAAAGCTGCGTGCGCCTTCGACGAAAATCTCCGCCGCGTAATTGAGGTTGGCGCCGCCGCTTTCGGCGAGGGTGATCACCGGCAGTTTGTTTTCCATGGCGATCTGTTGCAGGCGCAGGGATTTTTTCAAACCGGCGGGGGAAATGGTCCCGCCCTTGATTGCGCTGTTGTTGGCGACTACCAGCACACGCACACCAGACACGTAACCAATGCCGGCGATCAAACCGCCACCGGCAGAGCTGCCGTCCTTGTCGTCGTACAGTTTATAGCCGGCCAGGCTGGCCAGTTCGAGAAACGGCGCGCCGGGGTCCAGCAGCAGATTGAGTCGCTCGCGGGGCAGCAGTTGGCCGCGTTTTTCGAACCTGGGTTTGGCTTCGGCAGCCTTGTTCAGCAGGTTCTGTTCGAGCGCGCGGACTTGCTCGATGGCGTTCAGCATCGCCGCACGGTTCTGGGCGAACGGCTCGCTGTGGGGGTCGAGTTGCGACTGAATCACCGGCATGGCTTATTCCTTGTTCTTCAACACGTCTGGCAAGTAGGCGCGGTGAAAACCGTTGTACGACTCGCTGTTGGTCGCCTTGTGAATCGGCCAGGCACGCCCGCCGAGGCTGGCGGCGCCATCGATGCGCAAGGTGCTGCCGCTG